>CAZTCD010000012.1:0-54743 GCA_964612065.1 uncultured Bdellovibrionales bacterium | reverse complement strand
TTACTTGCCCTTCCTGATCATCGACATGGTGGTGGCCTCGGTGCTTATGGCGATGGGTATGATGATGCTTCCGCCCGTGGTGATCTCTCTGCCGTTCAAGCTTCTGCTTTTCGTGCTCGTGGATGGCTGGGAGCTGGTGATCGGCGGGCTGGTGCGGTCCTTCGGATAGGCTCAGGGGGTAGGGGATGACAGAAGACGTAGTTCTCAGTTTAGGGCGGGACGCGATCTGGACCACGGTTCTTCTCGCTTCGCCTCTTTTGATTTCCGCCCTGGTGGTTGGTTTGATCGTGAGTATCTTCCAAGCGGTAACTCAGATCAACGAGGCCACTCTTACCTTCATTCCCAAGATGCTGGCCATCGTGGTGATGATGGTGATTCTCGCTCCCTGGATGACCCAGATGCTGACGAGCTACACCACGGAACTCTTCACCGCTCTGCCCACCTACGTGAGGTAAGCGTGCCTTCTCTTGGTTTCTCCGAAGCTGAGATCATTCCATTCTTTGCCTCTCTCACGAGGATAGTGGCCCTTTTTCTGGTGCTCCCGATTTTCAGCGATTCCAATCTCCCGCAGCTGGTGAAGATATTTCTCGCCTTCACCATCAACCTGGTGGTTTTTCCGGTGGCCGCCTCCCAGGGCTTGGTGCATGTAACGGCTCTGGCAGGCAGTGATATGGGAATCGCTGCTCTCGTGATCAAAGAAGGTGCCGTGGGCCTGGTTCTGGGATTCACGGCAAAGCTTTTCTTTGAGGCGCTTACTTTCGCTTTCGGCCATATGGGCAACCAGATGGGATTCAATATGGCTGCGGCTTACGATCACCACACCGAGAGCAATATGCCGGTGATTTCCCATCTCATCATGATCTTCGCTACTTTGCTTTTCCTTGTGCTCGATGGACATCATATTTTCCTGAAAGCCCTGGTGCAGAGCTATTCCGTAGTGCCCATCGGAGGGTTTGAATTCACGAAAAACGTAGCGGCCTTCGTTCTCGAAACCTCTACCCAGGTATTCTGGATCGCCGCGCGCCTTTCAGCTCCGATGGCGCTGATGATCTTCATGATCAACTGCGCATTCGGAATCATCGCCAAAGCCGTTCCGCAGATTAACGTGTTCGTGGTGAGCTTTACCGTGAACATCCTGGCCGGATTCCTTGTGCTCTCTCTTTCCATGCCTATGTTCGGCACGGATATGGGCGCAGTATTTCAGATGATGGCGGGCCGGTTACAGGAGCTGATGCACATCCTGTCATAGGGAATTGGGGAGGGGCTGGTGGCTGAAAAGCAGCAGTCGGAATCAGACGACGAAAAAACAGAAGAGCCCAGCCAGCAGCGCCTCGACGACTTCCGCAAGGAAGGGCAGGTGGCGCAGTCGAAAGAGCTTACGTCCCTTTTCGTGCTTATGGCTACCCTTGCGGTGATGTACGGGATGGGGCCGTCGCTGGCGGGCGGCTTCATGGATTTCATGCGCAGGATCTTTTTCGAGGCTGCCGCTGCGGATTTGTCCGTGGAGCGCGTTCGCGTTCTGATGCTCCTTTGCCTGGGCGAGAGCGCCCGCCTGGTGCTTCCGATCGCCGCCGCCGGTTTTGTGGCCGGGGTGGCCGGTTCGGTGGCTCAGTTCGGTTTTCTCTATACATGGACGCCCCTTGCTCCCCAATTCAGCAGGATTAACCCATTGAGCGGCTTTCAACGGCTGGCCTCGATGACAGCGCTGATGGAGGGATTGAAGTCCGTTTTAAAACTCGCCGCGGTGATCACGGTTACCTGGATGATGCTGAAGAGCGAAATCATCGGTTCCGCTTCCATGACCGACATGGACAGCGCCGCCTTCCTTTCTTATATGAGCTCCACGGCTTTCCGCCTCGTGGGCGGCGTGTGCGTAGGCTTATTCGTGGTGGCTGCGATCGACTTCGGCTACCAGAAATACCGCTACCGCAAGAGCCTGATGATGACCAAGGCCGAGCTCAAGCAGGAACACAAACAGCGCGAAGGGGATCCGCTACTCAAAGCCAGAATTCGCTCCCTGCAGCGTGAGCGTGCACGCAAGCGGATGTTCCAGGAAGTGCCCAAGGCCGACGTGGTCGTCACAAACCCGACGCACTTTGCGGTTGCTTTGAAGTATGACGCCGAAAAAATGGCGGCCCCAAAGGTGGTGGCGAAGGGCGCAGATCTGGTAGCCCAGCGAATTAAAGAGGTTGCACGGAAGAATGGCGTGCCTTTGGTGGAGAACGTGCCGTTGGCCCGGGCCCTGCATAAGTCAGTGAAGGTGGGAGGAAGCGTACCGAGATCGCTCTACCAAGCGGTGGCAGAAGTTCTCGCTTACGTGTACCGGCTCAAAGGACGCACGAAACTTTAACGGCCTAGGATGGGTGGTTAAGTGAACGAAAATAGCGGAAAATCAGGGTTCATGCAGCTCGCCAGGAACGGCGACCTGCTTATGGCCGCCGGCCTCGTCGGCATCCTGATCCTGATGATCGTTCCGCTTCCGTCCTTTCTCGTCGACATTTTCTTGACGATGTCGATCGCTATCTCGATCGTTCTCCTTCTCACGGCCACGTATGCGGCCAAACCGCTCGACTTTTCCGTGTTCCCGAGCTTGCTCCTCACGCTTACCCTTTTCCGTCTTGCGTTGAACGTGGCATCCACCAGGCTGGTGCTGATGCATGGCCCAGAACAAGGTACTTCGGCGGCCGGTGTGATCATCCGGAGTTTCGGGGAATTCGTGGTGGGCGGCAATTACGCCGTGGGTATCGTGATTTTCGTGATCCTTGTAGTGATCAACTTCGTGGTGATCACCAAAGGTGCCGGCCGCGTGGCTGAAGTGGCCGCGCGCTTCACCTTGGACGCTATGCCCGGTAAGCAGATGGCGATCGATGCCGATCTCAATGCCGGCGTGATCAATGAGGCCGAGGCCCGAAAACGGCGTGCATCCGTAGCCCAGGAAGCCGATTTCTACGGAGCCATGGACGGTGCCTCCAAGTTCGTGCGCGGTGATGCTATTGCCGGCATCTTGATCGTGGTGGTGAACATTATCGGCGGTATCATCATCGGAACCGTTCAGCGTGGAATGAACGTGGGCCAAGCCGCGGAAGTGTTCGTGCTTCTCACCGTGGGCGACGGTCTCGTTTCCCAGATTCCCGCTCTCATCATTTCCACCGCAGCAGGTTTGATCGTTACTCGTGCATCCAGCGCGGGAAGCCTCTCTTCCGAATTCGGCTCCCAGCTTACCCAGCACCCCAAAGCGCTGGGTATTGCGGCCGGTTCGATGGTGGTGGTGGCGGCCATCCCCGGCATCCCTGCTCTTCCATTTCTGGCGATCGCACTCGGCCTGGGCTATGGAGCCTGGCGCTTGTCCACCACGAGAGAGGAAAAGGCGAAAGTCGAGGCCATCGCGGCCAAGGAAAAAACGAAGGAAACCTCGGAGAAGATCGAAAGCCTTCTTCCTATGGACATTCTCGAACTCGAGGTGGGCTACGGCTTGATCAGCATCGTGGATCCGGAGCAGAACGGCGAACTTCTTACCAGGATCAACCAGATCCGCCGCCAGTTCGCTCTGGATATGGGCGTGATCATTCCGAGCCTTCGCATCCGCGACAATCTCCAGCTGAGCCCGGGCCAATACAACTTCATGCTCAAGGGCGTGAGCATCGGAGGCGGGGAGCTGATGGTGGATCACCTCCTCGCCATGGATCCCGGCAACGTAACCGATCCGGTGGCGGGCGTGCCCACCACCGAACCGGCTTTCGGCCTGCCGGCGATCTGGATCTCCCAGAACAACAAAGACACCGCCACGATGAACGGCTATACGGTGGTGGATCTCTCCACCGTGATGGCCACGCACCTCACCGAGATCCTGAAGAAGCACCTTCCCGAGCTCTTCGGGCGGCAGGAGCTTCAAACGCTGCTCGACAATTTCAAGGAGCAGTATCCGAAAGTGGTGGAAGATCTGGTACCGAACATGGTTTCTCCCGCGCTCCTGCTTCGTGTGATGCAGAATCTGCTGCGTGAGCAGGTGCCGATCCGCGATCTTCGCTCGATCCTCGAATCCCTTCTGGAAGTGGCGGGTTCCACCAAGGATCCCATTATGCTCACGGAGGCGGCACGCTCATCGCTGCATCGCTCGATCACCACCCGTCTTGTTACGGGAGGCAACGAGCTCGTGATTCTCACGCTGGACCGGCAGATCGAGGAAACGATCGCCAGTTCGATCGTGAATACTGAGCGCGGCCAAGAGCTCGCCACCGATCCCGACTTCGTGCGGAGGCTTCTGGGATCACTCAATCTTGATGTGGCTCGTTCGCTCGAGCAGTATTCCCAGGCGGTGGTGCTTTGCTCGCCTTCGATCCGCTATCACTTCAAACGGCTCGTGGAGCGTTTTATCCCGAGCTTGGTAGTTCTCTCCCACAATGAGATCGCGCCTAATGTGAATCTCAAATCGATTGGAATCGTGAGGTTAGAAGATGCAGGTTAAGAAATTCGAAGCGCCTACCATGCAGGAGGCCCTCAAGGTGATCAAGCGGGAGCTTGGTCCCGAAGCAATCATTCTTTCCACCAAGCACATCAAGAGCGGTTTCGGCTTGATGAGCAAGGCCTCAGTGGAGGTGACCGCCGCGATAGCCGAAAAAGATCTCAAAAAGAAGATGGCGGCCGAGAAGAATCTGCCCCAGGACGTGAAGGAAAAAATTTGGGGATCCAAGGCCTCCAAGCAGGCGGAGATTTACAACGACTACTTTGAGAAGCAGCTCAAGCGCGCCGGGAAGGAACGGGTTCAATTGTCTCCGAGAGCTACCGGTAAGCCAAAGGCCGAGCCTCGGGCGGAAGCCTCAGCCCCAGCCCCGGCTCCCCGGCCCAAGGCACCGGCGCCACAGGCCCCCCGTTATGAAACTGCGCAGCCGGTGGGCACCAGGGAGCGGCGCTATATCGACATCGGCGACGATGAACCCGCAGGCGGGCAGCGCCCCGTGCTGGATACCCCGGCCTATTCCCGCAACGAAAGCAGCCAGGTGAAGAGCCTTCAAGCGGATATCGAGCAGCTGAAGAGCATGGTGGTGGAGCTCGCTTCCGGCGCCTCGGCACGTGATGGCGGCCGCGATGAGGCCGATGTGGATCTATCCGATGAGCTCATCAAATCCATGCAGGATCTGGTTACCGCCGGAGTGGAGAAGAAGCTGGCCCGGCATCTCGTTCGTGCCGCGGCTTTCGAGCTCAATGCCTCTGAGCTGCATGATGAGGCCCTGATTCAAGAAAAAATTGCCGAGCAGATGATGAGCGAGATCGCAGTGGGGGATCTTCTCGATGGCGTTGGGGCCGCCTCCGGCAGCTCTCGCTGCTCCGTGATCAGCCTCGTGGGGCCTACCGGAGTGGGCAAGACCACCACGATCGCGAAAATCGCGAGCCTTGGGATCCTGGAGAAGCGGCTTCGCGTGGGCCTGATCAATCTTGATTCGTACAAAGTGGCGGCGGCGGATCAGCTCGCCACCTACGCGAAGATCATGAACGTGCCCTTTCGGAGCGTCAATACCAAGGAAGAGCTCAATCAGGCGATTTATGATTTCTCCAGCTTAGATCTGGTTCTAATCGATACCACCGGTCGTTCGCAGAAAGACCAGGAAAGCCTGCTTCAGCTCCGGCATATGCTCGCCGGTATCGAGAACTCCAGAAGCGTGCTGATGGTTAGCGCAACCACCAAAGACAGCGACATCAACGAAGTGGTGGCTCGTTTCCGGATTTTCACCCCGATGGGCCTGGTGTTTTCCAAGCTCGATGAAACCAGCGCCTACGGCTGCATTTACAATGTGCAGCGCCGCTGCGGGCTGCCTTTGCTTTACTTCACCGTGGGCCAGCGCGTTCCCGAGGATATCGAGAAAGCGAGTGCCGAGCGGGTAGTGGATCTGGTCCTCGATTTGTAGTTTGTCATTCACTGTTGATAGTCCAGGAGGGACTGAATGTTGGAGCTGAGCAAGGCGCGCCATCTAAGGCGGTTAAGAGACGGCAAGCGGGTGAATCCGCCCCGGGTGATCTCGGTTACGAGCGGAAAAGGCGGGGTGGGAAAGAGCAGTGTGGTGGCGAATCTCGCCATGACCCTCGCCTCCAAAGGCGAAAGGGTGCTTCTGCTTGATGGGGATTTTGGCCTGGCCAATCTCGACATCATGCTGGACCTGAAGCCTCAAGGCACCATTCATGACGTGCTGAATGGAAAGCTCGACGCCCGCGAAGTGATTCTGAGAGTGGCGCCCAATGTGGACATTCTTCCGGCCTCGTCCGGCGTAATGGCGATGTCGCAGCTCAATGACGAACAGAAGTGGCAGCTCGTGGAGCTGATGCAGGGCCTGGAAAACGGCTACGACGTTCTGCTGATCGATACCGGTGCCGGTATCAGCGACGATGTTACCTGGCTGAATTCGTCGGCCGGCGAGATCATCGTGGTGGCCACTCCCGAGCCCACCTCGATCGCGGACGCCTACGCTCTGGTAAAGGTTCTCAGCCAGAAGCACAAGATCAAGGACTTTCAGCTTCTGGTGAATCAAGCGCGCTCCGAGGCGGAAGCTCTTCGCGTTTACCAGAAGATCACGGCAGTGGCGGATCGTTTCCTGAACGTGTCCATCGACTATCTCGGTCATGTGCTCTGGGATGATCTCTGGACTTACGCTATCCGGCAGCGGAAGCCCATCGTTTCCGCCTATCCGAGTTCGAATGCCGCTAAAAATTTTTCTGCTCTGGCCGATACGTTATTCAGGCCGACCGAACGCATGGTTGCGAACGGGGGGAACGTTCAGTTCTTCAGAGCACTTCTGGGCCACGCCTGATCACGGAGGAGAGAGGCAATGAATAAGGCCGTAGACAAATACAAGAATCAATCCGAGTCCCGCCCGAGGTCTTCCAAAAAGGAAAAGGTAAAAACGATCGACGGCCTCACCAAAGATGAGATCGTGGTGAAGTATGCCTCTCTCGTGAAATACCTCGCACAGAAGATCGCCATTCGCCTTCCGGCAAATATCGAGCTCGATGATCTCATCTCCTCCGGTGTGATCGGGCTGATGGATGCGGTGGATAAATACGATCACACCCGTGATAACAAGTTCAAAACCTACGCTGAGTTCCGGATCCGGGGCGCCATGCTCGATGAGCTGCGCTCCCAGGACTGGGTTCCACGTTCCGTGCGCGAAAAAGCCAAGCAGCTTGAGCGTGTGTTTGCCCGGATCGAACAGGCGCGTGGCAGGCCCGCAACTGATCAAGAGGTTTGCGAGGAGCTGAAGATATCCCCGGAAGAGTACTCGGAGCTTCTGAGTGAAGTTCGCTCGGTATCTCTCCTGAACTATGACGATCTGAACAGCCTCACCAAAACCGATAAAAAGAGCATGCTCGGCCTGATCGAGAACGGAAAGCTCAACAACCCGTTCGCCGAGGTTTCCCGCACCAATCTCAAGGGGATGGTGGAGAAGGCCATCGCCGATCTTCCCGAGAAGCAGCGCCTTGTGCTTGCATTATATTATTACGAAGACATGAACCTGAAAGAGATTGGGCGCGTGCTCGAAGTAACCGAGAGCCGCGTGAGCCAGCTTCACACCCAGGCAGTGCTTCGTCTCAAGGCAAAGCTTAAGAATAATTTCGACGAATTCGTGCAACTGCTGGCCTGACGGCCGGATTTCTCCAGGAGGGAGTGGGTGCAGGCAAACCGGCAGCAGATCAGAGAGCAACTCGCCTTTCTCGAGGAGAAGCTCGAGGAGCTCGGCCGAATTGCGGGTGCCAACGAGCGCCAGAGCTTGCGTTGCCCCGAGCCCCTGGAATTCGGCTCCGAAGTTCTTTTCAAAGACGCGATCGAATCCCTGAAAAGTCTGGGCAATCTGGTGCACGAGCAGCAGCTCACCAAGAGCGTATCGGCCAGCGACTTTGTCCAGAAAATCCTTGCCCTTCTGATCCAGGATGCGTCCGCCCAAGGTTGCGAAATCGCCGTTTCCCACTACGGGGAAGGCAAAATATCCATGGAGATGGCCGAGCTCGTGATGGGTGCCATAGTGGCGGGATTCCGGGCAAGCCTGCGAAGCCAGAAGTCGCTCAGTCGCCAGGAGCGCGCGCGTCTCAATCTTTTTTCTCCCGGATCCATTTACGTGGAAGTGCAGGCCAGCCCCTCTGAGATCCAGTTCCGTCTTACCGACGACGGCGCCGGGTATCTGCCCGGGGAAGAAAACGCCTTTCCCACCGGCACGGATCGGCAGGTGGATAAGCTTCGCGACCACATCGCCCGCTGTGGCGGCTGGTTCGGGCGATCGTCGTTCCCGGATTTCGGCGGAGTGATCGAATTCAAGGTGCCCCTGGCCCACAACCGTTTAGACGGCCTCCTGGTAAAAGACGGGGAATTCGAAGTTCTGATTCCAACCACTTGTGTGGCCGAGAGGCTGGAAAGAGGCCAAGGCCGCCCCCCCGCCGGTGCCTTGGTGCTTCGCTTGAGCGAGGGCCACGGTATGGTGCCCGGATCCTGTGAGGATTGTGTGCTTCTTCGAATCGGCGTGGCCGATGTTCAATTCTGGATCGCCTGCGAATCATTGGGTGGAAAAGTGCTGGCGAGGAAGGCGCAGGCGGAGGGCTTCACCGCCCCCGATTCCTGGCTGCAGGCTTTCGCTCTCTTCCATTCAGAAGGGGAGAGCCGGATTCTTCCTCTGTTTGAAGGAACCGCTCTCGTGCGGTTTTATCGTGAAAACTCGGGAGGCCAAGCATGAAGTCCTCGAGAGCCTATTTTCTGCTGGCCGCCGCCAGTTGCGGAGCGCTCTCTTTCGCTCTCGCGATTTCCCTGGGTGGGTATTTTCAGTCGGTGGAGGCCGGGGGATCGGGCAATATCACCGAGAAGCGCCTCCTGTCCCATCTTCAGGCATATCACGATCGCCTGAAACAGGCTGAGCAGCCCGAGGAAGCCCGTACTGCGATCAAGCTTCTGGAGAACGTGAACGGCTTCGGGCGGGAAAGTGAAGGCGCGAAGGAGCTCAAGAAAGCATCCGCATCGGTGATTTCCGTTTTCGCTTCCAAACCAAAGGAAGCGGAAGCGAGATTCGGGCTCACCAGGAAGCGCGAGCTGATGGAATCCCTCGTGAACGCCTACAGAAAAGAGATTCCCAACGGGGATATCAGGCTGCGGGCCGCCTACCTGAACGTGCTTTTCGACACCCAGAACAGCCTTCTGAACGAAACGGATGAGGCGGAGCAGGTTTATATCAAGAGAAACAGGGAACGCCTCGAAGGCTTGAAGCCCATCATCTCCTCCCGGGCCGATCTGGTGGCCAGAGTGGGCGCCTTGACGTCCACCTTGCTTAGCTATGAACGCGGTTTCACGGAACAACTGAAATTTAAAGCGGAGAAGGCCGAGGCACTCGCAAAACTGGAAAAAGCGCTTCCGGCTCTGGCGCGCCAAGTTTATCAGAGCATTGATCTCGGCGTGGACGACACCCGCCGCACCTTTCTCTATATCTCATTTCTCTCGCTCTTGATCACCGCCTCCGCCTTTCTGAGCCTGTATCTGGGATACAAGGTGATACGGGTGCGCTCCTCCCTGAAGATGGACACTTTCCTGGCTTTTCTGCGCACCTTCGGATCCGAACGCTCCGATCCTCAGACCGAAGCGGCCCTGAAATCGATACAGGCCGATGAGGAATGGGCCTATGCAGTTGCGGAGGCCAAGAGGGCCGAGGAAGCCTTTCTCCGGTCCTGCCATACGCTTCTATCCATACCCCGTTCGTTGCGCTCCCCCTGTCTTGTGATGGCCAAAGACCGCACTTTGAAGCACTGGAACGAAAGCGCGGGGGCGATCTTCGGCCTGGCTCCGGGCAAGGAGTGGAGCACCGAAGATATCTTCACTCAGGAAAAACTGAAGCCCCGGGACGGAGAGCCCGAAGTGCTGCTGGAGATGATTCGTTCCGCGGAAGCCGGGCTAACAGAAGCCAAGTTCGAGCTGTTCGTGAAGCAGGACAATGCCTGGCTTCCTTTTGAGCTCGTGATGAATCCCATCACCAGCGGGCCGCTTGTGGGCGGGAAAGTGATCTTCTGGAGAGAGATTGGCGACGAATCCGAGCGCGTGAACCGAAGCATCGCCGCCCAACTGGAGCGCACGAGGGATATGCTTCACAAGATCACTCATCACTATCCCGTGGAGCTGATGCCGAACGTGAATGACGTTCCGGCGGTTCAGGCCATGATTGAAGATCTTTCCACCTTCAAGGCCAAAGGCGAGGAACGTGAGCTCCTTTGGAAGAGCGAGACAGAGGCTCTTTCAGATCAGGTAGACCGGCAGCAGGAGGTGCTTGCCAGGCTGAGCGCCGAGCTCGCGGAGATCAGAGGGCGGCATTCCGAGGCTCTTTCGCTGGTGGCAAAAGTATTTGACGGGGAAGAAAGCTGGCACGACGAAGTTTGCGTGGCGGAGCGTGATATGGAGCGCTTCGTGGTGAATCGTCAGAGGCTTCTGCATGATCTGAGGCATCAGGCCGTGGTCCTGGAAAAGGCCCGGAAGTTCGAAGACCAGCTTCGGATCGCCACGGCCCAGGTGCGCGCCGAGCTGGAAAACTACAGCAATGATCTCGAAGAGCTCAACCAGTTCGCCGAAGCCGCCCGGGTGCATAGCGTGAATCTCAGCCTGATCCGGGATCCCGGCTATTGGGAGTATGCGTCCCGGTCGAGGGCTTTCGCGCATGAGCTGGCGCGATTCACGGAAAAGGCCGGAAGTCTTGCCTCGAAGGTAAGGGATTTTCTCTCCGCACACCCGGGAGGCGCTTTGGTGGCCCACCTCAATGGAGCCGGAGTGGAAAACGATTTGCTGGAAGAGATCAAGGCCGAGCAGGACCGTTTCGTGGAGCTGTTTCATCGCTGGAGAGAAGCGGGAGGCACGCAGCTTGGCGAGGCGGATAAGGCCGTGCAGGTGCTGCGGGATCTCGACAAAAAAGGCGCTGTAGCAGCTCAGCTGGGCCAGACCAGCCTGCTGATCAACGAGCAGGCCAAGGGCAACCTGGAACGATGGTCCTGAGCGCGGCTAACTCGATCCGGCCGCTTCTTTGATTTTCTCCAGAACTTCGAGGGCGTTGGTTCTCAGCTCTTCAAGATTCCCCCCGTTGAAAACGAGGAAATCGGAAAGCTCCATTTTCCTGTCCTGCGGCATCTGGGCCGCCAGCAAGCGCTTGGCCGCATCGGCATCAGTGCCATCTCTCTTCGTGGCACGGGCCAGCAGCATTTCTTCCGGGGCATGCACGCAGATTACGAGGTCCATTCCGGTTTCGCTTTTCGCTTCGAAGAGAAGAGGCGCTTCGTAGAAAACAATTTTTGCCCCTTTCCTGAACTCGGCTTCCGCTAGCTCGCGGGAACGTTTCTGGATTCGTGGATGAGTGATGCTTTCCAGCTTCAGGCGAAGATCGGGGTCCTCGGAGATCTTTTCCCTCACGAAAGCGCGGTCCAGGTTTCCATCGGTGCGGATGGCTTTAGGCCCGAAAAGCAGCCGGATTTCCTTCAGGGCAGGGGCGTTGGGAAGCACGATCTCCCGAGCGATTTCGTCGGCACTGAACACGGAAAATCCCGCTTCCCGGTAAATTTCTGCCACAGTGCTTTTTCCGGCGCCTAAATTGCCTGTGATTCCCACCAGCCACCGATTCTGACTTCCGCGCTTTGTTTTGTTTTCCTTCACATGAAACCCTGTTGGAGGCAGATTAGCTGGAATAATCTACGGTAGCCCTGAAACTAGACCGATATATCTGATAAGATAGAAGAATTGGAATGAAATAGCCAATGCCTGATCAGGACAAAAATCGGTTCGAGAAGCAGGGCAAGAGCGTTCTCGAAACCAACCATCCTCTCTTCGCCAAGATCAAACGGGAGCTTCCGTTCGTGCAGTCGCGCGCGGGCGAGCCAAAGCATCCGTTCGTGGCGAGAGTGGAGTTGATCGCTGAGCAATACGATCTTGCCCGCCTGTGCCTGATCTTTGTGGCCGCTCTTCTTCTGAGCTTTTTCATTTATCGCCAAATCACGGATCCTTTTCTCGATTATAAATTGGGCGACATTGCCCAGCGCCATCTCGTGGCCCAGCGCACGATGGAAATGGAAGACGAAGAAACAACGGAAGCCAAAAGAAGAACTGCCCAGGAATCGATTCTTTCCGTATACGACTACGATCGCCGCCTGGCCGCCAATACCAAGGCAAAGGTGGCTCAGTCGTTCTCCGCGGTTCGGAAGCAGCACCAGGCCGTGGTGAATATCTGGGAGCGCCATCTTCCCCAGGGCGAGCTGGAAAAAACCGAAGCATTCATTCTGGCAAAAAAGGATTTTTCCGAGAACCTCGGTATCGATATGACCGACGTCCAGTTTGAGACGATGGTTCGCCTTAAGTTCGCGACCAGAGTGGAGCGAATCATCCAGCATCTTCTCGCGGATGTGAACCTCAACCTGATCGTGAGCTCGCGGGAGCAGCTGAAAGCTGAGAATGGCCGTGGAATCACTCTCAATCGGCTCGATGATGGCAGCGAAAAGCGCTCCGAGATCACGTTCAATAACGTGAGCGCCATTATTGATGTGGAGATGGCTCGCAATGATATCGAGCTCAAGGCACGTTCGTTTTTCGAGGGCCGCTCCGGGGCCGGCCTCACGCCTTATTCCGAGCGGATCGTGGCGATCGCCAAAAAGCTCGTAGTGCCCAATCTCACTCTGAACAGGCAGGAAACGGATAAGCGCCGGCAGGCCGTAAAAAAAGACATCAAGCCTGTGATCATGAAGGTGAACAAGGGCGAGAGCATCGTTCGCTATGGAGAAACGATCAACAACCGCCATCTTGCGATCCTGCGGCAGATGGAGCGGGAGGAGCAGAACGATAATTCCCGCTTCCAGGTGTTCTTCACCACGGTGTTCCTGTCCATCATCATTTTCTCGATCGTGAGCTTTCTCCATGGCGGGATCGCCTCGTTCCACCTGAAGTGGAAGGATATCGGCACTCTCTGCTTGCTGATGGTGGGCACGATCCTCGGGATCAAGGGCATGCAGTTCATCGCGGCGGAAGCCCTGGTGGAGAAGTTTCCGCAGGTACCGTTTGATTTCTATTACTACATGCTCCCCTTGGCCGCGGGCGCCGTGATCACCCGTATGTTGATGGATAAGGAGCCGGCCCTTGTTTTCTCCATCGTGCTGGCAGTGGTGGCGGGGATCCTCCTCGAGCGGAACTTCTTCTACGCGGCCTACGTGCTCAGCTCCTCCCTGATCGCCGCACAGCTGGCACGGGCGATTAAAACCCGGTCCGTGATCTATAGAGCCGGCTTGATCACCGGCGCGCTCAATGTGGCGATGATCGCTTGTATTATCGCGAACACCAGGAATGCGGCCTCGTTCGGGCGCCTGTGGGAGGACATGACCTGGATTTTCTGGGCGGGCATGCTGGGCGGAGTGTTCATGAGCATGCTCGTGGTGGCCATCGTGCCTCTGGTGGAGCTGATTTCGGGGCGTACCTCGGATCTGCGCCTCCTGGAGCTGGCGAACATGAACCATCCGCTTCTCCGGGATCTCATGGTGAAGGCGCCTGGTACCTACCACCACTCGATCGTGATCGGCTCCCTGGTAGAGGCGGGGGCCGAAGCCATCGGCGCCAACCCTCTGATGGCCCGGGTAATGGCCTACTATCATGATGTGGGCAAGATGGAGCGCCCCCTGTATTTCATCGAGAACCAGGGCGGTGGCTATAATAGGCACGATGCCCTCCAGCCGCATATGAGCGCCATGGTGATCCGGGAGCACGTGAAAAAGGGCCAGGAGCTAGGCCGCAAGTTCAAGCTTCCCCAGCCGATCATCGATGCCATGAGCGAGCATCACGGCAGCTCCACCATCTGGTATTTCTACAACAAAGCCCGAAGCCAGGCAGAAGACCCTGATACTGTTCTGGAATCTGATTATAAATACGACGGGCAGAAGCCCCAATCCAAGGAGACCGCGCTAGTAATGCTCGGAGATGTGGTGGAAGCCGCCACTCGTTCCGTGGCCGATCCCACCCCGCTTCGTCTCTCCGGCGTGGTGAAAAACATCCTCAATAAGTATTTCGCCGAAGGCCAGCTCTCGGAATGCGATCTCACCCTTCGCGACCTCGATCTCATCGCCAAGAGCTTTCTCGACGTGCTTCTTGGCATCTACCATGCCCGTATCGAATATGGCGTGAGTTCCATCAGAGACAATGCTAAGAGGAGGCCCAATGGCGGTACAGATCCAAAAAACAATCCCCGGCCACCTGCGGGTGCAGGAGTGGCTTCAGCGGCGGGCACGGCGCCTTATACGCGACCTTTCCGAGTGCCAGGTGCCGGGAGCGGCGGCCCTAAAAAAAGCTGAGCTCTCGATCCTCCTCACGGATGATTCCCATATCCGCATGCTCAACCGCGATTGGCGGGGCAAGGATAAAGCCACAGATGTGCTTAGTTTTCCACAACTTAGCTCCGATGATCTACGCACTCTCTCCAAGTCCGCTCGGGCCAATCCTCGCTTGGTGCCGGAATGGTGGCTGGGCGATGTGGTGATCTCCATAGATCGCGCTATGAAGCAGGCCGAGGAGCACGGGCATACTCTCGAGGAAGAGCTCGAAATTCTTTTAGCCCACGGCCTTCTGCACCTTCTGGGTTTTGACCACGAGAAGGGGAAAACCGAGGCCTTGAAAATGCGCCGTATGGAAACCAGGCTCACGGGCCGGTCCATGATCGTTTAGCGCCCTCCCAGTTTTCCTATCTGTTTCAATCTCGAATCAGCCAGTTTTCATCACGGCCGCAGATCGTTTTATTTATTAGATATATAAAAAAAAATATAATCTCTTTGGAAGAGATTGAGGAGGGGAGATAAAATCTTGATATCGGCAGTTGAGTTCCAGTTGCCCGATTCATTGGAAAGAATTTTGTGCAGAAACCACATGTGCTGATTGCCGACGACGATTCGAGTTTCTTGGTCGGAGTTGAAAAGGAAGGAGGGCAGGTTCAGGTTACGGCCCTGAGAGATCACAAAAGCGCCCAGCTGGCCATAGCCGACAGCCGTATCCGCTATTCCGCGATCTGCTTGAATATTAATCTCTGCTCACCGTTGGCTTTGCCACTTATCCGGCATGTGAAAGCTTACAGGCCAAGCGTGCCACTATATCTTCTTTCGAATGAAAGCCCGTCGCCTCTGAGAAATGAAGAACTTAACGCTCTTCATATTCAGGCCATTATACAAAAGCCGGTCAGCCCTCAGCAGTTGATTCAAACGATGATTCCCAGCTCCTATTTCAACCTGGCCGGAGCTATTGAACTCGGGCGCAATGATCTCACGCAAACGGGCGAAACCAAGGAAACCGATGATGCTTCCATGCATGCAATAGAGGCAAAAAGCTTCCTTTCCGGCCAAAAGAGCTTTTTCGACCTCTTCGTGCGGCTTGGTGAAAACAAGTTTGTGATGATCCTGAAGGCGGGCGACACCTTTGATCCCCAACGCTTGATTGTTTATCTGAACAAAGGCGTGGAAGAGTTCTATATCAAGAAGGAAGCGCAGCTATTCTACCTTCAGTATTGCGACAAAATGACTGCCGCGATTCTGGAATCGCCCCGGGTTCCAAACGATACGAAAATAAGCCAGGTTATGAATCTTGGGGGGGAAACTTTCGCATTTCTGAAAAGTTCGGGTGTATCCGAAGCCACTCTGAGTTTAGCCCAGGGCTTCGTGAAGCAGGCCAATGTGCTGGTGAAAAAGGGGGGGCTATCCCGGCTTGCTGATGTTCAGTTCTTTCTGGAAAACGCTGCCATGGCGGATCATGGCGCGTCTGTGGTGATTGTGACTTCGTTGATGCTGAAGGCAATGGGATTCACCGACGACAAAGTGAACGGCCTGATCGCTACTGGCGCGCTATTGCACGATATTGGGATGATGTCACTCGATGAGGCCCTTAGAACGAAGGCCGAAAGCAGTCCGGATTCGCTCACTGCGGAGGAGAGGGAAAAATATGAAAAGCACCCTGTGTTAGGAGCAGAAATTCTGCAGAAGGTGGCCCATATCAATCCGATTATTCCTCAAATCGCTCTACAGCATCATGAGCGGCGCAATAGGAAAGGATTCCCCTACAAACTTGGCCCGGGAGCGATCTCGGGGGCAGCAGAAATGGTGGGGTTGGCCGAAACTTTTCTGGACTGTGCGAAGCGGCCCCAGGACGGGACTGCAATCGAGCAGATCAGGAATTTTCATGCGGACGAATTTTCGGTCAAAGTAATGGAGGCCTTTTTGAAGTCCTTTGAATCTTAGGCGCTTGGAGGCTTATTCCAACCCATCAAATTGTAAAAATGGAATTGAAGTATACCGAGGGTTTCATGCATCACCGTGTCTGCTGCTACAAGATTGAAGCTCACGGGCAAGTTAGCGGAGAGGCCAGAGGTTCGGTCGGCCGGGGCAGGCACGGCGTTGATCAGAAAGAACGAGAAAAAGAGCATCGCTCGGCGCATATGTGTTCCTGAAGTGGTGAGAGCAACCAAATCAAAATTTTTCCCCTTCAGCAAAGAGGCGATATTTTTCGCGTTCTGGAATGTGTTGCGGCTCTGTTCTTCCAGAATCATTTCATTGGCAGAAATTCCCAGCGAAGCCAGTTCCCTGGCCATCACTTCGGCTTCTGTGGCCCCGTTTTTCAACGGATCGCCGCCGGAGAGCAGTAAAGTGCAAGATCGGCCCGGTATGCTCTTGCAGGCAGTATAAAGCAGTGCAGCTTTCCATACCCGGATTCGCCCGTTGCTACTGAGTTCGATCCGGGATTTGCCAGGCACGGTGCCGGCCCCCAGCACCACGATGGCGTTCTTGGCCTTCCAGGCGGGAATCGCTCCCTCGTCATAGGGTTGCAGTAAATCCAGAAAATATCGGGGGAGGGGAGGCAGCCCCATGCCCGCGATCACCAGCAGGCTGAGAATCCCGAACACCGCGCCGGTGCGGCGCCATTTCACTGCCGTGGCAACCAGGGCCATCAATAGCAGGATTGAGATTATTGGCAGGCTCATGGGCATGCTTCATAACTTTTTATGGAGGGAACGTCCACCGAATGCCGGGTCGGGGCTTGACACGCTAAACCGTAGCAATCACACTGGAAACATGACCGACCGCGTTCCGCAGGAGATTCAGGTTCCGCGCCAGGTGCTGAAGTCGCGCCCTTCGAAAGATGTGCACTGGCTGAAGCGCCTTTCAGAAAACGAAACCGAGCTTTTGCGCACGGGGAGCGGGGATTTCGTGAGCCACCAGGATCACCGCAAGGTGGTGGATGAAGCCACCCTCGAATTCATGCAGGAGCTGCGGGAAGAGTTTCTCAACTGCGTGGATCTCTTCAATTCCTACCGCGGCGGATCCCATCTGCCGAATTCGGTGAAGATTTTCAACATCTCCAACACCCAGGCGGATTTCATCATCTTCCGGAACACCCTGAAGCTCGTGATCTCCAACCCGGCCTTGGGCGTGATCAACTTTTCCTTCGTGAACCGGGCGAATACCTTCACCAAGGCCCCGGTAAAAACCAAAAAAGAGGGCTATGATCTCATCGCCCAGCTCTATCCTTTCAACGATCTCGCCTGGACCTTCCATGGCGAACGGATCTCCGTAGACGCTGTCGTGCGCTATCTCTTCACGGAATTCGTGAAGTCGTCCGCGATCTTCTGAGCTTCTTCTCTATAATGTTTGCAGCGTTTTGTGCCAGCGCCTGGCTCCCGTGCCGGGAGTGAGATCGCCCACCAGATTTTCGAATAGCTCCTGTTTGCTTTCCGCTTTCCACGTGGGAAAGCTGCTTTCCATGAGCTTGGAGGAAAGGGAAAGATCGCGCTTTGTATCGTGTTCCAGTACGGAAACCAGCTTCTTGTCTGCTCCTACCAGCTGATACCAAGTGCTCACGAGCTCGAACTCGGTCATATTGGCGCCGCCGATATGAAAAAGCCGGTGCTTTCCCGGGAATTCGCCGAGAAGGATTGCTTCCATCGCCTGGCATACCGATTTCACGCTGATGTAAGAGCGGCTTTTTTTCCTGGAGGCCTCGAATTCAGCCCGGACGGCTGCCTTGAAGCGAATGCGATCGAAAAAACTTTGCCGGTGCGGATGGCCCGGGCCCAGCACCCGCCCCAGCCTCAGGTTGGTGCTTTCCAGCGTTTGCGCCCGGATATAGCTGTGGGCCGCGGTCTTTTGCTTGCCCACGGAATCGGAAAGAGTGAAGTCGGTGTCGTCTTCCTCGTAATTTCCTTTGTCGCCGTCGTAAACCTCGGCGCAGCCCAGGTGGATATACTTGGATCTGAGGCGGCTAGCCAGGATGGCCGTGCTCACCGGCATCATGATATTCACGAGATCGGAAACTTTCGGCTGGGCCTCCACCTCGGCCCGGTCGCTCATGCCGGCGGCGCCGATAATGAAATCCGGGTTCTGCACCCGGATCACGGTTTCGAGAACGTCTGCCGTTTTTAGCGTGACGGGGAAGATCTGTGCGCCGGGAATCCAAACCTGGTTCCGAAAGCAGGCACCGGTAACCAGGAACTTCTCTCGCAGATGGAGGCCCAAGGAATACCCGATCAAGCCGCTGATGCCTACTATGAATACTTTCGGTTTTCGGGCCACGCCTGCGCTCCTGAAAAAATCGAAGGGATGGAAACCCAATGGCTTCCACCCCTTCATTCTATCCTCAAGATCCCTGGTTAGCCCAGAAGCTTGAGTGCGTTCTGCTGCGAGGTGTTCGCGTGGCCAAGTACTGCCACACCAGCCTGCTGCAGGATTTGCTGCTTCACCAACTCCGAGCTTTCCGTGGCGATATCGGCGTCCCGGATACGGGAGTTAGCGGCCGAGAGGTTCTCGTCATAGATAGACAGGTTGTTCACCGTAGACGCCAGGCGGTTCTGCATGGCACCGAGGGTGGATCGCACTTCGTTCACCTTCTTGAGACCGGCGTCGAGCTTCGCGAGGGAGGTTTGGGCTCCCAGCTTGGTCGATACCTGCTCTTCTACAACTCCAAGGGCTTCGAGACGGCTGTCGGCAAACTTCGTGTCGTAGCTCAATCGGTCGTTGGCCGAATTGAAGATACCCACTTGAATGTCGATCGGCTTTTCCCTTCCAGCCAGCACTTGCGTGCCGTTGTAGGTGGTGCTTTCGGCGATACGCTGAATTTCCTGCTTCAAGCTCTGAAATTCGCGATCGGTGAAGGCCCGTTCGGTGTCTCCGATGGTGTCGGAAGCAGCCTGTACGGAGAGCTCGCGGAGACGAACCAGAATGTTCGAAATCTCGTTGAGACCACCTTCTGTTACCTGCACGAGAGAGATACCGTCGGATGCGTTTCGCTTTGCCTGGCGCAAACCACGGATCTGGCCCTTGAGGTTCTCGGAGATCGCGAGACCTGCGGCGTCGTCACCTGCTTTATTGATGCGGCTGCCGCTGGACAAGCGTTCCAAGCTGTTGCTCATGGCGTTGGTGCTATTGCTCAGCAATCGCTGGGCATTTAGCGCCGCCACGTTTGTATTAATTCTGAGACCCATTTTCTTATCCTTCCTTGGTCATCAGTATTCCTCCTTGAGTGCCTTCCTTTTGTGGATAGGCTCGGCATCCTGCCGTTGATGGTTACACTTTCACTTAGTAGCGGCCGAAACCGCTCATATATTTTTTCGCCCAAATAGGTTGGTTCTGGATCCTTGTGAGATCCAGAACCGGTCGCAGGAAACAGGGCGCAACTTTAACGTTTTGCCGCGGTTAAGCAGCTCACATTCATTGCGTATTTTTTTCTGACCGAAGCTTAATCGGTCTTGGCTCATTCGCTTCAGCTTGCATCAACATCACATCTAACGTTCACAAATCGTTTGCCTCGCTTACATCTGGCTCATCGCGCTCAGGAGCTGGAGGGCCCCTGCACCGCTGTTGTTCGCCTGGGCCAGAACCGAGGTGCCGGCCTGCGAGAGAATATTCTGCTTCGTGAGCTCCGCCGTTTCCTCGGCCATGTCGGCATCGCGGATCCGGGAGTTCGCTGCCGAGATGTTCTCGATGGAGATCGCGGCGTTGTTCACGGTGGATTGCAATCGGTTCTGGATCGCACCGAAATCGGCGCGGATCGAGCTCACCCCGGCTATGGCTTTATCAATAAAGCTCAAGCTTGCCTGGGCGGCGTTTTTGTCCAGCACGTTGGTGAGGTTCAGGCCTAAGGCCGTGCTTCCCACGTTGGTGGCACTGGGGTCGAAGGTAATTCGGTCGGTGGCGGGGTTGTTGCCCGTGCCTACCTGGATATCGATGATACCGCCGGCTCCGTTGAGGAGCGGAACGCGGTTGAATTCCGTGGAGTGGGAGATACGATCGATCTCGCTCAGGAGAGCCTCGAATTCCACGTTCAGGAACTTTCTTTCAGAGGGGCCAATAGTATCAGAAGCGGCCTGCACCGCGAGTTCTCTGAGGCGCACCACGATATTGGAAATTTCAGTGAGTCCGCCTTCCGCTACCTGCACCATGGAGATGCCGTCGTAAGCGTTTCTTTGGGCTTGCTTCATGCCGCGGATCTGGGCTCTTAAGCTTTCGGAGATGGCGAGGCCGGCCGCGTCGTCGCCAGCGCGGTTGATCCGGCTGCCGCTCGAGAGGCGCTCGAGGCTCTTGTCGAGAGCTTGGCGGGTGAGCCGCAGCGATCGCTGCGCATTCACCGAGGCCACGTTTGTATTGATTCTCAGTCCCATGACTCCATCCTCCGTGATGGCGTTCTTCGTTCACTCTCGAGATTGCGATTCCTTGCATTCCCGGCAGGCCATAGTGCCTACATGTATCTCTTCGGAGGCGGCCAAATTTCCTTAAGAGGAAAATGTAAAATATTTAGACATGGCTTTTTCTGGTGCAGAATGGAGAGATGGAAGCACGGAATCCCGTAGGATCAGAATTGCCCGACTTAACTGGTATGATATCCTCCGCGCTAGGATATAATAAGGACGAGCCGGGGGTGGCACGAGACTTCCCTCAGCTCTACCAAGCCAGCAATTCCAAACATTTATGGCTCTTTTCCGACGAAAGCGGCATCACCGCTCATGCGGGTTACTATCCCGCCGTGATGCGGGTGGAAGGCCTCTCTTTACCTGTTGCCGGAATTGGTGGGGTGTTCACCCGGGAAGAAAAGCAGGGGCAGGGATTGGCCTCCAAGCTCGTGGAAAAATGCGCCCGGGAAGCCAAAAGAGGGGGCGCGGCCCTGGCTTTTCTTTGGAGCGATAAGCACGAGTTCTATCAGAAGCTGGGATTTCATCTGGTGGGCCGGCAGTGGACGGTGAAGCTCGAACCTTCGCACGCCAACAAGCTCAGCGATTTGGGCGAGAAGCTGGGGATTCCTGCTTCAGCATTGAGGATCACCGACGAGAAGCTCGACGAGGATTTCTTGCGGCAGTCGCGCGGATTCCTCGAAATTTATCCTCTGGGAATCGCTCGCTCGGAGGAAGAGCATGAGCTTCTTCTCAAAAGCGGCTCTTGCCGGGTGGTTTCCGCCTGGGTGGGCAAGCAGCTCGCCGCTTATTTCGTGATCGGCAAGGGAAAAGACCTGCAGAATTATATCCACGAGTGGGGAGGCGCAGAGGGGGCGCTCCACCACCTGGCGGCACGATGCCTTACGGATTTCGAGCACGAGCTTTATTTGCTGAGCCCGCAGTTCATGCCGGAAGAAGTGCCCTGGATCTACGCCCTGGACGGGATGGGGATGACCATCAGCGCCGAATACCTCGCCCTGGTGAAGCTGCTGGATTTCGATAAAGTGAAAAAACTCACTCATGAATATATGCAACAGATAGGGCTGAAACCCGAGGATCTCTCGATCAACCATGAGAATGGGGATTACGAGCTGATCTGGAAGAAGGAAGAGCCTCTAGTGCTGGATGAAGCGGGTTTTCTCCGCCTGCTCTTCGGGCCCGAGCTGCCCGAGAACCAGGAACTGCAGGCCTTTCTTCCGATGCGCCTTTGGTACTGGGGAATGGATTCGGTATAGCAGCTCAGGATTCCTACACGGTATCGCCGTAGAAAGCCTGCTGGATTCAGCATAGGCTAAATAGGGTGAGCCGAAAAAACGATCAAACTAATTTCTTTCGCGGCATTTATGAATTCGAAGATCCCTCCGGCACGCTTCTGGCGGCCCGGGTTCCCCATGAGGGATCGGCTGATCTATATGATGGTACCGTGGTAGTGGTGCGGCCGAGCCAGTGTTGCGTATTCGTGCACAAGGGAAAGATCGCGGAACTTTTCGCCGATGGCACTCATGAGCTGAATACGGGCAATATCCCTGTATTGACGAAATTATCGAACCTGAAACTCGGCTTCAAGAGCCCGATCCGATGCGAGCTTTGGTTCTTTTCCGGGAACGTATTCGCGGCCAGGCGGTGGGGCACTCCGAGGCCAATCGTTCATCACTTTCAAGATGCGGGCCCGATACCAGTTCGCGCCTACGGGCAATTCAATCTCGTAGCCAAAGACCCGCATAAACTGCTTCTGACTTTAGTGGGGTCACGCCACGCATATGACATCACGGAGGCGGAACAGCTCGTACAGGGGCAGATTGCTGAATGTTTCCCTGAGGCTATTCAGGATATATCGAGGATAGAGGAGCTAGGCAGAAGCAACGATAAGGTGTCTGAGCGCCTGGAGCATCTGGTGAACGAGAAGATCGGGCGCTTTGGGCTCCGGGTGATCGATCTGCAGGTATTCGCCGTAACTCCTCCTGACGAAGTGTTAAAAGCAATGAACGAAAAGGCGGCGATGAGCGTAATTGGCAATACTCGCGAGTATCTCATGTATCAGGCCGCTGCCTCGCTCGGGAAACCTGGAAGTGGCCATGGCAGCGATCAGCTGCAGATGATGATGGGATTGATGCTAGGCAAAGGATTGCTCGCAGGAACCGAGGAAGCTCCTTCGATAGCCTATTCGGGGAAGGCGGATAGCTGCCCCAAGTGCGCACATCGTGTCGGATCAGAAGATAAATTTTGCGCCAATTGCGGAGCCAAGCGATGAGTTTTGATCTGGTTTGCAAGTCGTGCGGCGCAACCTCCGGCCCCTCCGTGGGAATTTGCCCCTATTGCAAATGCGTAATGGCCTCATTGGACACCGAAGAGAATCCGAGCTTGAAGGCCGTGCGTGCCGCCTTTCAGGAAGGCCGCGTAGAACAGGCCCTGGTATTGGGCAAGGAGCTGGAGAAGGCGAAGCCCGCGCTCAGAAAGAACGCTTCATTCGCACTATTGATGGCGCAGATTCTGCTCGAGGCGGAAGCGCCCTCCAGCCAGATACGGGCATTGCTGGTGGAAGCAATGATGGAGGACGAGGGGAACACGACGCTTCTCGACTTTCTGGATATTGTGCAGGCCAAGGGCCTGTTAGGCCACGAAGCCCGGGACGCGGGCGAGATGCTTCTTGGAACGGTGATCAGACGTTCTCCCGAAAATGCGCATGCACACTTTCTTCTTGGGGCGCATCTTTTCTGGATCGAGAAACAGCCGGGAAAGGCGCTGAAGCATCTAGAGGAGGCAGTAAAGCTCCGGCCCGCCTTTCTTCGTGCTCAGGCCTGTTTGGGCGCGCTTTATCAAACGCTGAAGAACCCAGCCCTTGCCGCGAAGTGTTTCAGAAAATGCAAAGAGCTTGAGAGATCCTCCGGCATGAAGAAGTACTTCGACGATCTGATCAAACAGGCGGCTGGAAGCAAGTAAAGAATCGAATTCATTTAGTGGTGCCCGCCGAATCCGCCGCGCATCTGAACCCGATCGTTTCCGCCCGGTCCAGGCTTGGAGCCATCAGCAGGTAGGTGCCGTGTTCGCGGTTGCGCGTGGGGGAGCATCCATTGCCATTGCTCTTTCCCTCTTCGTGTTCCGTGGTGCGCGGAAAGTACCACATCGAGCCTTGCGGGCAGAAGGAAGAGCCTCCCCGCAGCAGAGCCCGGCGGTTTCCGGCATCGCGGAACTCATTCGTCCACTGCCACAGTTTGCCGCTCATTTCCTTCAAGCCTGAAGATCCGCCCTTCTCGGCCGCGTACTGCCATTCCCAATCGTTGGGTAGGCGTTTTCCAGCCCAGGAGCAGTAGGCCCGGGCGTCTTCCAGGGAAACCCAGCGCACGGATTCTTTCGAAGGAGCGGGCCAGTGTTTCAGAAAATTGTGTTGGTCTTTGCCTTCAGGGGAATAGCCGGAGGCTTTCATGAAGTGCTCGAAATCCCCATTCGTTACGAGATTTCGGTCGAGGTAGAAGGCCGGGATCCGCAGGCGCTTCTCATGATCCGAATCCGCCTCTTTTTCCCAGGGAAACTGAACTCCGGAAACATTGTATTGCTCGATGATCATGCCCTTGCTCTGGAAGAGATAGCTGTGGCTTCCCGGCACGAGGAACATTCCAGCCGGGGCCTTCTGGTAGGGAATAGTGCGGCCGGTGGATACCATGGTTTGTTTGGGTGATTTCCATTCGGCGTTATAGCTATCCAGCTTGCGGCGCGAT
The DNA here is from genome assembly GCA_964612065.1 of uncultured Bdellovibrionales bacterium. GTDB lineage: Bacteria > Bdellovibrionota > UBA1018 > CAIPTA01 > CAIPTA01 > JAKFYM01. The sequence continues at coordinate 30,319 of CAZTCD010000012.1, read as the reverse complement.
AGCTCCCGCATTTTGGGCAGCAGCTGAACCAGTGCGTGCTCGAGGGCGGCTCCCTGAGGCAGCACGAAAACAGCTCCGAAACCACCAGCCTCCATTGGGAAACGCAGTGTGGCCGTGCCTTGCTTCACCAAGGGAGTGAGCTCGGTTCCGTTCCAAAGATCGAAGAAGCGCTGCCCGCGGAAGGGAAGGCGAATCTGAGAGCCTTCCTTTCCCTTGCTTTTGTGGCGATTCACGAGAGTGAATATCGTGCCTTCTGGAAGAGGAAAGCGTGAAGCGAATATCCCGTGCTGCAGAGTGGGGTAGTGCGGCTCCCAATCGTTGCTTCTGAAGAAACGCGGCAGTGCCTTGTATATGGTGGCGATTCTCCGCAGGGCTTCCGCATCGCGCTCTCGCATCCCGTTCCATTCCCCGAAAATGTTCTCCCAGGCGTTGAAGCAGATTCCATTGAAAAAGGCGAACTGCAGGCTGTTCGTGTGGTCTTGCTCCTGGCGGAACGTTACGCAAGGTGTGTGGCGGGGCTCGATCCATTTGAATCGCTCCACGGCCGGCACGAAGGGGAAGTTGCCTTCGCCATCGCTCACGTAGCTCCAGCTCATGGGGGCGAAGTGGATGGATTCCAGCCGGTCTTTTTCTTTGCCCACATCGTCTTCATCATCGCCTTCCAGGAAGCCGAGCTCGGGCTCGAGCGCGATGATCTTTCCTTTGCGAAGCGTGGCTTCGAAGAATTTCTTGTCGGGCCCGATCATGGTGTCGGCAAAGAGGCAGTCGGCGTTCAGCGCCAGGAGCATGCTGGCCATGGCTTCTTCCATCGGAGCGCCTTCATCACGAGTGCCGGTGTCCCAGGGGTTGAAAGGAAGGCAAACCTTTATTCCCCTTCGGTGTATCTCATCTATGGCTTTGCGAAGCGCATCCAGGCCGCCTGGCAGATCGCGGAGGTAATCAAACTGGTTGCGATTGTCCACGCCGATATTGGGATAGGCCGGCCAGATCAGCACTCTGCCTACGCCGCCGTAGCGGGCTTCATAGTCGTCGAGGCATTTGCCGGGAGTATACTGCTGCGTTTCGGGGTCGTAGAAGCACCGGTCGTGCACCATGATCTTGGTTTGTGGAAGCAGCATCCAATCGAGATCCATCTGCTCATAAATCGAGGGATAAGGCAGGTTCATGCGGGAGATGCGATCGCGGATCACTTTCTGATCGTGCTCCCGGGCTTTCTTCATGGCCTCGAGCCAGGCGGTGCGCTCTGCCGGGCTTTTAGGGCCGAGGTACACTCGGGGAAGAGAGTCCTTCTGCAACTGAGGAAGCGAGAAGGCGGAAGGGGGGAGGAATAGAGAAAGCAGAAGAAGGGAAAGGCTCACGGGGAAAGGCTCCAGTTTGGCAGGGTGGAGCTGGATTTACCGTCCTCGAAGATCTAATAAAAGCGAATTGGACGGGTATTGCCCCAGCTGGAATAAAAGGGGCTTTCGGGCCTAAATAGCGGGTACGCCTATGGTTGGCCCCAGCATAAGGGGTTACCTCTGCACTCGCCAGAAGCTCCAGCCCGCCCCAAGGAAGAGCGTCACCCCAACGAAGTGGAACCAGAAGGAATCCACCGTATAGGAAAAGTGAAAGGCAGCCATCGCTCCGAGCAAGCAGGCGCCCCCCACCACAGCATTGGCCAGACGCCTGGAATTTTTCTCCGATGACTGCCGGTTCAGCTCGGCCTGGGCGTCGGTGAATTCGATCGCGTAACCGTTGGAGGCCAGGCGTTTGAAAAACCAATGCAGCTGGCGCGGCAGCATCTGGGCCACATACTGCATATCCCTCGATCCCAGCAGCATGTCTTTCGAGAACTGGGTCCAGTTCATCGAGGGCCGCAGAAGAGGTTCCACATAGGCCTCGAGCAACGGCATGGGGTTGAATTCAGGATCCAGGCGGCGGCAGGTGCCCTCCAGCGTGTAAATAGCCTTGAAGATGAGCATCCATTCACGAGGGATGCGGATGTGATGGCGGGCGGCCACGGTGGTGGCATCGATCAGGATCTTCCCCACGTTCATCTGCGCCAACGGCAAGCCAAGATAAGGCGCCACAGTGGCCTGCACTTGGCGCTGGAAGGCATCAAAATCGGTACTGCCGCGAGAGGCGCCGAGCTCGGCATATTCCAGGCAGAGGGTTTCGAAATTTTCCTCGGAGAGGGCTACCAGGATCCGCAGTAGGCTCTCCCGGGCGCGGGGAGTGAGATAGCCCATGATGCCGAAGTCGATCATCCCGAGGCGGGGGCGTCCGCCGGATTCTTCATTGGGGGGAAGCGCAAAGAGGTTTCCCATGTGGAGGTCGCCATGGAAGAAGCCGTCTTCCAGCGCGGTTTTCAGGAAGGCGCGGGCCGCCGTTTCAGCCAGGGCTTTACGATCGATGCCTTTCTTGTCCAGGCTGGAGCCACTATCAGCCTTCAGGCCATCCAGCTTCTCTACCACGAGCACCTTTTGGGTGCAGAATTCGAGATAAACCTCGGGCACGTGCACATCGGGCAGGGATTTGAGGTTCTCCCGGCTTTTGATCATATTGTTGGCTTCGAGGATGAAGTCGAGCTCGAGGCTCATCGCCTGGAAGAACTCCTCCACAAAAGTTTGCGGGGCCAGCACCTGGCTTTCGGGAAAATAGCGCTCGCAGGCGGCGGCGAGGGAGGTCATCACCGAAATATCGGTTTTGATCAGCACATCGATTCCGGGCCGCTGCACTTTCACCACTACCTGGCTGCCATCCTTGAGCTCCGCCTCATGCACCTGCCCGATAGAGGCGGAGGCCAAAGGCTCCTCGGAGAAGGACGAGAAGAATTCTTCGATTGAGGATCCCAGCTCTCTTTCCACAGTATGCTTGATCACGGTGTAGGGAAGGGGGGTCACTCTGTCCTGGAGCTTCGAGAGCTCATTCACGTAATTTTCCGGCAACAAATCCGAACGAGAAGAAAGCAGCTGCCCAAGCTTGATGAAGGAGGGGCCAAGCTCCTCAAAGGCCACGCGCAGGCGCTCGGGTGCAGTCTGTGGATCGAGTTCGTGTCTGGCTCTTCTGTATTTCTGGGGGATAAAGCGGGCAAAGCCCAGCTTATCCATCAGCTCCTGAAAACCATGCTTGGCGAACACGCTCGTGATCTGCCTGATCCTGGCGATATTCCGCACGGTGCGGGTCATCTGCCTGGGGGCGGCGAGCAGGCTCATTCAAAATCCTCGGGAGTCCAGAAATCCCGTGCCTCTTTTGGAGGAATCTTGGGAGAGCCCGACGCGCGCTCGGAGTTCGGTTTGGCCTTCCTGATCTTGCCGGCCAAGGGCTCGAGCTCAATCTGGAGCAGATGAGGGTTGGTGCGTGCGATCTGCACGTTCATGCGATCGCCGATCTGCACGATCTTGCCGGAGCGTTTTCCTCTCAGGTGATAGAGCTTCTCGTTGAAAACGAAATCGGCGCCGAAGCGCTCGAGAGGAATAAATCCCTCGATGAAGGCCTCGGCCAGTTCCACATAGGCGCCTTTCGGATTGATGCCGATAACCGTGCCTACATGTTCCTCGCCCAGATGTTTCTCGGCGTATCGCACTTGTTTGATCCGCACGAGCTCGCGTTCGGCGTCTACTGCCACGCGCTCCCGCATCGAGCAGTGCTGCATGCACTCTTCCAGATTGCGGGCGGGCCCTTTGGCTGCCTGCTGCTCCTTCTTGGAGCGATGGATCCAGGCTTTCAGAAGCCTGTGCACTACGAGATCGGGGTAGCGGCGGATCGGGCTGGTGAAGTGGGTATAGGCCACCGAAGCCAGGCCGAAGTGATAGAGGTTCTCGTGCGAGTAGAAAGCCTGCTTCATCGAGCGCAGGAGCAGGAAGTTGAGCACCCGGGCAGCCGGGCTCTCTTCGATGGCGCGTAGGATCTTCTGGTAGGTTTGCGGGGTGATCTCGTCCCGCAGCCAGTTCTCATTCACCTTGAGGTGTAGCGCCTTGGCTGTATCCAGGAATTTCTGGGCAGCCTCAGGCTCCGGTGGCTCGTGCACCCGGAACACGAAGGCCTGCTCATGCTCTTCCATGATTTCCGTAACCGCCTCGTTGGCCGAAATCATGAATTCCTCGATCAGGCGGTGGGTATCGAGGCGCTCCGTACGCACGATCTCTTTCACCTCTCCGGATTCCCTGTCCACCTTCACTTTGGCTTCGGGAAGGTTCAGATCAATGGCGCCCCGGCGGATCCTCGCCTGATGTAGTTTCTTGTAAAGATCGTAAAGGGCGAGAAGGCTCTCTTTCACCTTAGGGGCATATTCGTGCCCGTTATCCCCCGGCCGGTCGTAGAACTGCTGGAGGGTTTCGTATACGCAACGATGGTGCGAGCGGAATACGGCCTCGAATACCCTGTGCCGCAGCTTGCGGCCGGTTTGGTCGTATTCAATCTCACAGGCCATTACCAGGCGGTCTTCGTTTGGGTTGAGCGAACAGATGCCGGTAGACAGGCGTTCGGGAAGCATCGGCAGCACGCGGTGGGGGAAGTAGATCGAAGTGCCGCGATCGTAAGCCTCCTTGTCGATGATGGTGCCCGGGCGCACGTAGTGGGCCACGTCGGCCACGGTAACCACCAGGCGGGTGACCCCGTTCGGCAGGCGGCGGGCGAATACGGCATCATCGAAATCACGAGAATCGGCTCCGTCGATGGTCACGAACGCGAGCTCGCGCAGGTCTTCACGATTCTGAAAGTCGCTTTTCTGGAGCGAGGTGGGCACGGCCTGGGCTTCCGCCATCACGGCATCGGGAAAGGTTTCCCTTAATTTGTGCTTCACGATCACCATCGGATCATCGGTGGTGGAGTTCATGGAATCTGCCAGCACGCTCAGGATTTTTCCCTGGGCAGGCTCCGAGCCACGCGGAGGGCGGATCACTTCCACGAGCACGGCGGCCCCGTCAATCACATGGGCGAAGGTGGGATCCTTGGCGAGAGCGATCTGCACCTGCACGTCTTTGGTATCTACCTCAGCCATGGGTTGGCCTAGCGACGTGTTTTTCACGTAGCGAGCCACGGTTTTTTGCATTCCGCGTTCCACCACCCGGTAGAGACGGCCGGAATGGCCCTTCTCGGAACGTTGGCGGTCTAGAGTGATATCCACGATATCGCCGGTGAGAAGTTCGTCCGCTTCCTCGGGATTCAGGAAGACATCTTCTTTCAGGAAGGGCGGAGGATTGATCGGGGCCACGAAAGCGAAGCCGCGGTTGTTTTTGGTCACTCTGCCGCGGATCAGGCCGCTGCGATCTTCCCGGTTGCTGTCCGGGGATTGGCGTTTGGCTTCTCCCCTCTCCTGCCGGGCTTCGCGGTCTTCATAAGGACGCTGATCCTGCCGGCGATTTTTCGCGCGGGCGTTTTTCGCCGGGCGCAGGCGATAGAGGGAACCGGATCCTTTTTCCACTTCCTTGATTTTGATGAGGTAGCGAAGCTCGGCGGCCACCGCTCTCTCAATGGAGGGGTTGCGGGAGTCTTCCCGGGGGAGCATGGATCTGAGGATCACTTTGAGGCTAACGGGGCCCTGGTGCTTGGCCAGTACGTCCAGGATCTCGTTTCTGTATCGGAATTTCATTTTGGCCATAGATGGGAATCTTACCTTTTTTGGTCGGCGAATTCTTGAGGACTTAGAGCCTCTTTGCGGGTTCCCTGAGCAGGGACGGGCAGGAAGGAGTCACGCAAGGTAACGCGGTGAATAATTAAAATTTCGGTCTCCTCGGCCTGGCTCTGTTTCATGAATGGAAGAGGAAAGGGGGAGGGGGGCCGAAAGGGAGGATGGCTTATCCAATCCTCGCAACTCGTCTCAGAATTAACAGCCTTTGGCTTTCCCCACAAGGTTCTCCAGGACTTAGGGGCATATGTCTTGGAATGTTTTTCCTTCCGGTTTGCCTCCTCTTTGTCTTTGCTTGCGCACGGTGTCTGTAAAATTTATCGAGTTGTTGTCAGACCGCGTTTGTAAAAACAAATATAATTTTTTGACGAGTGTTTAGCGAGTGTTACGATTTTGTTGCTCTATCATTGCCAAGTCCGAACTTTGAAAAGCCGGGCGCAATGGCGGAGTCTCCCCAAGGATGAAAACGGGGATGTCGGACAATCACGGAGGGGTCAATGTTCAAGGTTTCCCATTTACTATGGTCTGTAGCCGTTCTCGGCACTGCATCGACGGGCATCTTTCTGGGCTCGATCGAAAGCGCTCACTCGGATATCTCCAAGTTCCAAAGCCTCCTGGCACAACATGATCGCGTGCCTGGCGAGCTTATCGTGAAAGTGAAACCTTCGGCCCTCCTTAAATCTCAAGCGGAGATTTTCGATGCCGGCCGTTTCACCATCATGGAGATCAAGCCCTTCGAAACCAAGAACGATATGTTCGTGATCCGCCTCAAAGGAGACAAGGAAACCGCTTCCTACCTCCAGGCCGCGGCTTCGAACCCGGATCTTGAATACGCCGAGCCTAACTACATTCTTCGCATCAGCGGCCAGCGCGATGTGCGCGCCGATGCCGGAGAAGTGATCCCCACGGACTCCGAATTCGGTCTTCTCTGGGGCATGAAGAATACTGGCCAGAAAGAGCCCGGAAACGGCGTGGCCGGCAAAGCCGGAGCTGATATCGGTGCCACCAAGGCTTGGGCCGTTACCACCGGTAACCGCGAAATCTCGGTTGCCGTGATCGATACCGGTGTGGACTACACCCACCCCGAGCTCGCAGAGAATATCTTCCTCAATACCGCAGAGATCGCCGGCAACGGCATCGATGACGACGGCAACGGCTTCATCGATGACATCCACGGCTGGAACTTCGCTGGTGTTTCCACCAACGATCCCATGGACGACAACGAGCACGGCACTCACTGCTCGGGCACGATCGGCGCCAAAGGCAACAACGGCCAGAAAATCGCCGGTGTAACCTGGAACGTGCGCATTCTTCCCTTGAAGTTCCTCACCGGGGGCGGAAGCGGTACCCTGGCCGATGCCGTTAAAGCGATTCAATACGCCACCAAGATGAAGGTGAACGTAATGAGCAACTCCTGGGGCGGCGGCGGCTTCTCGCAAGCCATGTTCGACTCGATCAAGGAAGCTAAAGACGCCGGAATCCTTTTCATCGCTGCCGCTGGTAACGATGGCCAGAATTCCGACAACAGCCCTCACTATCCTGCCGGCTACCAGCTGGATAACGTGATGGCCGTTGCCGCCAGCACCAACCTCGATACCCTTGCCAGCTTCTCCACCTATGGAAAGCGCACGGTTCATATTGCGGCTCCTGGCCACAAGATCTACAGCTCGGTTCCGAAGGGCGGCTACGACACCTTCTCGGGCACCTCGATGGCAACCCCTCACGTATCTGGCGCTGCGGCTCTCCTCTGGGGAACCAATACCGCTATGACCTACGCTGAAGTGAAAGAGCGCCTCCTCAAGAGCCGCGATTTCGTGCCTTCGTTCACCCGCAAGGTGGCTTCCAGCGGCCGCTTGAACATCTACAACGCCATCATGGGCGTATATCCTCCTTCTCCGGAGCCTTCCGAAGATGCATGGCAGGATTACGAACTTGGCCAGGTGATCGAATCGGCTCACCCTTACACCAACTCCTTCAAGCAGGAGTGGTCGGTGGAAGGCCCAGCCAATGCGAAGTATATGCGCCTCGTGCTCGAGAAAGTTGATCTCGAGGACGGCTATGACTTCCTCAAGATCGTAGACGCCAACGGCGCCGAGATGGATTCCATCTCCGGTAAGTCGGAAAATGCTTCCACCTTCTACGTGGAAGGCAACAAGATGACCCTGAAGTTCTCCACCGACTCCAGCGAAGTTCGCTGGGGCTTCAAGGTGGCCAAAGTGCAGGTTGTTTACTAAGCCAGCACGTTAGACGGAAGATGAGGGCTCCTCGCAAGAGGGGCCCTTTTCTTTTATTGTGCGCGGTTAATGGTTGAAGGCGATCTGCCTTCTGGAAGTTGGATCGTTTCTAGCCACAAAATTCGTCCAGTCCTGGTTTAGGGCTACCTGACTCGGCATGAGCCGCATTTTATAAAATTCGTGGAACTTCAGCACCTTTTCGGCGATGCCAACACGCATAGCTGGCGAATCCAGATGTCTGCGCGGATCCTCTCTGTTCTTCTTTATAAAAATCGTTCTCATAAAATTCTTCCAGATCATCAAAAGAGTGAAGCTTTCGATCATACCGATAGAATGCTTGGCAAATGCTATCGTTTCTCGCGTAAAGGTAGGGAGCTGTTGGCGGGCCAGGCGATCCAAATGGTTAATGGCGAATAGCTTGTTTCTATAATTCCTGGCTCTTCTTGCAGATGTGATGACATGTTCGATCTTTGAGCTCCGTGGCAGTAGCTCGATTGCTGCTCGGTAGGCATGGTGGTTGTCACTATGGAAGATAAGTCTTTCCGCGGAACGGGCGAGCATGCGTTTCAATATGGAGTGAGTGGCGGTTTGAATTGCGTTCCTCGGATATCTGCCATGAATTTTTGCTAGCCGCCGATCTTGCAGGCGTTGATTGTGACTCATTCGCCCCTTCCGATTCAAAGGCGAAAAGTTGAAGTCGTATAAGAAATAGGACTCTCGGCCTACTACGTGATTGATGTTGTTGGGTTCATACTGAGAAGCGCAAAAATTCTCGAGTCCATCGTACGCAACCGACTCGCGTATCTTCAGGTCTTTCGCCCTTTGTGCCTGAAGCATAAGGCCCTGGCGTGCCAGTTCTTGGAATCGTCTCTGCACGGTGTCGAGGGAGCATTTCAGATCCCTGGCAAGGCTGCGTCTGGATTGTCCGTGACCTTGGCGATGGAAAATTTCTTGATAGGTGGGCTCTGTTCTATCTCGATAGAAGAGGTAAAAGATCGAGTCAGAGAAAACTTTTCTGCAATTGCAGCAGGAGAATCGGCGCGTCCTGTAAGGGAAGCGGGTCACTTTGCGCGATCCGTAACGGATGAAGCGCTTGTCTTGTTCGCATATATCCAAAGAGTGCCAAGCACATTTGTGATTGGGGCAGTAAGGAGGTGACTCAAAAATGTCAAATGGGGCGCTGGTGGATTGAATCATCCGCTCTTAGTTGCAAATGCGCACCAAGCTCCAAGGAGCTAAATCATTAGAAATAGATCAAAATGTAGAATCGGTGGAGATGGGGCGTTAGGCAAACGTCCGAAATCGGAACAACCATTAACCGCTCACAATATCTGTTCACAATGATTTCACGTATTCAATCAGATTCAGCCTGTCTTCATGGCTCAGGCCCGTTCCGTATTCGTGGCCTGAATTCCAGTTGGCCTCTTTCGAGGTGTCGAAGCGGCTGATCACCGGGGAAGAGCCTTCCGAGCAGCGGAAGCCCACTTCCGACGGATCGAAATCCTCACAGCCAACGAGGAAGCTGGCCTCTCGTTCCCGCGCGGGAAGGAGAAGCTGGTAGAGCGAGCGAACCGATCCATTGTGGAGGAAGGGAGCCGAGCTCCAAACTCCGTTCAGGGGACGCGCCTTATAGCGGCCCAAAGTGGCCAGAAGAGTGGCTTTTCTCTCTTCTCTGTTCGTTCCTTCGTCTCCAGTGGGAAGGGGGGTATCGAGCAGCGCTTTCTTCACCACGTTACTCCAGCGGTTGAAAAGCGTCAGGTTGTCGGTCTCGATCGAATCTGCGCAGGTGCGCGGGCTGATCGTGCCTGCGAGGGCGCTGGCCACCACATGCTTCAGCACGAAGGCGGCCGGTTCGTCACGCTCCAGGGGCCGTCCCTGCTGCAGGCGGGTTTTTCTTCCGATCAGGCTGCCGGAGAGGGCCATGCGGTTTCCGGCGCTCAGGTTCATCTGAGGGTCCGTGCCTACCACGTTCATATCGATCAGCTTGGCCACGATCGAGCGCCTGGGGTCTTCCCGGTTAAGGATCGCGTGGCAGGAAACGCAATTCTTCTGATAGATCGCTTTGCCAGCTTTTACCCGGTTAGAATCGAGCCGCCCGAGGATCTCTTCAGGCCATTTGGGCGACCATAACTTCTGCACCTTTTCTTCGAGGGTTTCGAGCCCGGTTCTTCTGGCAGAGGTGCAGAATCCACCAAGCTTCTCTGTCTGCTGGCTGAAATCCACTCGCCCGAATACACCGAGCACCTGGCCGAGGTTGCGCGCCATGGGGCCACCGATATCCGGGTTATTGCTGGCGAGGCCGTTCCACTGCACCCAATCGTGGTGAGGGGCGTCCCATACCACGGGGTAGGACACGGGCGCATCCGGCTCGCGGGCGTTTTCCGGAATCCCGAGATCACGTGCGAGAACCTGGTTGAAGATCACGGCGAAGGCGTCGTTTCTTCCGGCTCCGAAATGGTGGCTGGAGCCGTTCATCTTCTGCCACACCTCCCGCTCGCGCACGAACTTGCGGAAATCGGCTTCCACTTGTTCCGGGGGGGCGGGAGGATTCATCTTTGAGGCCACGGCTCTGATGAAATCCTGCATCCGCCCTGAATTTCTTGCCGTGCGTTCCACGGCCCGGTCCATATCATTCACGAACCGCTGAAAGTCGGAGAGCGATTGCCCGCCGTCGATGCGAAGGGTTTTGCCGCCGAACTTAAGGTTTGAGCTGTGGCAGGCGGCGCAGTTGATGCCCACCCAGCGCTCTCCCACCTCTTTCTTGGACCCAAAAACGCCGTTATAGCCGATATAGCCGTCGATCGTGAATCCCACGGGAAGGCCGAGCGGATTCATCTTGGGCTCCGCTTTTTGAGGAAGATAGCCGTATCGAGAGAGGTTCTCGCTGGTGAAAAAGGGGCGCCCGTTTTCAGCTTTCAGTTCTTTGGCGAAACGCACGGGGATGATGTGAGAGCCCTGGGGGGTGAAGTAGAAGGCTTCCCGGTCGGTCTGGCTCCAGTTCTGTTTCAAGAAGGTGACTGGCTCCGTTTCCAGGCGCCCTTCGCCCCGGCCGAAAGGATTCCAGGCGATCTGGCGCTCGGTGGAGGTTTGGGTTTGAGCCTCGGCTTCAGCGGGTTTGGCCTGCTGGCGGGAGCAGGAGGAAGTGAGTAGGGCGGTAACTGCAAACGCGATAGTAGTGGCTTGATGGCGTATTTTCATTGTTCCTCCCTATTACTCTTCGGAGAGCTCGTTCCCAGAGGGTTCGCTGAGCGAAACTCCCCGGAACCCGGCTTTCTGGTTCGCTTCTCTGCGAGCCTTGGCGCTCATGTAGTACGCCAGCTGGCGGAGCTTGGCGAGATCGCCGAGAGGACGCATTTCGGCAGGAACTCTCCAGGGTGAATAGGAAAGGCTTTCGCAGGCACTGAGCTTGTCCTGATTGTCCACCGATTGCGGCTCGATCCGCAGGTGCCCGATCGTGGTAAATGGCGAGAGGGACTCTTTCCAGGCGTAGGTGCTGTCTTCGATGGGTTGGGCCCAGGGATCGGCCTGCACCTGTACCTGGAAATCCCAGCAGGCGGGGATGCGGTCTTCCTGCAGGTGCTGCTGGAGGGCCTTGCGGTAGAAATCGGGGCCGCTCTTGTGGATTTTCGCCAGCTCTGGGCGCCGGTTGATTTCTTTTCCGTCGGGTGCGCGGCAGCTCACTGCCTTGAAACGGGTTTTCACAGCGAGATTGCCCCAGCGGTGGGCAATTCCGCTGTAGAAGGTTTCGTCGAGGAGGTTCATTGGTTCTCTTCCAGTGAGAAGATCGAGCGCCTTTGATTCGTCGTAGCGCCCGGTGAGGCGGGGGAGCTTGAACTCCTTCGCAAGGTAGGCAAGTTTGCGGGCGTTGGATAATTTGTCGTTTCCGTAGGAAAGCACGTCGGTGAAGAAGTTGGTGAAGCGCTGGGGCGACTTGAAGATGAACACAGGGGCATTGTTCATCACGAAGTCCATCGTGTTTTCGCTGCCTGGAAGCAGCTTGCGTCCTTCGGCGCCGATCAGCTTCACGGAGTGGGAGCGGGCGTCGGCGTCGGAATCCTCCTTTACGAAGGTGGTGCCGTTCGCGAAGCGGGAATAGGTTTTGTAGCGTGATCCGGAATGGCGGAAGATTCCCACCTGTAGTGCATTGGGCACTTCGCGGGAAACGGTGAACTCGCCCACGGCGCAAGCGAGCGTTTTGGAGTGGGTGAGGCGGTGCCGGCGGCCGTCGTAGGCTACGTCGTTATTTTTGATGGCCCCGGCCTGGCGAAGCGCCGCGGTTACGGCGTCGCTTTTCGCGGCGAAGGCGACATTGATTTTTTCCGCCATGGATTTCAGTTCTTCCGGCTGGAAGCTGGGGTATTCCTTGTAAAGCTCCCTCTTCACTTCGCTTACCCGGAGGATCTGCCGGCACTTTTGCGGATTCTGGTTTACCGATTGCTCATACTGGCAAACTTTTTGGAGGGGCTCGGCGTAGGGTTCCAGGGAGAATGGAAGTTCTCCCGCGGAGGCGATTTCCCTGGGTGTCTGGTCCCAGCCGCTTTTTGAAAACTGATGATTGGAACCGCTGCAGGCGGATAGAGCGAGAACAGTGGCGACGGACAACGAGGCAGCAAGACGCATGAGATTCCCTCCTTGGAGCATTCATTGTAGTCCAAAAGGAAGGATGCGTCGTTAAGGTTGGATGATTTCCGGATGGCTTGTCTTCGCTACAAGGCTTTCGTTCACCGCCGAACTTTTGACGGTGCTTTACAGCTTCGGAAGCGTGAGGCCCTGCTGGTTCATGTATTTGCCGCTCTTGTCCCGGTAGGAGGTTTCACAGAGCTCGTCGCTTTCGAAGAAGCAGAGCTGGGCGATGCCCTCGTTCGAGTACACTTTGGCGGGAAGAGGCGTGGTATTGGAAATCTCGAGGGTAAGGATGCCTTCCCACTCGGGCTCGAGGGGGGTCACGTTCACGATCAGGCCGCAGCGGGCATAGGTGCTTTTTCCCACGCAGATGGCGAGCACTCCGCGAGGGATGCGGAAATACTCCACCGTTTTCGCGAGAGCGAAGGAGTTAGGCGGGATAATGCAATGGTCGGCGGTAACGGTTACGAAATTGCTGGTATCGAATTTCTTGGGGTCCACGAGCGTGGCGTTCACGTTGGTGAAGATCTTGTATTCATCGGCCACGCGGATGTCGTAACCGTAGCTGGATACCCCGTAAGAGATCTGGCCTTTGCGAACTTGTTTGAGCTCGAAGGGCTCGATCATCTTGTGCTCTACGCACATCCGGCTGATCCATTTGTCGCTCTTAATGCTCATCGAGCCCCCTTAAATCTCAGTCGGCACCGGAAGTGGTGCGCTTCTTCTTGAAAAAGTCCCTGGGAAAGTAATCGCTATGCGCGGAAATATAACGGCGCATGGCTGTGTTCACGAGCTCGCCTTCCGGGATCTTGGTGTGCTCACTCATTACCTTGAGGTATTCTGCCACTTCTTTTTCCACCGTAACGGTGATGGAAGTGCCGAGCGTGAAGGGCTCACGATAAGGATTCTGTGGTTTCTGTTGCGACATCTAACCCCCTTGGAATTGGAGGGCAGGATACTGCTAGTGGTGCTCTTATTCCAGCACTACGGCTAATGCGACGGCCCGTTCCATATGGGAGCGGATCAACTCTTGTTGCGCATCGTCAATGTGTTCTTCCGCGCGCGAAAGGCGAAGGAAGGCCTGATCGTCGCCCAGAAAGCCGAGCTGCACCCTGGCGCGGATAGGCAAGGAGTTCACTGCTTCTGGTAAATCCATTTGATCCTGGGAAAGAAGCACCACAGCACGCCCGTGCAGGCGCTTCAGTTGACGATAAAGCAGGTTGAAATACAGCTTACGGGTGTCTTCGCTCATTTGAGAGGAAAGGCGTTTGGCGAGATCGATGCGCACGGCGCCTTGCGCGAAATTCTGCTTTTCTTCGGCGCTAAGCGGTAGCACGAGAAGGCGGGGTTTGCGGCTCTGGAATACGAATTTCACCCGGTCGGAATCCGCGGGCTGATTGCCATGGATGGATTCGCGGGAGCTGGCGTTGAATTCTTTCTCGGAAACCACGGCCACGTCTTCTGCGTCATTCACGTCGCGAAGGGATTTTTTGATGTCCTCTTCCTGAGCCTGATTGTTGGCTTGTTCGGAAGGGCCGGCGGGCGTGGCTACTACGCCGTTGTCGGATGTCTTTTTGAGGGCGCTTTTTTCGGTGGAAGGCGAAAGAGGCGAGCAGCGGCCCAATACCAGAAGCACTGCCATGAGGGCTACAAACTGCAGGAGCGGTTGGGCCATATAAAGAGCGTGAAGCATACGCTTGGAGCGGGGGGCGGCAGGTGGTTTTTGGCTTCGGTTCCTGGCTGGCATGGCAAGATCTCCTGACGGAGGCATTGCGAACACTGTGCCGGATAGGAGTCAGGGGCCTTGGGGTTTGAAATTACAGGCTTTTTCACTGGTGGCTGCTTAAAGAAGTGCCAGCAGATTTGAACAGCTGCCTAAACTTTCTACAGCGTGTAGCGCGTGAGACACAGCTAAAAATGTGGCGCATTCTTGCTTACTTAAAGTACGGATTTTTCCGATCCTTCATATTAAAATAAAGCTTTGGGCGTTGTTGTTCGTTGAGGGGGAGAAATGCGTACACTAAGTCTCGTTTTTGTCGGAGCTTTCCTTCTGTTTGGAAGCAGCCTGAGGGCCGAATCCACCAGAACTATCCGGTGGTCAGTGGCACACGAACCCACTAATACAAGGCTGTTGGAAGCCGCTGAATCGTTTGGCAAGCGGCTGAGTGAGCAAAGCAATGGCCGCCTGAAGCTCGAGATCGTGCACTACCCTGAGTCCGTGGCGGATCCCTTCGAGAAAGCCCGCACCGATCTGCTTCTGGGCAATGTGGAGATGTCACAGGTGGGGGTTTTAACGCTCCGGAAAGATACGCCGGCCCTCAATGTATTGATGCTTCCGGGCCTTTTTAAGGATCACGCCCATGTGGAAAGCGTGGTGGACGGGCAGATCGGACGGGAGCTTATGGCTGCGGTATTGACCGGTTCCAACGAGCGCATCCGCAGTATGGCTTTCACCTATAGTGGCGGTTTTCGCGATATGTTCACCACACACTCAAATCTGACGCAGGCGGCTTTCGCGCAGTCGCGCTCTCCGCTTCGGCCCCGCGAAGAATCCGGCCTTCTTGCTCAGATGGGCGCCAAAACGGTGGATTGCCCGGATTGCCATTTGAAGAAAAATCTTGCCAAGGAAATCGAGACCGGCGAGCTGGATCTCGACGCCGCTCATATGAACAGGATCGCCACTATCGTTTCCTATATGAAGCCGGAGATGAAAAAGAAGATTACGGTGATTGAGAGCAATCATAGCGTTTTCCTCACCTCTATCGTGATCAACGAGGCTTTTTACCAGTCGTTATCTGCGGATTTGAAAAAGATTCTCGTGAAGAATGTAAAAGAGATGGCTGACGAAGAAAGACGAATTTCGATCGATCAGGCAGACAAAAACAAGGAATTCCTGAAGTCGCAGGGGGTTCGATTCGTAAAAGCTGAAGGTTGGATGAAACAGGCCATCAGCAAAATCAGCCGCAAGTACGTGGCACAGCATGAAAAGATGTTTCCGAGGTCGGCCGCTAAAGTGAGCAAACTGGCCAAAAAGCCTTCGAGCTACGAAGCGAATCTTTCCAAATAAATGATTCGTGGCGGAAAAGCCCGGATTCGCGGCTAAGGCGCGGAACGGGCTTTTTTCTTTTCCGGTGCGTATGAATTCAGGTCTTTCGTGATCAAGCTGGCGAGTAGAAAAAGCCCTTCCTGATTCAGGTGAATATCAGAGTCCCAGTAGAGATCGGCCGGAAACTGTCCGCTGAGATCCAGGCCCTCTTCGATTTCATCTCGGCCCAGGCAGGACAGAAGCGCTTCGCGGCCGGCCCGAAAGTAGTTGAACTGCTCCGCGGCGGCGGGGTTCACGGGCACGAAATACGTTCTCGCCGGTATTTTCAGTTTCTGTAGAGCTTCGCGGAAGGCTCTCACTCCGTCGCAGGCGCCGCAACGCGATGCCAGGGGCCCGTCGGCAATTTCCCTCCATCGCTGCTGATAGAGGCGAACTCTGAGCTTTCTTTCCAGGGAAGCTCCTTTTACGAGGGCCAGCAGCTTTTCCTGCCATGGCTTGAACTGAAGCTCCGGAGTCCCGTATCGGCGGCTTTCCAGTGGAGCCGTGGGATTTTCCGCCACTCCGCAAGCAAATCTGTCGTCAAGGAAGTCGGTTTCATTGAGCACCCAGATCACGAGTTCCGGGCGGTAAATCCGGCCGAGCTCGCGCAGGCGATTGGCCTGCCAGGCCGGGCCCGTGGAGCGCAGGCCCCCGTTCAGGAAATAGCGGTTCTGGCTTCGGGAGGTGAGCAGGGCGGGCAGGCTGGATTCATTGGATACCCGCCACCCTTCCACGAAAGAATCTCCCATCACGAGAACCCTGTGGGCTTTCTTCAGCGCCAGGGCTCTGGGGATCTCCCGCATTCCGTCTTCATTCACGCTGATCCTCGCGGGCCCGTTACTGTAAACCACCGTACCGGAGCAATTCGGCTGGAAACGATGGTGAAACGGGGAGCCCAGTTCGAAGCATGGGGGTTTTTCTGTTGCCTGGTTATGGTGGAAAAAAAGAGCCCTGGTGCCCAGAATGAAGCCGGCTCCGAGAGCCATTCCGAACAAAAGAGCCAGGCCCGCTGCCAGCAGCTTTGCGAAACCTCGATTTCCCGCCAGGCAGGCTTCAGATTGGCCCATCAGCATACGTTTCCTTTTCGCATTTTGTCGAAACTTAGGCGTCTACTCAAGCATGGAGTGCCAGGAAAGCCGCCGGGCCGATTCTCCGGGCCTATTGGAGCAAAGAACCTATAAAAATCTTCGTTTCCTACCT
Source organism: uncultured Bdellovibrionales bacterium (assembly GCA_964612065.1). GTDB lineage: Bacteria > Bdellovibrionota > UBA1018 > CAIPTA01 > CAIPTA01 > JAKFYM01. The sequence continues at coordinate 13,569 of CAZTCD010000012.1, read as the reverse complement.
ATCCTCCATGGCAAATAAGGCCTAGTATCCTCCCTATAAACTCCCGTCATCTCAGACTCTCTCAGAGGAGAAGATTTTAATGTCAAAAGCCAAGCTTCTGATTACCGATGGTCTTTCAAACGATGGTCTTGCCGCACTGGAGCAAAGTGGCCTTTTCGAGGTTAGCTTTCATAAAAGCGTGGATAAAGAAGCGCTTCTCACGATGCTTCCGAATTATGAAGCTATCATCATCCGTTCCGCCACCAAGATGACTAAGGAGCTTATTGACGCCGCCTCGAAGCTTAAGGTGATCATGCGTGCCGGCGCTGGTGTAGACAACGTGGACGTAACCCATGCCACCAGCAAAAAGGTGCTGGTGCTCAACTGCCCCGGCGTGAACAACAATGCCGTAGCTGAGCTCACCATGGGCTTTTTGTTCTGCCTGATGCGGGAGATTCCACGGGCTACGAGCGGAATGAAGCAGAATCTTTGGGAGAAGAAAGAGCTGGTGGGCAGCGAGATCGCCGGCCGCTCGATCAGCCTGCTCGGCTTCGGAGCCATTGGAAATCTGGTGGGCAAGGCCTGCCATGTGCTGGGTATGACGGTGAACGTGTATGATCCCCGCGCTAACGAGCTCAAGGCATTGCCGGAGTATTCTTTCGTGAAAAGCTGGTTCACCTCGGTGGACGAAGCTTTCGCTTCCAGCGATGTAGTGTCCCTCCATATGCCGCTTTCGGATTGCACCAAGAACTGCATCACCAAGGCCCAGTTCTCCAAAATGAAAAAGGGCTCCTATTTCATCAACTGCGCCAGGGGCGGAATCGCGAATGAAGCTGACCTTCTCGCCGCTCTGAACGATGGCACCATCGCGGGTGCTGCGCTGGATGTATTCGACAAAGAGCCCACCCCTCCGGATCACCCGCTGGTCAAGCATCCGAAAGTGATCTGCTCCCCTCATATCGGGGCGGCCACCAAGGAGGCTCAGCATAAAGTGGGGATGGCGGCAGCCAAGTGGCTGATCGAGTTTTATACAGAAGGCCGCGCCACTACGGCGGTAAATAAGATTTAGAAACGGCCGCCGGATAGGATCCGGTGGTGCGGGAGCATCCATGGCGAATATCGCAGTGATCGGAGCCCAGTGGGGCGATGAGGGCAAGGGAAAAGTAGTCGACGTCTACGGGCAGCATGCCGACGTGATCGTGCGCTATCAGGGAGGCAACAATGCCGGGCACACTCTTGTGGTGGACGGTAAGAAGATCGTGCTTCACCTCATTCCTGCGGCTTCTCTCCATGAGGGCAAATCCTGTGTGATCGCTAATGGCGTGGTGGTGGATGTGGAGATCTTCCTGAAAGAGCTCAATTCCCTACGTGAGCAGGGCTACCTGAAGAGCTCTAAGGTGCTTCTTTCCGATCGTGCCCATGTGATCATGCCCTACCACAAGGCCCTCGATCAGGCCCGGGAGAAGAGCAAGGGGGGAACCTCCATCGGCACCACCGGCCGGGGAATTGGCCCGTGCTATTCCGATAAAACTTCTCGCCTGGGAATCCGGGTGGGCGATTTACTCAATCCGAATTACCTTCACGGGCGCATCGAGGAGAGCCTCGCGGAAAAGAACGTGCTCTTCCGTACTCTTTATGGAGTGGATGCCTTTGATGCCCGCCAGCTGGCGGACCAATTCGCCAAATTAGGCGAGGAAATCCGCCCATATGTGGTGGATGCCAACCAAGCCATGCATGAAGCCGTGGCCCAGAAGAAGAAAATCATGTTCGAAGGGGCCCAGGGGGCTCTTTTGGACATCGATCAAGGCACCTATCCGTTCGTAACGAGCTCGAACACCACGAGCGGTGGGGCATGCACCGGAGCCGGCATTCCTCCTACATCGGTGCATGAAGTGATCGCCATCATGAAGGCTTATACCACCCGTGTGGGCGGGGGCCCTTTCCCTACGGAGTTGAGCGATGCCAATGGTGAGCACCTTCAAACAGTGGGTGCGGAATTTGGTGCCACCACGGGCCGTCGGCGCCGCTGTGGCTGGCTTGATCTCGTGGCTCTCAGGCACTCCCGGAACATCAACGGCTTCACCGGCCTGGCGATCACGAAGCTTGATGTGCTTTCCGGACTGAAGGAAATCCAGGTTTGCACCCATTACGAGTATAAAGGGAAGCGCTTCGAGTCCGTGCCCAGCGATCTCGAAGCTTTCTCGCAGGCCAAGCCGGTTTACCGCACGTTTAAGGGCTGGTCGGAAACTGTTAGCGAGCTTAGCAGCATCCAGCAGTTGCCCTCTGCCGTGGGGGATTATGTGAAGTTCATCGAGCAGGAGCTCGAAGTTTCTTCTGTGCTTTTATCCGTTGGGCCGGATCGCCGCCAGACTTTGGAAATCAGGAATCCCTTCGCGCGCTCCGTTTGAAATCGCCGGATAGCGTTTTGCGCTATGCCTAGGGCAATGTAGCTGCGAAAATCTTCTTTAATGGAAGGATTCTCTCAACGAGTTCGCGGTGTATTGCTTCGCCTGCCACCTGTTTGGTTTCTTCTGTTCTTTGGGGTGGTACTGCTCTTCGAGCTTATTCCTGTTCTTTTTAGTGTGGACCACTGGCCGCTTTCTTCCCGCTCGCTCTACGCCCATGCGTTTTCTCCTGAAGCGGTCAGAGTGGCGCACGGCACCTACGTGAGCCGATACGGCCATTCCAAGGCGAGGGTTGTCTTTTATCATGCGAGGTCGGACCGTGACTTAGTTCTTCGCAAGATGATGGCGAGCCAGGCCGGGCGCTGGAGCGTGGAAAATAGAGATGTGTCTATACAGGATCTGAAGATTTACCGTTTCGATAAGGTAGATGGCCGGTTCAGCCTGGTGGAGGACCGGATGGACCAGCCATGACGAATCGGCCGATTCACACGCATTGGTACCGTGTTCAAGGCTTCAGGAGGCTTTTCGCCTTCACGCTGGCGGCTGGAGTTCTTTACGACGTTAAAACCTTTCTGGCGAATTCGAGAGTGGAGCTGGAGGCGGGTGATCGTTTGCTCTTTGGCTTATTCGGAGCGAGAGTTTTCTCGCCTGCTGAAGTTTACTTCGCGCTTTTTTCTTTGCTTGGAGCTCTTCTGTGGCTGGGCCTCGGGCGAGGCCGGGCCTGGGCACCAGCGCTGATCGCGTTCGGCTCACTCCTGGTATGGGGAGGAATGGGATTCCGCCTGGGCTTCAAGTATCAGGTTTACGGAGTGGCGCCCAGAATCTTTGACAATCTTTACCCTGCCTTGCTCCTGCTCGCTGCAGTTCCGAAAATGAGGTCACCGAAGAGCGAGGAAATTTCCCGTTGGATACTGACGGGAATCAAAATCAATGTGCTCCTGACTTATTTCGGAAGCGGCTATTCCAAATTGGTGGTGCCGTTGAAGCCTTTCGCCTGGTTGGGGGGAGAGGCCCTGCAATCCTACCTTCTGGTGGCGAATGCCATGCACGGATCGTCGATTTCTCTCTGGCTTGCCAATCACTTTTCCCTCTGCGTGGCGATTTCCTGGTTCGTTGTAGGCACGGAGCTGGCTGCCCCACTGGCGCTTTTCGGGAAAAAAGCCACCTGGATTTTTCTGGTTCTGGCCGTCCCATTTCATTTATTTGCCGAGCTTGTGATGGACGTGAATTTTTTTCTGCCTTTTTTCCTGCCTACGTTTCTGATTTTTTTTCCCGCAGTTCAGGACTGGGCCGCGAATTTCCGCCTCCCGTTAAGGAAAACCGCCGCGATGGGGCTTCTGATGGTGGCTTTCGGCTCTTTATCGTTTGCTGCAAGTGCAGAGGAAGCGGTGAATGCTCCTGCTTCGGGCCCTGTTGGCGGCGAAAGATACCGCCCGCCGAATTTTCTCTGCCTGAGGCCCGATGACAAGCTTCTTTTCCGCCCCAAAGAGAACTGCGAGGCTTCCGGGAAAAACGTGAACGGAAGTTTTTTCAGGTATCGATACAATGAGCTCGGGCTGGCGGACAAAGACTATCCAAGAAAAGCAGCCCCCGGGAAGGTGCGGGTGCTTCTCCTTGGTGAGTCCATACTCGTGGCGCATTTCGAGGGGGCGATGCTTCAGGACCATCTCACAAGAGCTCTTGGCAGCAAAAGATTCGAGACAATCAACGCTGCGGTAAACGGATTCAGTCTTGTTCAGATTTTTCTTTTTTTGCCGGATCTGCTGGAAAGGTATCAGCCCGATTTGGTGGTGTTTCCACTGAATTTGAACGCTAACGGGCTTAAAACTGTTTTCCACCACTGGACCGCTACCGGCAGGGATTCCACTGGCCTGGCCACAATGCTGGGCCCTCATCCGGGATTTTGGCCACTTCCTGGTTCCTGGGCGCCAGGAATCTGGAAAAGCAAATACGCTCTCCCGCTGCTTTTATACAGCACGGTGGCCCACGAGCTTTTTCTGCTCGGGAAGAATAAATTCTTTAGCTCAGAAACAAATCCGGAAATTCTGGAGCAGTATCTTCAGGCGATCATTTCCCGTGTGGAGGAGAAGGGGGCGAAGATCCTGTTGCTTCGAGCCAGCAATGAAGGTGGCCCAGTGCTCGACTTTAAAGCGGAGTCATATACCCAGAAATTCTGGCCTGCGCCTCTCTTTCCTCCGGAATCCCAGGATCAATTATTCGAGAGGCTTTGCAGGGGGCAAGCCAAGTGTGGAGATATTCGTGCACCGGTGCGCGAGCTTTGTGCATTGCGGAACTGCCAGCTTCAGGAGGATGTGCATCTATCCAAGGAGGGAGCTCAGATCTGGGGTGAGGTTATCGGAAAGGCGATTCGATCCGCTTATCCTGATCTTAGCCGCTGAGGCAGCCGGCTCTGCCTGGTATATCCCGAGGCCCCAAGGTAAGATTTTGCACTAATGGGTAAATCACCCCTCGAGGTGCCGGTGAGACTTCGACATAGCTTGATTTATTTTCTCGTGCCTGCTCTTTGGCGCATCTTTCCCAGGCGGGAAGCGGCCGCCATGCTGGAATATTCTCAAACGGAGCTCGATAGCGCGTGGCAAGGCCTCTATGCGCTTGAGTCGATCGAGGATTCGAAGCTTCGCTCCGCGCTTTTTACGCACGCACTCGAGGAATTTTATCATGCGGATCTTTTTCGCCGTCTTTACGATTCCTACGGATTCGGCCATTCTGATCTTCCGGTGAAGCCGAGGCAGGCTGTGCTGAAGAGAGAGGACTCCAGGGGGGTTCTCGATTTTCTCGCTTACCTGCATGTGGGCGAAAGGGAGGTAAGTTCGGATTTTCAGGCTTATGCGCGTGCTTGGATTAAAAAGGGACCCAGTGATCTATTTCAGAAAATTCGGTCTGATGAGGCTGGCCACGTAGATGATTCGGTGGCGATGCTCGAGGCTTTGCCCGGAGTGACCAAAGGTGAAGTGCGCTGGGCGCTCCTCAAAGCCGGATGGGATTTCCGGTTCCGTAAATTCTCCCAGCTGATGGACCTGATTGGAAAATTTCCTCTCAGGATCTTGCTCCTTGCGATTTACTTGCTGTTCGGTGGTTTTGTGTCTCGCTCCGCCAGAACGCGCTTAAAGCTGAGCAGAGAGCAGCAAACGGCGCTCGCGCTTGAGCAGAAGAGCGTGGCCGATGAGGCGGGTGGAGCATGAAGGTACTGGGAATTTCCTCTCACTATCATGATGCCTCTGCAGCTCTGGTGGTGGATGGCTCAGTGATGGCGGCGGCGGCTGAAGAGAGATTCACGTTGCAGAAGCATGACCCCACCTTCCCTTTGCTGGCCGCCCGGGCCTGCCTCGCCAAAGCCCGAATCGAAGCCCATGAGCTCGATCGCGTTGTGTATCATGAAGACACGGCCGTGAAGTTCACCAGGAATTTCTCCGCTGGCCTCGCTCGTTTCCCTTTTTCTCCCGGGGCATTCGTGAAATCCATGGAAGATGCCGTTACCTCCGGCTTCTGGATTCGAAACGAGATTAGCAAAAAGCTCGATATCGATCCGGGCAAGGTATTTCTAATGCCGCACCACCTGAGCCATGCGGCTCTTTCCTTTCTCGGCTCCCCCTACCAGAAGGCGGCCATCCTGATTATGGATGCGGTGGGAGAGTGGACCTGTTCCAGCATCTTTGTGGGTGATCGCTCCAAGGAGAATTTTCTGGAGCTCGAAGAGGTGATTCCCTTCCCTCAATCGCTTGGCCTGGTTTATTCGGCATTCACCGCGTTTTTGGGATTCAAAGTGAATGATGGGGAATGCAGCACTATGGCGCTCGCGGCCTTCGGCCGCCCGATATATGCCGATTCCGTGCGCAAGGTATTGCGCCCGGGAAAGCCCGGTATCTACCAGGTAGACGATTCCTATCTGAACCTCTCCTCCGTAAAAGGAGGGGTGCCGGTAAGCGAAAAGTTCTTTGAGCTCTTCGGGCCGGCTCGTTCTCCGCATGAACCCCTGCCTTTTGATTCCATGCCGGGCGGTTCTCCCGAAAAAGTTACGGATCAATCCAGGAGATACGCAGACATCGCCGCCAGCCTTCAGTTGGTGCTCGAAGAGTGTGTTTTGGGCCTTGCTGCCTATGTGAAAGAGAAAACCGGCCTTTCTCAGCTTTGCCTTGGCGGTGGTGTGGCTCTCAACTGCGTGGCAAACGGCAAGCTGCTGGAGTCAGGCCTTTTCACGGATTACTTCGTGCCTCCGGATCCAGGTGACGGAGGCGGAGCCATGGGAGCCGCTCTCTACGGGCACTGGATGTTATCCCGCGATTTAAGCGGTTCGGAGCCTCTTCATCCCTTCAAGGGGGCCGAGTATTCGGACGAACTCATTTCCGATCTGGTGGACCACGCGAAGGTGAATGTGTGGAGGAAGTTCAGCATGCTTCCACTTGGTTACCGGGGATTCCGGAAGGAGAAGTGCTCAAGCGAAGCGGAGCTCACGGAGAAGGTAGCCGAATTGCTTGCGGGCGGGGCCATTGTGGGCTGGTGCCAGGGGCGATTTGAAAACGGGCCGCGAGCGCTGGGGGCGCGATCGATCCTGATCGACCCCGAGCGAGTGGATCTGGCCAGGAAGCTCAGCCGAAGCGTGAAGAGAAGGGCGCCTTTCCGGCCTTATGCCTGCTCTATCTTGGAGGATGCGGCCTCTGAAGTTCTGGAATTACCAAAAGGGTGTTTTCGCCTGCACTCCTGGATGCAGGCTTCGGCCAAGGTGAAGGCATCCAGCGTGGATAAGCTTCGAGCGTCTCTGCATACTGATCTCACCACCAGGCCCCAGATCTGTTCCCGGGAAGAGCAGCCTCTTTTTGCAGCCCTTCTCGAAGCCTTTGGAAAACGAAAGGGCTTGCCGGTGCTGCTGAATACTTCCTTTAATGAAAGCGGACTGCCGATGGTGGCGGGGCCCGTGCAGGCATTGGCGATGTTTGTGCGCACTGAAATGGATGTGCTTGTGGTGGGAAAAACAATTATTTCGAAAGAGTACTGAGATGAGAAGAAGCCGTTTTTCCGTATTGAAAGCCCTGAGCGCGGAGTTTTTTCACCTGCTCCGGGTGATACGCGTGCAGAGGCTCGGATTGGCGGGGGTTCTGGCGATCTTTATCTTCGCTCTTGGCATCTTCTTCTTTTTCCTGGCGAGCCATCCCGTGCTTTCGCCCTTCGTATATCCTTTATTCTAAGGAGGCAGGCCAGGGTGAAACGTTATGCTTTGCTGATTTTTGCCTCGATCTTCTGCCTCTTAGGCCTGGCCGCCTATCTTCAGAGGTGGGCCGAGGATCTGAAGGTTTACGCCCACCTTCCTCCTTGCCTGGGGCTTTCGCCTGAAAAGCATCACTATTTTCAGGCGGGCTGTTCCGGCAGCTTTGATTTTCAAGGCCGCTCCGTTCACTACGAGATCAACGAGATGGGCTGGAGGGAGCGCCCGCTTTCCCAGATGAAAACCGGCCAGGTGATGATGCTGGGCGATTCCATGGTGGAGGGCTGGGGAATGGACCGGGAGCGCGCTCTTTCCTCCGGTCTGGAAAAGGCTCTGGCTCCATCGGGCGTTCAGTTCCAGAACGGCGGGATCCGATTCTCCGGGCCGGTGCTTCAATCGTTAAGGGCTTTCTCGGCGATGGACCGCCTGAAGCCTCGCTTTGTGTTGTGGTTTCTGGCCGAAAACGATTTATTCGACGATAGATTCGCCTATTCCATAGCTTCGGAGAGAGGGCCGGGCGGGCTTCCTGTTGCTTTCTCGCTGAGGGATTTCGATGCGATCTCCTGGATCGAGCGCTGGAGCTGGCTGGAGTCCGTTGCTCCCACGGTTTATAAGGCGGTTCGTTACTCCTTGTATCAACGCGAAGTGGAGCGTTTGGTGGACTCCGTGCCCGTAGATTCCATCGATCCTTGTGCTGCTCTGAGGGGGGCACAGCAGGAGATGAGGAAAAGAGGCGTCAAGGTTCTTTACGTGGCGTTGCCGATCGGCCCGTATGGCGATGTTCGGCGGGCCAGCCATATGGATCGCTTGTTGAGCTGCGTGCCACCAGGCCAGTTGATCGACTATCGGTCCCAGCTCGCAAAACGCACAGATCTCTATTTTTTGAACGACACTCATTTGAACTTCGAAGGAGTGAAGTTGGTGACAGAGTGGCTTAGCCCGGTTTTGAAAGAGCGCTGGGGGCTCTGATTACCGCTTGATTTTCAGGTTGGTCACCACGATTTCCACACGGCGGTTCATGGCGCGGCCTTCGTTGCTGTCATTTTTTGCCACGGGCTGGCCGTCGGCAAAGCCCGCCGCAGACAGCCTGGCGGTCGGGATTTCAAACCTTGCTCTCAGATAGCGCACGATCCAGGTGGCGCGGGCGGAGCTGAGCTCCCAGTTCGTGTCGAATTTTCCGTCCTTGGGAAGAGGAGAGTCATCGGTATGGCCCTCCACCCGGATCACACGATCGCTGGGGGCGATCACCTTGCCCATGGCATCGATCAGGGGCAAATACATTTTCTCTACGTTGTCCTGGCCGGGACGGAAGAGTTTGTTGGCGCTGAAGCGGATCACCAGGCCACGATCGTCGTAAATGAGGCGGTAGGTGTCCTTTAAATCGGTCGACTGCAGCTGGTAAGCGATGCTCTCTTCGATTCGCTCCGCCAGCCGGGCCAGTTCCGGGTTTTCCTCCGGCCTCGCATTGGAGCGGCCCATGGTGGTATCGATCACCTGGCCGTAGGGAGAGCTGGGATTCGAGAAAACGCTCACTTTGTTTCCAGATCCCATATCCATCATGGTGCTGGGGCCCCGGAAGGTGCGCTCGATGGCATCGGTGATCTGTTTCACCTTTGCCTTATCCTGGTTGGCCATTGCATACATCACCACGAAGAAAGCGAAAAGCAGGGTAATGAAATCGGCGTAGCTTACCAGCCAGCGTTCGAGGTTTACGTGTTCCGGGTGCTTCTTTTTCATCTACCTTCCGATTAGTGGGCGCCTTCTTCGTGGGTGCGGTATTTATGCTCCAGGAATACCTCGAGCTTTTCTTTTAGGAAGTGTGGGTTCAGTCCTTCCTGAATGCCCTGCACGCCCACTTTGATGAGCTCGTTTTTCATCTGCATGATGGCGGCCTTGCGCTTCACTTTGGTGCCCATGGGCATGAACCAGAGGTTCGCGAAGCCTACGCCGTATACCGTGGCCACGAAGGCTACGGCGATACCGGGGCCGATCGCGTCGGGGTTGGAAAGGTTACGCATTACGTGAATGAGACCAAGTACCGCTCCGATGATTCCTACTGTAGGAGTATATCCGCCGAAACCCTCGAGCAGCTTTCCGGCCACCTCGGTTTCCTCGAATTCATGGAAGGCTTCCGTGTCGAGAATCTCCACCACGGTCTTAGGCTCGAAACCGTCGATCACGAACTTCAGGGCTTTCTTGAATTTGGGGTCCTGGATCGAGTTGCGCATTCCCTCGATCGCCAGCACGCCTTCCTTACGGGCTACCGTGGCCACTTTCACGATTTCTTCGATCAGGGGGCGGTAATCAGTGTCGAGGTTCTTGAAAACCAGCTTCATTCCATCGGTGAAGGCTTTTTTGATATCCGCCGGAGGATAGCTCACGAGAATGGCGCCGGTGGCGCCCCCCATCACGATGATGAATGCCGTAGGGGCGTAGATCGCGGTGGGGGGAAGGTGCTCGAGATAGGCCCCGCCTACTACGGCGATGATGCCGAGGATGAATCCAAGAATACTCATTATGTCCATTAGTTCTTCCTCACTTCGGGCGCGCCCAGAAACCACTGCCGCTTGTAATCAATCGCCATCTGTACCACCTGCTCCACGCTCTCCCTCACCATGAACTTCTCGTCTCCTCCGGTCAGAGTGATGATGGTATCAGGGGTGGCCTCAATAAATTTAATTTGCTCGGCGTTCAAAACGAACTCCTTGCCGTTGAGGCGGTGCAGGGTGATCATCTGTAAATTTTATCAGTGGGTTGCGGTGCGGGAAACGCGGGGGCGTGTAGGATGTTTTTATTGCATCTGCCGCTACCGGCTCAGTGGGTGGTTGATGGCCGCAATACCAGGTTGATCGGCTGCCCATGGAAGAAGTGGCGGGCCAGGGCCGCGATTTTTTCTGGCGGAGCGCTCTCTTTGATTTTCCTGGCGGCGAGGAAGCGGCCGAAGGTAGCTGCATTTTCCTCGCTCATGATCAGGCCGGCGATTTCTAGGCCGCCCTCGCTGATGGCATCGAGCAGTTCCTGCCGGCTCAAGGCTTCCGGAAATCGGCCCCAGCGATTCGGGCTCAGGGCAGGAATTTCGCCTTCCTTGCCGAGCGCGATTCCTTCGAGCTGGATTTTAAGGGCCAGGCTTTCTTCCAGCTCATAGGCTCCCAGTTTTCGGGCGATCGAGTGGGAGCTTTCGCGGCCCAGTAGTTCTTCCGCCACAGCCAGGCGCTTTTCGCCAGATTCATCCGCCGCAGGCAAATGGGCCTGCAGGAAGTACCCAGGTGGGAGAGCCTCGCCTTCCGGAAAGAGCCAGCTCATTCCCGGCCTCCCGGAAGCAGAAAGAGGGCATCGGCGAGTTGTTTGATCTCGCTAGGCGTATAGGTGGCGGGATCGGCGGAGCGATCGAAAGAAAGCGCGGTGCCGGCGAGCTGAGAATAGAGTGGGCCTTTCTTCGGCAGCGCAGGGTTCCATTCCCAGTGCGTGGGCTTGGGATCTTCGCGCCATCCCTGGCGGCAGGCAAAGAAAGTGAAGTTTTTCTCCAGCTCGCCATAGGCTTCGAGCAGGGCCAATCTCTCCCAGGATCCAAGATCCACGGGGAGGCGTGCGAGAAGATCGGCGGCTTCCGGCTGGCCCTCCGGAGCATGCAGAAAGCGAGTGGCCACCAGGCCGCAGCTATCGAGAAGAGTCCGGAGCTCGAGCGCGGTGAAGGGTTGATCGCAGGGGTGAAGGAAGCCATCGGCCAGGCCGGTATCAGTGCGGGCATCGCTATAGAGATGGAAATAGATCCGATAAGGATGATCGGCGGGAAGATCTTCGATCATGGCGCGAAACTCGGAAGGTGTTTCAATGCCGAGCTCCTTGGCCAGCTCTTTTGCTCCATATAGCAGGGCGCGGCCCCATTTGCTGTAAATCATCAGGCGGAGCACGCCTCTTTGGTTCAGGCGGGAGCTTAAGGCCGATAGGCCGGCCGCAGGATCGGGCAGGTGGTGGACCACGCCGGTGGCCACCACGAAATCGAAGGTGCCGAGGCTCTGGGGAAGATCCTGAAGATCGCCGGCCCAGGTTTCGATTCTGCTTTGCAGGCCGCGCGCTTTGGCCTGCCAGTGGAGCTTTTGCAGGGATGCTTTGGAGAGATCCACCGCCAGTATTTTTGCTCCAGGATTGGCCAAGGCCACCACCACAGGCTCAAAGGTGCCCGAGCCGGCCACGAGAATTTTCGGGTGAGCTTTGGCTCCCTCCGTGCTTCCATAGGAGGCAGCATAGGCGGCCCTATAGCTCAGGGACGGGCGTTCCTCCCAGCGGATGCGCTGGAGAAAGGGAGTCAGGAACCCCACGGGGGGATAAGGGCGGGCTTCGTAGAGGGATTCCACCTCGCTGCGGAGCTTCAGATGCAGAGGTTCCATCTGTGGTATATTAATGCACCTCTATGAATTCGATCCAAGCGAAATCCCCATTCAAACTTTCCTCTAAATTCCAGCCTCGCGGCGATCAGCCCAAGGCGATCAAGGAGCTGGTAGCCAATATTCGTGCGGGCAGGCAGCACAACGTGCTCCTCGGAGTAACGGGCTCCGGCAAAACCTTCACTTTGGCCAATACTATTCAGCAGATCGGCAAGCCCACCTTGATCGTGGCCCCGAATAAAACCCTCGCCGCCCAGCTTTATGAGGAATTTAAAGAGTTCTTTCCGGAGAACGCGGTGGAGTATTTCGTTTCGTATTACGACTTCTACCAGCCTGAGGCATATGTGCCGCACACCGACACCTATATCGAGAAGGATGCCCAGATCAACGAGGAGATCGATCGGATGAGGCACTCTGCCACGCATGCCCTTCTCTCGCGTGATGACGTGATCGTGGTTTCCTCTGTTTCCTTTCTCTATGGCCTCGGTTCCCCGGAGCTCTACCGCGACCTCACTGTGCGCGCGATCGAGGGCGTGGAGATCAAGCGGAACGATTTCCTGAAGCGCCTGATCGATATCCAATACCAGAGGAACGACGTGGATTTTCACCGGGGCACCTTTCGCGTGAGAGGGGATGTGGTGGAGATTTTTCCTGCCTATGAGGAAGAGAAGGCTTTGCGCGTGGAATTTTTCGGCGACACCATCGACGCCATCACCGAAGTGGACCCTCTCCGGGGCCTTCCACTTCGCAAGCTCAAACAGGCCGTGATTTATCCCGCCACCCACTATGTAACAGAAGCCTCCATCCGCAAGCGCGCGATCCAGACCATTCTCGAAGAGCTCAAAGATCGCCTGCAGCAGCTGATGAGTATCGGCAAGGAAATGGAGGCCAAGCGGCTCGAGCAGCGCACTCTATATGATGTGGAGATGATGGAAGAGATCGGCGTATGCAAAGGAATCGAGAACTATTCCCGCCACCTCGATGGACGCAATCCCGGTGATCCGCCCAGCACCCTGCTCGAATACTTCCCCAAAGATTTTATGCTGGTGCTCGATGAGAGCCATGTAACCACCCCTCAGCTGGGGGCGATGTATAAGGGTGACCAAAGCAGGAAGCGGAGCCTCGTGGAATACGGCTTTCGCCTTCCTTCGGCTCTCGACAACCGCCCGCTGCAGTTCGAGGAGCTTACTTCGATCGTGCACAAGAAAGCCTCTGCCCTTCTCTACGTGAGCGCTACGCCTGCTGATTACGAACTCAAGCAAAGCGGCGGCGAGATTGTGGAGCAGATCATCCGCCCCACCGGCCTCCTTGATCCTGAAATCGCGATCAAGCCTGCCAAGACACAGGTGCAAGATCTGCTCGAAGAGGTGAAGCTGCGGGTGAATCCGCCCGATGGCGGGCAGAAGAGCCGCGTGCTTGTGACCACGCTCACGAAAAAGAGCTCCGAAGATCTCACCACCTTTTTCCTCTCCAAGGGCATCAAGGTGAAATACCTCCATTCCGATATCGAAACTCTCGAGCGCATCGAGATCTTGCGGGATCTGCGCCTCGGTGTGTTCGATGTGCTCGTGGGCATCAA
>CAZTCD010000011.1:0-54885 GCA_964612065.1 uncultured Bdellovibrionales bacterium | reverse complement strand
TCCTCGTAAAAGACCTGCTGATCGACTGGAAAAAGGGTGAGGAATATTTCGCCGCCCAACTGCTGGATTTTGATCTCGCCGCCAATAACGGAGGCTGGCAGTGGAGCGCTTCCACCGGCTGCGATGCGCAGCCCTACTTCCGCATCTTCAATCCCTATTCCCAATCGGAGAAGTTCGATCCGGAGGGCGCCTATATCCGGGAACAAATCCCGGAGCTCGCCTCCTTGAGCGCCAAAGATATCCACGAACCCCCGCCTCTCTTGAGAGGAAAATACCCTGCGCCTATCGTGGACCATTCCGCTCAGCGCGATAAAGCCCTCGCGCTTTTCAAAGAAGCCAAGGCATAAGCTTCTGCCACGCCCCTGTCTAGCCCTTGGCATGCTATACTCCTAGGCCGTGACTCAACCAAAAGACCGCAAAAAGATCAAAACCCTGCGCACCGGCACGGCATCGCGCTCCTTCAGCCTTGCCTCACTCACGCTGAAGGCCGCCACGCGGGCCGCGGGCCATGCGATCACCACTCTGCTGGAAAGCGAGGCCGGAAAAAAAGCCAAGAGCGAAGCTCACCGCCTCCTGCAAGCACAAGCACTCGTAAAAGAGCTCGGGCAGCTCAAGGGCTCGCTCATGAAGGTGGGCCAAACCCTCGGCATTTATGGCGAGCACTTCTTTCCTCCCGAGATCAACGCCCTACTCCGCACCCTGCAGGCCGATTCCCCTCCCCTCGAATGGAGCGAGATGGAAAAAACCCTTAAGCGCCGCCTGCCAAAAGATGCACTCTCCGAGCTCGAGATCGATCCCGAGCCCTGCGGAGCGGCCTCGCTCGGGCAGGTGCATAGCGCGCTAATCCAGCGCACAAGCGAGCGCCTCGCCTTGAAAATCCAATATCCAGGAGTGGAAAAAAGCATCGATTCCGACCTGAAATCCCTGCGGCGGATCCTCTCCCTCACCGACTGGCTTCCCAAAATCCCCGCCACCGACGCTCTCTTCGAAGAAGTGCGCACGATGCTGAAGCGGGAAACCGACTACCGCCGGGAGGCAGTTTCCCTGGAATTCTTCGCCCGGGAACTCAAAAACGATCCCCGCTATATCGTGCCCAAGCTCTACCCTGCTTATAGCGCCCCGAAAGTTCTCGCCATGAGCTTTGAAGAAGGCATTCCGGTGGAATCTCCCGAAGTGGCAAACCTCTCTCAGGAGAGAAGGAACGCTCTCGCTCTCGCCTTTCTTGAGCTCTACCTGCGCGAACTCTTTGAATGGAAGAGCATGCAAACGGATCCACATTTCGGAAACTACCGGGTGCGCCTCGGGAAGCACAGCCATGACCTAGACCGCTTCGTGCTCCTCGATTTCGGAGCCATGCGGGAGATCCCTGCAGGCTTTCTCAAAAACTATAAGGAATTGCTCTCGGGCAGCTTCTACCAGGACCGGGCGCGCCTCGAGAGCGGGGCCTACGCGCTCGGGCTACTCGAGCCCACCGATCCGGAAGAGCTCAAGGTGCTCTTCTACCGCCTCTGCCTCGAGATCACCGAGCCCTTCCTGGAGCCTCAGCCCTTCTCCTGGGCAGAGAGCGATTTGCCCAAAAGAGTAGCCATGAGAGGCTGGGAAATCTTCCGCCGCTTCCCGCTCCGATCCCCTCCGAAAGAGCTGGTATTTCTCGACCGGAAAATGGCCGGGGTGTTTACCTTGATGGCCAAGCTCGGCGCCCGCGTGGATGCTCGATCGCTGCTCGAGCCCTACCTGAAGCGCGCCTAGGAACATCAGGGAAAGCCGAACTAGAAACCAAATGCCGGCTTGAACGATTCATCCAGAGTCTTTCGGCATGGCTCCGACAGTTCTTCCAGATGTTCACGCAAACACTTTCTGCCGTTAGCCCTTTGTCCGACTTTGCGCTTTGCGGAGCAGAACTTCTGTATTTCCTGACTGCAATTACGCTCTAGCTGATCGCGCTTTTCCTTCCGTTCCGCCCTCTTTCTTTCAGCAGTGGAAGCACTCTTTCCTCTTCGAGCGTGGCATATGTCCGCCAGTCCGTGCTTCGACATGCATGCCTCCAGCTCGCCAAAGGTTTCTGGCTTTCTCTCGATATGACTGCAGTGCTTTTTCAAAGCGTTCTCACAATCTACGAGCGGGGAGAATTCCTTGGCAGCAGGAGCATCCGCTTTTGCGAATGCAGAAAACGCGCAACAAACCAGAGCGGCAAACAGAATCTTCAACTTAAGCATGCCCCCTCCAAAAATCCCAGCTTCATATTTCGAAACCCATTTCAAACAACCCTCAGCCCGACAGAAAAACCTTGAAGAGCGTGCCCGTAAACACCGCAAAAGGCTCACCGAGCACCAGGAGCGGGATCAGATAAACGAGCCCCACCCAGGTGAGGATAGAAAAGAAAAAGCCCACGATCAGCTTCTTGAACCAATGCGTGGATCGACTCTGCCTCCAGGCCTTGAAGATCAGCATCACGATAAAGAATCCCAGCTGGATCAGGAGCATCTTATTGCGATCAGGATGGCTCCAAAGCTCGCCGGCGCTTTTGAGGAAACGATCGTCAGCAGCGAGCCGCATAGCTTTTCTTCTGGCCTCATCGAGCTTGCTGGGCGGTTCTGCTCCGGGGGATCCTCCAGGCTGGCCGCCCGGCTTTGCTCCGGTGGCCTGCTCAAGCTGCTGCAGCATTTTTTGCGCCTGGGAATGAAAATCTTCCATCTCTTTTCCAAGCTCGCCGAGCTCTGCGGTATCTTCCCGGGGCGGAAGAGCGGGCGCGGGATTATCGTTGGCGATGGCCGGCCGGCCGGAGAGAGAAAACAGGAGAAAGAGAATCAAGCCCGCGCGCGTCAAAGCTGCCCCACCAAACCGGGATTGCGGGCGAGATCGCGGGTCATATTTTTCTGGTGCGCCTCGATCGTGCCGCCGCCGATCTCGATCAACTTGGCGTCGCGCCAGAGGCGTTCCACCCGGTATTCCCCCACGTAACCATAGCCGCCGAGCACCTGGATCGCGGAATCGGCAATCTCCTTGGCCGCCGTGGAGGCAAAGAGCTTCACCCCATCGGAATCCATGCGGTTACCGCCCTTGCTCAGATCGAGACGGCGGGCGGTTTCATAAACATAAGCCTTGGCCGCACGGTATTTCGCGTAGCTATCGCCGATATGCTTTTGGATCTGGCCGAAGTGATAGAGGCCCTGACCAAAAGCCTGGCGCTCCTGGGAATACTGAATCATCACCTCGAGGCAGCGGCGGGCCATCCCCACGCTCATGGCGGCGAGGCCCAAACGCTCGAGCTCAAGGTTGCGCATCATATGCTGGCTGCTCTCGCCTTCGGCGCCCACCAGCTGAGAGGCCGGCACCTGACAGTGATCGAACACCAGCTCCGCCGTATTCGAGGCACGCATGCCGAGCTTGTCCATGATCTTCTGGCCCACGCTATATCCCGCATGCGTGCTGTCTACGATAAAGGTGGAAACCTTGGCTTTGGGTTCTTTCGGATCGTTGGTGCGGGCGTAAAGCCACACCACATCGGCCGGGGTTTTCTGGTCGTCGAGGCAGCCGTTGGTGATCCACATCTTGCGGCCGTTGATCTCATAGCCTTGCGCGTTCTTTTTGGCGTAAGTGGCGAGCGAGAGCACATCGGTGCCGCAGGCAGGCTCGCTCATCGCCATCGAACCGATCCATTCGCCGCTCGAAAGCTTGGGCAGATATTTCTGCTTCTGTTCTTCCGAAGCGTTGTGCACGAAATTATTGGCGCAGAGAAGGGTGTGAGCAAGATAGGCCAGCGTAAAACCGGGATCGCTCCAGGAAAGCTCCTCGTGCACGATACAAACCGAAGTGGCGTCCTGCCCGGATCCCCCGTAAGCCTCCGGCACGGTAAGGCCGAGCAGGCCGAGCTCTCCGAGTTTGCGCAGCAGCGGCAAGTTGAACTGCTCCCTACGATCGAATTCGGCGGCTTGCGGTTCGAGCTCATCGCGAGCGAAATTGCGCGCAAGTTCGCGCAGCATCCCATGTTCCGAGGCCGGGTTATAAAGGTCGAAATCTTTCCATTTTTCCATGCAAAAAAAAGAATAACCCAGCCCCCAAAAAAGCAAAAGAAGCGGGGCATTGCATTGCAGCGCGCCGCCATGGCAAGCTGCTCGCCATGGCCGATACCATCGAATACAACAAATCCTTTTCTCTCAAAGCCCCCAAGGGCGTAAAACGCACGGTGCTTTATTTCTACCCGCGCGACAACACTCCCGGATGCACCACGGAAGCCAAAGATTTCTCCCAAGCCCTCGCAAAATTCAAAAAGCTGGGCGCCAGGGTGATCGGCGTAAGCCAGGATTCGGCCGCCTCCCATGATCGTTTCCGGGATAAGCAGAAGCTTTCCATCGATCTCCTCAGCGATCCGGAAGGCGAGCTCTGCCATAAGTTCGGCGTAATCCAGGAGAAGAGCCTCTATGGGCGCAAATTCATGGGGATCGTGCGCTCCACCTTTGTGCTCGATGAAAAAGGCAAGGTGCTCCGTGAGTGGAGCAAGGTGAAAGTGCCGGGCCACGTAAAAGAGGTGCTCGATTTCCTCTCCGGAAAATCGGAACACGAGGAATAGCACCTTGGCCACCCACGCTTTCGAAACGGATTATTACGAAGCCAGAGAGAAGTTCATCGAGGCGGCCGAAAACGCCGGCCTGCGCACGATGCGCGTGCGGGTAAGCTACGAAAACCAGCCCGAGCTCTTTATCGATTTCGCGCTCGATAAGCGGGATCCCGAGCGCCTCCTGCTCCAGCTCTCCGGCGTGCACGGGATCGAAGGCTATTGCGGCTCAGCCATCCAGAGAAGCGTGCTTGCCTCGCTCCCCAAGGGCGGCCCGAGCCTCCTCTTCGTGCATGCGGTGAATCCCTACGGCATGGCCAACTACCGCCGCGCCAATGGCAACAACGTAGACCTCAACCGCTCCTTCAACCTCGGCCCGGTTGCGAACAACGACTACCGCCACTTCAACCCCTACCTGAATCCTGAATCCCGCCTCGACTTTGCCACCGGCCTGCTCCACGGAATCTGGGCCCACTTCCGCTTGGGCGAAACCCGCACCCGCCAGGCCGTGGCAGCCGGGCAGATGGATTTTCCGGGCGGCCTCTTCTTCACCGGGCGCGAGCTGCAGCGGGAAGTGCTCCACCTCCAGGATTTTCTTCGCTCCCACTTTCCGGGCGCCAAAGAAATCCTGGCTCTCGACATCCATACCGGCCTCGGAGACTGGAAGGGCGAGATGCTCTTTGTAGACCACGATCGGGAGGCCGATTCTCCGGATTATTTCTCCCGCATTTTCGGACGCGCCCCTGACGTGCCCGATCCCGACCAAGGCTCCTATTCCATTCACGGCCGGATTTCAGACGCCATCCGGCAAGTGCTCCCCGGCGCTCGGCTGCACTATTGCCTTCAGGAGTTCGGCACTCTGCCCGCCAGAACCGTGATTGATGCCCTCCGAAAAGAAAACTTTGAGTGGAAGCAACGCCCTCCCGGCACTCTGCCTTCGCCCCTGGTTCGCCAGGCCATGCTGGATGCCTTCCTTCCCGAAGATACGGATTGGCGCTCTCATGTGCACGGCCTCGGTCTGAAGCGCTGGGAACAGGCCTTTGCCGCCCTCTCCCAGGCGTGAAATTTTTACCAATTGTACCCAGCTATTTTTTGCCGGCAGTACTTAAAGCCATGTAATTACAATATTTTCTTTTCGAAATCCCTCATTGAATTAGGCAATCAATCAAGTATAACTACCTCTCTTGTCCCCGGACGGACGCTCACCCCTCACGGACGAACCCCTATGTTCGTTGTAGAAAGGAAACATCATGTTCAAATCCATGCTTGTTGCTCTCGCTCTCGTATCCGCCGCCCCCGTAATGGCTCAAGACACCGTAGCCTCCACCAATGGTTTCGACGAAGCCGCTGTGGACGCTGGTCTTCGCATCGACTTCGGTCCTGGCGGAATCGGCCTCGATTTCTACCCTGGCCGTCGCCCTCGCTGGAACCGCCCTGGACGCCCCCCGATGATCACCTGCGTAGCTGAAAATGCTCGCGGCGCTCGTTACCACGGCCGCGCCTGGGACGATAACCGTGCTGCTCGCGAAGCTATGCAGCAGTGCCGCTGGGACTCTCGCTTTCCCCGCAGCTGCCGCATCATCGCTTGCCGCTACACCAGATAAGTGCCCAGCTGATTGGCGGCGAGGCTGCGGTCCTCGCGCCTCGCCGCCACCAAAACAAAAAGCCCTCGCCTTTTACCGGCGGGGGCTTTTTGTTTTTAGGTCTTGATCTTAGAGCGCGGGCTTAGCGGCGAGCCTGGCAGAAGGCGTAGGAAATCCAGCCCCCGCCCACGATGCGTTCTTCCTGCTTGCACACAGCGCTTTGAAGCGAGCAATCGGCCTTGAGCACCGCTTCGCCCCGGCTGCCCTCTTCCATCACCTGGTTCTGCACGCACCAGGAAAGGTAGCGCACCTGAGGAGCACCTACATCGCTCGGAAAGTCGTAGGCGAAGGCGGGGGAAGCAGCCAGGAAAGAAAGGGAAATCAAAAGCTTGGTCACGGTGAACTCCTAAAGAATGGGTTAACAGGGCGAGCGCTTTATATGCTGTACACCACGAAAATTCAACTAACTGGCCCCCTTGCCTGTTGATGAACCCAAGCTAAGAGCCTGGGAGAGCTGGTCTTTTCCAGCTTCACCCGAAAAACTCCATCACAGCCGCTACAGCCCGTTAATTTCGAAAGAGAATTCACTAAGCCGTCAACAGGCAAGGGGGCCAGCTGGAGAGGGCTAGGACTTCGCAGATTTACGGCGCTTTTTAGGCTTAGGCGGCAGCCAGGGGTTAGTGATCGCATTCGTCGGGCAAACGGGCGCGCAGAGAAGGCAGTCGGTGCAGGTGTCAGCGTCCACCACAAAGGTTCGGGATCCCTCGAAAATGCTCCGGGTAGGGCAAACGGGCGCGCAGTTCCCGCATTTCGTGCACTTCTCCGTGATGATAGATCCCATCGGTTACTTCCCGGCCGCCTTCTCGCCCCCGAGGCGCCTCACGGTGTCCTCGAGCGCCTGGATCTTTTCCTGGTAGCCGGCATCCTTATAGGGCTCCTGCCGATCGCCGCCCAACATCTCGCCTACCTGGCCCTCTAAAAGCTTCAAGCGGTCCTTCAGCTCGGCGTTTTCCGCACGCAAGCTGGTCATTCCGCCCACGTCGGCCAGCTTCAGCCGCGCCTCCAGGGAGGCGGCGTGCGCCCGCACTCGTTCGAGCTCCTGCTGAAGCTCGTAAAGGTTCTCGCCTCCCTCGTCGCCCTCAAGGGAATCGAGGTCCTTAAGATACTCCACCGCCTTGGCCACCGAAGGCAGAAAGGCCACCAGAGGGGGATTGGCGAAGCCCTCCACCTTCTGCTTGAGATCCTTGCTGGCGGAGGCGATCACGAGCTTGCCGGAAAGCTCGCGGGCGAAAACATCGAGGATCGCCAATTCGCGGAGCACGTCGCTGGTTAGCCCCGAGGGATCGAGGAGATGAAGCACGATCCGGTTTTTTCCGTTTTGCAGAAGGTTCGAAAGGCCCGCTTTCAGCACGGCGAAGTTATGCGCGTCCACCGCCCCTTGCACCTCCAGCACCGAAGCGGATTCTTCCTGGCGGAGCGATACCTTCATCGGCCTCCCTTTCTCAATTCACCTTCGCCCTGTAGTAGAGCACCTTCATTACGTCGCGCCTCGAGATGATCCCCACGAGGCGGCCCGTTTTATCGAGCACCGGAAGACGGCGGCACTTGGCTTTGATGAAGCGGTCGAGAATATCTTCGAGCGTGGTGTCCTCATTCACTGATTCAACAGTTTTTGTATAAGGAAGGGAGTCCTTGAACAGGGAGGGATCCACTTTTTGTCCCTTTCCCACCTGCGCGATGATGTCGTATTCGGAGATGATCCCCACCATCTGCCCGCTCTGATTCACTACCGGAAGACCGGTGACCTTGTTGTTCACGAGGAGCTTGAGCGCGTCCTCCATGTTCATGCCTTCCTTGGCTACGATCAGGCGGCTCGACATAATATCGCGGGCGGTGGTTTTCATATGTACAGGATAAGCGGCGGGCAGGTTTGACTTCAAGTGGCCCGTGCCCCTACCCTGGGATTATGGGAGGATTCTCCTTTTCGAATACCGGGCTTTTCCTGCCGATGCGGATCGGGCGAACGGCCCGCGAAACTCTTCAGGAATTCGTGGATATCGACGTTACCGCCGACGATCTTTCCCGTATCCTCAACGAAAACCAGGCCTACCGCGATCTGCTATTCCGTTTCGTGAACCAGAAAACCGCCAAGACGGAAAAAAAACAGCCGCCAAAGGAAGGAGAAGGCGGGAAAGACGAACCCCCTCCCCCCAGCCCCACCTTCCGGCTCGTGAACCTGCTCGGCATGCTGGGCACCAGAAACCTGATCGTGGCCCTGAGAATCCTCCGCCTGGCCCAAGGGAAATTCCCGTTCGACGAGGATGGCTCCTTGCAAGTGGAAGCCCCTAAAGTGCTGAAGCAGGCGATCGAGGCAGAGGATCTTTTCACCCGCAATCAGCTCGAGTATTCCGAAACCGCCTATGCCGCTGGCGTGTATTTCGATCTCTGCCGGCAAATCTACGGCGAAGAAGGAGACCTCAAGAAACTCGAACCCTACTACAAACGCACCTGGCAGCGTGCGATCCGCACCGGCCTGGTAGCCTACTTCCTGGCGGAAAAGCTCGCGGGCTTCACCCCCAAATTCGCGCTTGCGGCCGGAATGATGGCTGATGGGGGAAAGCTGCACCTGGCCTGCTGGTTTGAAGATGTGGTCTACGAAGACCAGGAGGAAAAACTCGACTCCAACGCCGCCCTTCCTCCGATCGCCCGGCTCCTGATGGAGAGAGCCGCCTTTCCGGTGGCGGCAGAAGAAGTGGGCTCGCACAGCCTGCGCTATTTCGATCTGTTCAAGCTGCTGGCCCCCGCCGTTCGCTACTATCGGGAACCCTATGTGCTCAAAGGCGCCGACGAAACCAACCACCGGCTGGCCGTGCTGCTATGGCTATCCGATGCCATGGCACGCAGCTGGAAGATCCCTGCCGATGAAAAAGATCCTATCTTCAACGAATGGTCCTATCCAGGCCTCGGCACCCTCAAAGTAAGGCGCGGGCTTTTGATCGATGTGATGAAGCGCGCGATGACGCTTAAATAAAAAGCAGAAAACCCGCTTAATCCAGGCCGAGAAGCTGCTTCCAGAGGATCGGGCTCAAAGTATCCGAGGCGATCATCAGCACGGGCTCCGTATCGCGGCTCGAGCTTTTCTGCTTCTTGGGCTCGGAAGGCACGGTGCCCACCCCTCCGAACTTCTGGAACCAGGCCCTTCTCACGGAAAGCGAGTTCGAGATCAGCACCTTTTCGGCGCCCTTGAGCTTCTCGCGTTTCGTGCCGTATTCGAAGGTGGACATCACCTGGAAGTGGTTGTTCGTGGCCACCGCATCCAGGCTCTGAAAGCCGAGGGTTTTCACGTTCTGGTGCTTCTTCTTTCCCGGTTCCCGGGAGGTGAAAATGATATCGAGATCTCCCCGCGAGAAGAGTTCCTCGAGGCGGTCGAGATCGAGCACGTCCATCTCGATCAGGCGCACGCCCGCTTTTTCGAGAAGGAAATGAGTATAGGGCATAGCGATGGGCACCAGCCCCTCCAGCGTGCCCACCTGCAATTGGCGAGCGTGGCTTGCCCCGATCACGGCCTCGAGCTCGCGCTCAAAGATGCGCATTTTTTTGGCGTAGAACTCAGCCAGCCGATAAGCCGTAGGGGTCCAGGTGGCGTTTCTCTTGGCGGAGCGATCGAGCAGAACCACCGAGAAAGTTTCCTCGATTCGCTTGATGATGCGCGAAAGCTGGGGCTGGCTCACTCCCACGTGGAGAGACGCACCCGAAAGATTCTTATAAGCAACGGCGCGAGCCAGCACCGAAAGTTCGTGAGATACACGCTCCATGCAGATTTCCCCCTGAAATGCGGCCGAGCCGCGATCCTCTGCGGATCCTGTGATTAGACGGGGTACTTATGTATTCCACGAATAATAAAAAGTCCAGCTTCCGGGTGCCCTGCCCGCGCCGCGAAGGCTTATTCTTCGGCGGGCTCCGTATTCATGGGAGGAGGGAGATCGTCTTTCTTTTCATTGCTCATATCCGAGAGGCCAGAGCCGTAAGCTTCGTCGGCGGCGGCCTCAGGACGATGCGTTTGGGCACGGGCTCTGTTTCTTTTGCCGTTGGCTTTTGCCTTGCCCTTCTTTTTATTCTTCGCCTGTGCACCGGCTTTTTTGCCTTTCTTTGCTTTGGCCTTCTTCAGGCCCTTGGCTTTTCCTTTTTTCTTTCCGCGCTCAGCACCTTTGCGCTTGGATTTTCCTTCGGCCATGGGGGCACGGCCACCCCAGCCTTCCTCATTCGCCCGGGCAACTCCGCCCGAAGAAAGGAAGGAAAAAACCACCCCCACCACCACAACCACTTTCCACAACCTCATGAGCCCTCGCTTTTTTTCCAACGATCACAAACCTTTGCGATCGATTTAGGTGAAAATATCGTAGCAGTTTTTTCACTAGTCCATAGCCTGAAATTGTGTTGCTATGCCGGGATTCCGGAGGCAGCCAAATGACACAGACCCCTAGCCAAGCTCGAGTAGTTTCCATCCATTACACCCTTACCAACGACCAAGGAGCCGAGCTCGACAGCTCCCGCGGCGGCGAACCCCTGCAATACCTGGAAGGTGCCGGCAACATCATCCCCGGCCTCGAGCGCGAGCTTGCCCAGATGAAGACCGGAGATAAAAAGAAAGTGAAGGTTCCGGCCAAAGACGCCTATGGCGAAAAGCGCGATGACATGACCATCGATGTGCCCCGAGCTCAGCTCCCCGCCGATATGGAAATCAAAGTCGGCGACCGCTTCCGCGGCGGAGCCGATGCTCACGCCCCGATGTTCACCGTGATTGCCGTAGAAGGCGATAAGGTAAAGCTGGACGGAAATCATCCGCTCGCTGGACAAGACCTGCATTTCGACGTGGAAGTAACGGAAACCCGAGAAGCTACCGCGGAAGAAGTAAGCCATGGCCATGCCCATGGCCCGGGCGGGCACCACCACCACTGAGCCCCCATTAATCCCGTTTTATGAAAAGCCTCAAAACCCCTCTCGGCCTGGCCGTGCTCGCCTACGGGTGGTGGGGCTTTGTGCCTGCCTATTGGAAGCAGCTTCCAGATTTCCCCTCCTGGGAGCTGATCGGCTGGAGGGTGCTCTTCTCCCTTCTTTCGCTTTTTCCGGTCCTCCTCTGGAGAGGAACTTTTTCTTCTACCTTCAAGCTCTTGCGTTCCGCCTCCTCTCTCGCCGCTTTAACAGTGTCCACGCTCTTCATCGGCTTCAACTGGAGCCTCTACATCTGGGCCGTCACCAACGGCCATATCGTGGAAAGCTCGCTGGGTTATTTTCTAAATCCCCTTCTGAACATGGCGCTAGGCACCCTTCTCTTAAAGGAAAAGATGAATCCTTTGCAGAAGGTTTCCTTTCTTCTGGCGGCCCTCGGGGTAGCCTGGCTCACCTGGAGCACGGGGCGCCCTCCCTGGATCGCTCTGTTGCTGGCCCTTTCTTTTGCTCTCTACGGGCTCACCCGCAAACTCGCCCGCCTCCCCACCTTGCAGGCCACCTCGGTGGAAACCCTCTATCTCCTTCCGCCGGCGCTGCTCGGCCTGGCCTGGCTCCACCAAAACACCCCCCAAGGCTTACACGCCTTCAGCGCCTCTTCCGTCGAATGGGGCTGGCTTATCCTTTCCGGCATCGTTACCACCGTGCCCCTTCTGGCCTTTGCCGAGGCCGCGCTCTTTCTTCCTCTGACCGTTTTGGGTTTCGTGCAGTTCCTCAGCCCCAGCCTGCAGTTCTTTCTGGGCGTATTCGTTTACCATGAGCCTTTTTCCCTGGCCCGCGCTACCGGCTTTCTTTTCATCTGGACCGGTCTCGCCTTTTTCATTCTGGATCTGGCCCGCCGCTCCCGGATTGCCTCCCGGGCCAATGCCTGAAATAATTTCCTGATGACCAAAGGCAAAGACACCGCCCCCGGCGAGTATGATCTCGCCGTGATCGGCTCCGGACCGGGCGGCATGCGCGCGGCCGTTCAAGCCGCCAAGATCGGAAAAACCGTGATCGTGGTGGACCGCAACGGCCCGGGCGGGGGTTGCGCCTTTTTCGGCACCGTTCCCAGCAAAAGCCTGAGAGAGGCGGCGCTGCATCCGGGCCGCCGGGACAACTTCCGCTCCTCGCTCAAGCGAATGCAGCAGGTGATACAGGAAGAAAGCCGGGTGATCCTGCACCAGCTTGAGAGAAACGGGATCCGTTTCCTGCGAGGCAGCGCCCGCTTTGTGGGCCCTCATTCTCTCGAAATCAGCGCAGGCGAGCACAAGGTTCACGCGAAGCATTTTGTGATCGCCACCGGCACCAGCCCGCGCCGCCCGCCCGAATTCCACTCCGGCCTCGGAGGCCCGGTTTACGATTCCGATTCGATCCTCGGCCTGAAATCCCTACCCAAGCGCCTGCTGGTGCTGGGGGCAGGCGTGATCGGCTGCGAATATGCCTCGATTTTCGCGGAGCTTGGCGCAAAAGTTACGCTGGCCGATCGGCGAATGGAGCTTCTCCGGGGAGTGGACCACGAGGCCGTTGCCGCGCTTCAGGCGCGCTTTGAGTCGGCGGGGATCTCGATTGCTTTGGGTTCCGAGCTCGGCGCCCTGCAAGCGGCCAAAACAAAAGGAAGCTCCGCGAAACTCGAGATCAAAATCGGGAACCAAACCTGGACAGGAGAGGCCGCGCTCGTTTGCCTTGGCCGCCAGGCCAATACCGCTTCGCTCGGGCTGGAAAGCATCGGCGTGCTTCTCGACGACCGGGGCCAGATCAAGGTGGATCCGGAAACGTATCAAACCAATCTCCCCCACATCTGCGCCGTCGGGGATGTGATCGGGCCCCCGGCCCTTGCGGCGGCGAGCGCAGAGCAGGGAAGGATTGCGTCCTCCCGCCTTTTCGGCCTCGAAACCGAAGGCTTTCCCGCCTCCTTCCCCTCCGGCATCTATACGATCCCGGAAATTTCCAGCGTGGGGCGGCTCGAACCCGAGCTGAAAGAGAAATCCATTCCCTATGTGGTGGGGCGCGCTTTCTACCGGGAGCTCGCGCGTGGGCTGATCATGGGCGAGAACGAAGGCTTCGTGAAACTGCTCGTGCACAAGGACACCCGACGCATCCTCGGCGTGCATGCGTTCGGAACGGGGGCCAGCGAGCTGATTCATATCGGGCAAGTGGCGCAGGCCCTCGAGGCCCCGGTGGAATTCCTGGTGGGAAATGTGTTCAACTACCCGACCTTCGCGGAGGCCTATAAAGTGGCCGCTCTCAACGCGTTAAATCAACTCAGAAACCAATAAAATCCTCAAAGCAAGAGAGCGTAGCTTTTACCCGCGCTCAGGTTTAAACTTTAGGTGACGGGAAGCATCCCGCACATGGAGGAGTTCAGGTTATGCAGTCCAAGAGAGACGCAGGCGCGGATACGAGCCCAAAAACCACCGAAAAAAAATTCCAGCACAATCCCCATTGGAACGGAAAAATCAGCTGGACCAATACTGCTTTCATCGTGATCACCCCCTTGCTCACCATCGGCCTGATGCCCTATGTGCTCTACACCCAGGGCTTCGCGCTCGCCGATTTCCTGATTTATTCCTTCATGATCTTCACCACGGGGATCTCGCTCACGGCCGGCTACCACCGCCTCTTTGCGCACCAGACCTTTGAAACCCATCCGCTGGTGAAGTTCTTCCTGCTCTTCTTCGGCGCTGGCTGCGTGGAAAATTCCGCCCTGAAGTGGAGCTCCGATCATCGCTACCACCACCGCTTCGTGGACAAAGACGGTGATCCCTACAACATCAACCGCGGTTTTTTCTACGCGCATATGGGCTGGATTTTTTACGATGATCCTCCCAGCCGCACCCTCACCAACGCCCCCGATCTGATGAGCGACAAAATGGTGCTATGGCAGCACAAATACTATCTGCCTCTCTCCGCCTTCGTAGCCTTCGGCATCCCTACCCTCCTCGGCTGGATGGTGGACCGCCCGCTCGCCGGATTTTTCTGGGGCGGCCTCTTCCGCACGGTATTCCTGCAGCACATGACCTTTTTCATCAATTCCGCCTGCCATATGTTCGGCAGCCAACCTTACTCCACCAAGAATTCGGCGCGGGATTCGTGGGTTTTCGCTCTTCTTACGAACGGCGAGGGCTACCACAACTTCCACCACGCCTTCGGCTCCGACTACCGCAACGGCGTGCGCTGGTACCACTGGGATCCTTCGAAATGGTTCATCTCCACGCTCGAAAAGCTGGGTCTCGCCCATAACCTCAAGCGCACCCCGGACGCCATCATCCTCAAGGCCCGGATGGAAACCTCTCTCGATCAGTTCCGCGCGCTCAGCAAGCGCGAGCTTCCCGCCCGGCTAGAGGAGATGAGGGTTTCTCTCGAACAGAAACTTCACGATTTCCAGCTGAAGCTGAGGGAGTTTCAGGCCTGGAAGGAAGAAAAATCGAAACAGGGAGCCCGCTATACGGGAGCGCGCAAGCGCCTCTTGAAGCGAAAGCTTCGGGAAGAAAAGCAGGCTCTTGAGCTGGCCCTGAACGAGTTCCGAGCGCAGCTTGAGGCGGCGAGAAGGCAGCCGGCTTTCGCCTAAGTCAAAGAGACCGCTCAAAGGACAATTCACCGAATAAAATAGGAGCCTAATGGCTCCTATTTTATTGGTTTTTAAGGCTTTTTTTGCCGAACTTTTCTGCGCCCCTGCCCGTTTTCGGCCGATAAAGCCTTAGGGATAGGCGCAGCTCCCGGCTGCGCCAAAGGTAAAAAGCCATGCTGAAAATCATCCTTTTCATCTGCTTCCTTCCTTTCGCGCTTACGGAAATCTTCTTCTATAAGCAGTTCGGTTTCGCCGTGGTGGGCGTGCTTTATTTCCTGCTGATCATGCAGGCCGATCGGGCCGCCAACCGCTTCCTCGCCGATTCCTTCCGCTGGCATATTCCCACGCGCCAGAGCGAGAGAAAGAAGCGGCAGGAGCAAGCCCTCGAGGAGGAGGAGATCGAAGTCACGCCTCTCCATGCTCAGCCGGGGCAGCCGGGCTTCTACACCGCCATGAAAAAAGAGGAAGTGGAGGAAGAACCCACTATCGAAACGCCTCGGCCGAGCCGCCCGAGCCCTTTCCGCCTGAAGGCCGCGGGCCACACTCCGCTGGCCGATCTTCCGAAATCTCCGAACTATCGAGGAGAGCCGCACGAGGTGCTGGCAGTTCCGGAAAACGCCGCCACTCGCACCATCAAGAGAGCCTTCCGCTTCTGGATCAAAAAAGTGCATCCGGACCACAATGCAGGCTCCTTCGCCAACTTCCAGGTGCGGAAGATCACAGCCGCGAAAGAGCTACTGCTCGAGAGGCGCCGAGTTAAAAAACAGGCGGCCTAGGCGCCTGAGACGGCGGTGAACGCACCGAAATTCCCCGTATCACATCCATAAGCCGAGAAATGGGCCTGAACGCACGGGCTGTGCTACAAGAGAGCCATGAGCCCGAAGCGAAGCTCCGCAGACGATTCCTCCCCGGCACCGAAAAAAGTGATCGTGATCGGCGCAGGCTTTGCCGGCTTGCAGGCGGCGAAGATTCTGGGGCGGCAAAGCAAAGAGCAGCTCTCCCTCACCGTGATTGATCGGCACAATTACCACCTCTTCCAGCCCCTTCTCTATCAGGTGGCCATGGCGGGCCTCTCCCCTGCGGAGATCGCCTACCCCATTCGTTCTCTGCTATCCGAATTCGAGAACACCGATGTGATCCTGGGCGAAGTGAAAGAAATCCGGCTTTCGGCCAGGGAAGTTGCCGGTGATTTCGGAACCCTTTCTTATGATTACCTGCTCGTGGCCACAGGTGCCCAGCATTCCTATTTCGGGCACGATCAATGGGAAGAAAATGCCCCCGGCCTCAAAACCCTCGAGCAGGCAACCGAGATCCGCCGCCGCGTGCTCACCGCATTTGAAAAAGCCGAAAACGAGCGGGACCCCGAGCGCCAGAAGGCCCTTCTTACCTTCGCCGTGATCGGAGGCGGCCCCACCGGCGTGGAGCTTGCCGGTGCGCTGGGAGAAATCTCCCGCTTCACTCTCGAAAGCGATTTCCGGCATATCGATCCCCGCCGCACCCGCATCGTTTTGATCGAAGCCGGGCCTCGGGTTCTGGCCGCCTTCTCTGAAGAAGCTTCGGCCAGGGCCCTTCGTGATCTGGAAAAGCTGGGCGTGGCGGTTTGGACCAATACCCGTGTTACAGAAGTTTCAAAAGAAGGCGTGGCGATGGGGCAGGAATCGCTCCAAGCCTCCACCGTGATCTGGGCCGCCGGCGTAAAGCCCAGTGCTCTGAATCAATACCTGGAAGCTCCCACCGACAAATCCGGCCGCGTGCTCGTGAACCCGGACCTCAGCCTGCCTGGCCATCCCGAAGTTTTCGTATGCGGCGATCAGGCGGCCGTAATGGAAAACGGAGCCCCCCTCCCGGGCCTCGCTCCAGTGGCTATGCAGGAAGGAAGGCATGCCGCTCTCAATATCCTTCGCCTCATCCGGGGAGAGAGCACCGAAGCCTTCCACTATGTGGATAAAGGGATCATGGCCACCATCGGGCGTTCCCGGGCCGTGGTTCAATACGGAAGCCTCCGCCTCTATGGATTCTTGGCCTGGCTGGCCTGGATCTTCGTGCATATCTATTATCTGATTGGTTTCAAAAATCGCGCCTTCGTGATCTTTCAATGGATCTGGTCTTATTTCTCGTTCACCAGGGGGGCGCGCCTCATCGTGAACAAGAGCTGGAAAAGGGAGAACTGAATGAACCTCGTAGACAAAAAAATCGAAGACTACTGCCGGGCCCATACCTCGCCCCTTCCCCAGCTGTTCGATCAGCTGAAGGAAGCCACCTATGGGGAGATGAAGCTCCCGCAGATGCAGGTGGGTCTGCTCGAAGGGCGTTTCCTCGGCATGCTGATCTCGCTCACGGGCGCCAAACGCGTGCTCGAGCTCGGCACCTTTACCGGCTTTTCCACCCTCGCGATGGCGAGAGCGCTTCCCGAAGGCGGCAAGCTCATCACCTGCGATATCGACGATCGCTCCACCGGAATGGCCCGGCAATACTGGAGCAAGGATCCTGCCGGCTCCAAAATCGAACTGAAACTCGGGCCTGCCCTCGAAACCCTTGAGACGATGAAAGGGGAAGCCTTCGACCTCGCCTTCATCGATGCGGATAAACAAAATTATATTTCCTACTGGGACAAAGTGCTTCCCATGCTGCGGACCGGGGGGCTTCTCGTGGTGGACAACGTGCTCTGGAGCGGATCCGTTCTCGACCCCAAAGAGAAGAGCGAGTGGGATATCGTGGAGTTCAACAAACACGCCAGAGCCGACTCTCGCGTGGAGCTGGTGATGCTGCCCGTGCGCGACGGCATGCTGCTCGCGCGCAAGCTTTAGCCTGAGGCCTCCGGCTTGCTGAAATCTGCCTGGAATAAAGTATTAGCGGCTCCTCCCGCCCTCCGTTTCACCGGGGCTGCGGCCCTGTGCCTCTGGATCGCTCTGATGGTGCTGGGCTGGCAGATCCCCACCCTCGACGCCCGTCTCTCCTATCCGCCGCAGGAGATCGGGGCGCTTTTTTGGCAGCTCGGTGAGAGCGGGCGTTCCCGTTACTTGCTGATCACCCGCCTCGATTCCGCCTTCCTTGTGGCCTATTCGCTCTTTTTTTTCCTTCTGGCCAGCCATCGGGGAAAGGGATGGAGGCTTTGGCTGTCTTTTGGCTTCATCGCCGCCACTGGCCTTTTCGATTTCGCGGAGACGAACGGCATCCGTTATCTGCTGGAGCGTTTCCCCGCAGCCGACGAGCCCGTGGCCCGCATCGTTGCGGCCTGCACCCCCCTGAAATGGCTCTCTTTTCTCGGAACCGTGGCGAGCCTGGTTTTGGTGATCCGCGATGCGAGAAAAGCGGCCGGAGCGCCGGATCCTGCTCAGTAGCGGGTATCGTTCCCCGGAATCTTCCGGCTCATCACAAGATACACTGCCTGCTTGGGCCCTTCGTTGGAAAGAAAGTGAAGCTCGGGATCGCCTGCCCGGAAGCACAGGCAGTCGCCCGCCTCGAGCACTTGGCTGCCTTTTCCTTCGTGCGCTCTTAGCGTTCCTTCGAGCACGAACACCACCTCATCCACTTCTGCATGAGAGTGGGGAGAGGAGGACCTCGACCCCGCTGGCAAAAGCTCGTGGCGCAGGAACAGGTCCTCGCAATCGACGGAATCGGAGAGAATGGCCGAAAGGCCGAACTT
Organism: uncultured Bdellovibrionales bacterium; assembly: GCA_964612065.1. Classification (GTDB taxonomy): domain Bacteria; phylum Bdellovibrionota; class UBA1018; order CAIPTA01; family CAIPTA01; genus JAKFYM01. The sequence continues at coordinate 36,544 of CAZTCD010000011.1, read as the reverse complement.
CTCTCCGGTGTGAAGAGAGCACATCTCCCGGTGCTTGATTTCGGAACTTCTCAAAACTTTCATCGCCCCCTCACCAACATTAAAGGCCTGCCCTAAACAGAATCTCCATAGAAAATTAGAGCCAAAACTCTATTTTAATCTCGTGAAAGATTAACGGCTTCTGTTTAGGCAGTTTCATGGGGATTTTATCCAAAATTCCCCTTTCCACCAGCAGCGCTGTCGGTTAAAAACGCCCATCCTCCCAAACCCGTTAAGGAGTTCCATATGATGTTTTTCAGCCTGCTCTTGGCCGCATTCACGGCCGCTCCCACCCTCGCTGCCAATAAACCCATTTCCGTGGTTCAGAAACTCGGCCCTGGCCGGCAGATCCGCGTGGATATCGCCAAGCCCGAAGCTGGAAAACCCACCTTTCTTTTCCTTCCCGGAGTGAACCGCGGATTGCTTCTCGAAGAGCCTGCCGCCCAGGAACTGATCAAAAAGGGATACGGCGTAGTGGGCTTCAACTTCAGCGTGCAGCCGATTTCGATCGCCACCCTTCCCCGCGGCGAAAAAGCCGGCTTTTACCGCGAAGAGACCACCCTCGCCTCCCTGGCCGAGGAATCCCACGGCCTCGCGCGCGCCCTGGCCGCCGAATACGGAATGCGGGAACTGATTCCGGTAACCCTTTCCTATACCGGCGCGGTTTCTCCTTCCCTCAAGTTCAAGCAGATCATCGATTCCGTTCCCCTCTCCAGCATGGCGGCCTTCAGCCCCGAGCTCGAGATGTACCGCAACTGGCTTAAGGCCGGTGAGCTCTTCAATCCCGTTTTCGGCCCCGGCATCACCCGCGCCTCGCTCGATACCGCCTACCGCATGCAGTGGAGCGGCCAGGTGGACGGAATGATCAAGCCTTTCTCCCTTCCCCGCGAGCGGCGTGAAGAGATGATCGACGGCTACATCCGCCTCTCCCGCGCCACCGAGGGCTTCGAGTGGAAGAACAAGGGCGATACCGCCCGGCGCACTTTCATTCTTGCCGCCAAAGAGAATCCCATGCTCCTCCGGCATCAGATGCAGGTGGTGCGTGAGCGCCTCGCCGCCAACAGCAACGAAAGCGTTTTCCTCGTGCAGGAGAGTGGGCATATCGTGCCAGCCGAGCAGCCGAAAGTTTACGCGCAGATCCTGGAAATGGTGTCCGCCGGAAAGCTGCAACCCGGCCTCACGATCGTGACCCCCTCCAAGGGCGAATGGAGAACCTTCAGCGTGAACGATTCCTTGAAGCTTCTGGAAAAGTCCGTGAGCGATTTGCCCAAAACCCCTACGGGTACCCGGGAAACCGCTCCCAATAGCGACAGGGTTCCTGGCACCCTCTGAAGCCCGGCCTTCCTAAAGCCCAGCCACGAAAGGCCCCTTACCTTAATCGGTAGGGGGCTTTTTTCTGGCCAAAATGCCATTTTTCAGGCAACCCTTTGATCTTAAAGCTTGTTTTCCGCTGTCATTTCTTGAGTTATTTTGTCAACCTTGATAGAATAGGGGCACCCCCGTCTCCAGGAAGATACAGGGAAGGCACTGCCGCAAGGCGGGCCCACGGAAACAGAGAAAGCGAGTTAGATCCTTTGGCCCACTGTTCGCGCCTCTTCCGCCTCCTCCCTGCCCTGGCAGTTCTGCTGGGACTGGCGTGTTTTTCCTTACGCGCCCACGCGATCCCCACCATGAGCCCCAAATTGAGAGACCGGGAAGTGCGCCTCGGCCTCTCTGGTAGCTACTACCTCACCCGCAATACCGAAACCACCTCCGACACCGGCACCGGCTCCACGGCCCTTACCGTGGGGGTGAGGGGCATCGGCTCGAACAAAGCCTTCCAGTTCGGCGTGGAAGCGGAGAGCCTCTACGGCCTGAGGCACGCCAACTACCGCTACCTCGACGTGGGCGAGATCTACGCCGGCTTCGACGACAAAACCGAGGCCGAGCGGGCTTATGCTTACCTCGGCCGCAAACGCTTCCAGTGGAACACCATGGATTCCTACTGGAGCCTCGGCCTTCATCAGCCACGCTTCCGCTGGGACTATCTGAACGAACGCGAGAACGGGCTCTTCGGGCTGTTCGGCGGCGTTCAAACCGAGATGATCCAGGCCACCGCCTACTGGAGCCCGATCTTTATTCCGGAACAAGGCGCCCCCTTTGACATCAATGGCGGAAGCTGCCGCTCCTCCTCCCCCTGGTTTTCCTGCCCGAGCTCCAGCATCCTGATCTTTAACCAGCCGGCCACCGTGCGCTTCTCTCTCGACGTGCCCCCCGTGAAAAGCCTCATCCAGCACTGGGGAGCCGGAGGCGTGGTGAGGATCGGAAGGGAAAAAGGCGCCTTCGGCCGGGCGAGCTTTACCCATAAGCCGATGAACCAGTTTCTGCTTTCCTTCGAGGGGCGCCTCGATGTGGCCAATTCGGCCGTACCGGCGATCATCCGGCCGCGAGTGCTTTACCATGATCTTTTCGGCGCCGATCTGGGCTATGAAGCCGAACGCTACGGGATCACGGGCTCCGCCCTTCTCGAACGCCCCAAGCGTGATTCCACGCCCACCAACTGGAATACGCAGGAAGCCACGAACGCCACCCTCCTAGGCCTCACCACCCGCGCCCAGCCGTTTGAAGCCTTCCGCTACACCCGCCTGGAATTCGCGCTTCTCTACCGCGATGGAGGCAACGCTCCCGACCAGGGCCCCTTCGTGAATTCCGGCACCAACTTCTTTGAACCCCGCTATGCTTTCAAGAGCGCTTACAGCTTCGCGATTGTTTCCCCCCTCAGGGACACCTGGGCCCGCCGCTTCCTCTTTTCCGCCAAGTTCATCGTAGACACGGAAAACACCGGCAATATCCTGGTGGCGGATCTCCATTACAGCCCGCTCTCAAAGCTGATCCTGAACGCCGGCCTAGATATGCTGGGCTCTCGCTCCACGGACCCGGCGGATTTCATCAGCCGCTACCAGAGAAACGACCGCTTGAGATGGGGGGTGGCTTATGTTTTCTAAAGCCGCGCACCCTCTGGCTCTCCTTGCCGTTTTCCTGCTGAGCTCCTGCTCCCTCAAGCTCAATGATCCGGTCACGAAACCACTAAAAAAAGTGAACACCGGCACGGGCTGCCTGGCTCAGGCGGGCGACGTTCTCGATCGCTTCGCCAAAGGCACCCTTTCGGAAACCGAACACGACGAGTTCTACGCTTGCCTCGACAAAGCCCTCAGCACCTTCGCCCTCCATGCCGACGGCAAAAGCAAGGATTGGTTCGAGCCCGAAGAGCTCGGCAACTTCCTCACCAAATATTTCCTGAAGGGCAAAAAAATAAGCCCCGGCCTCGCCCATCAAGCCACCACCCTGAAGCAGGCCATGATCGGCGGCGACAGCGATAAGATCACCCGTGAGGAGCTGCGCCGGGTGATCGCGCTCTTTGGTACGATCAAAAAGAGCACGGCCCTGCTTCTGCCGGTGATGCCCGTGAGAGTGAGCTCCTTTCTCGCCAAAGGCTATACCTCCGATCAGTTCGAAGATGCGGTATCTCGCTTCACCCGTGCCGTTACCCTGGTGGGCGATCATATCCAGACCGAGCAGAAGCCCTACCACTTCGATAATCTCGCCGCCCTCCTCAAAGAGCTTCAGGTTTTCCTTTACGAAGGCACCGAGATCCCCGAGGACCACTGGACGCACACCCTGCTCAAAGTTTCGGAAGTGATCCGCCCGGCGAAAGCGATCTTCGTTTCCCCGCCCCGCGACCAGATCACGGCGGCCGACTGGCCGAAGATCTACCGCCTGGCGCCCCGCTATTTCGCCTCTTTCCTCCGGGCGCAGTTTTACCTGAAATCCGCCTTCAGCACGTTCTCCGCGAGCAATCTCGACCGGGTGGAGCGCTTCTTCGCCGACTTCGTTTCCATCTTCGAGTTCGTGCTCGAGCAGCACCCAAGCCAGCAGATCAGCTCCGCGGAGATCGACGATTTCCTCCATACGCTTTATGCCCAGAAGATGCTGCCCAGCCGCCCGGAAACAGCGAAAGCCTTTCTGCGCGCGCTCTTCGGCCGTCTGCTCGGGGGCCCGGCCGCGGCGGCCGATTTCGCCATCACCAAAGACAGCCTGAACCGCTTCAAGAACACCATGCGTTTCGCCCTCGAAGGATTCCATGGGATCGCGGCCCTCTACCGCGTGGGTGAGGGAGAGCCTCAGGCACTCACCGCGGAACAAGTGGAAAAGGTGCCCAACGAAACCCTGCTCCGGGCCACGCGCGTTCAATCCGATATCTCGCTGGAAGCGATCGAGGCCGTGAAGCGCAGCGTGCGCGAAGTGCGCACGGTTTTCTCGGGGAAGAGCTTCGTCGTCAGAATCCCGCTGGGCCACGAAAAAGAACCGATCACCTATTCCCACCTCCTCAAGATCCATGGCTTGCGCTCCATGAACCGGATGCTGATGCAGGCCTATGGAAGCGGTAAGGAAACGCTTTCGGAATCCGAGCTGAACCGCTTTCTCGATGACATCTTCCCCCTCCTCACGGAACTCGGCCTGGCCGACAGCGGCCTCCGTGATTCGATCGGAAAGCGCCTCTTCGAAGCCTCTCTCTTCCTTTACGCCTCCGACGGCAAAAAGAGCCTTACGATGCCGGAAGCACTGGAGCTTGAGTCCCTCATTCTCTCCACCATGAACCTCGCGCCTCGCATTCATAAAGCAGTTGCCGATACCTGCCAGGTTCCCTGGCCGAAAGCTTCGAAACGCCCGATTCCTTCCGCCTGCTTCCAGAAACAGTTCCTGCGCCACTCGCGGCAGTTCTGGAGCTATATCCCGGGCCTCGCCTCCTTCATGGGATCGAAGCCGGCACGCGAACAGGAAGAGCTCTTCGCCACCATGGCGAAATTCCTCCGCAAGGGAAAATCCTCCACGGACGATTACACCCTTTCCGACGCCCAAGCCTTCGTTCTCCTGCCGTACTATATCGAGCTGCTCTTCTCCCGCTTCGACAAGAACGGCGACGGCTTCCTCGAGAATTCCGAAGCCGATCGCGCCTATCCCGTATTCCAGCCCTTCCTCGCGCAAAAAGCGGGGGAAAAAGGGATTCACGATCCGAAAACCCATAAGGCGATCTTCAATTTCCTACTCGCTTACCGCCAGCTCCCCGACGACGACAAAGTGGGCTTCGTGCTCCGCCGCTACCTCCTCGGCGCCAAAGAGTTCAAGGTGGACCGGGGCCAGGTGGTGGACATTTTCTCCAAGCTACTGAGCCTCTGATCTCGGATTCCGAGGCCTCGCCCTAATGCATTGAAATCACAACGGATGTATCTGTCAGGCGGCAGTGTAAAAGCTGTGGCCGAAAACGGCCTAAGCGCACAAGTTTTCAAGGCAATTGGCCGATAGAGAGAGTGATGAAACACGCATCCTCCCCCACCCCCCGTATCCTGAAACCGGCCCTGGTGTCCCTTTTGGCGTTGGCTCTCACCTCACCCACGCTTCCTCGCGAGGCCAGAGCCGCGGAAAACGATGTGGCCACCAACACCCTGAGCGGGCTGAACAACGTGCTCGGCGGGCTCAACAGCTTTCAAACCGCCTTCGGCGCCTCCAATACTCAGCTGCAGGCGCTCGTAACCCAGCTTTCGGGCGCTCAGAACGCGGCCCAGGGCGCCCAAGCCCAGCAAAGCCAGCTCGACCAGATCGCGCAGCAGCTTCAATTGGCTGCGATCGGCCCGGATGGAGCACAGGCTTGTATCCAGAAAGCCACGCGCACCTATGAAAAATACCACAAGAACCACACGAAGGCCGGAGACGTAGCGGGAGATAAGATCGCCGGCATCGAACCCACTTGCTCCAACTACGGCTTTGTGCTCGATGCGATCTCCACCAACGATGAAAAGATCTCCGATACCAACAAAAAAATGGCGTGCCTCGTGAAGCTGCAGAATACGATCGGCGAGCTCGCCAACAAAGCCAAGCAGCCTGTGTCGCAGCTCATGAACTCCGCCGGCGAGGTTTACAAAACCCACTCGCAGATCATCGATTCCCACAAAAAAATCGCCACCAAGCTATCCAATGATCTCAACGGCCCGGATGGAAAGGGTGGCTACCGCGCCCAGGTGCAAAACCTGCGCGCGCTATCCCTCGAATTGAATAACGTGCTCAATGCGAAGAAGTCGGAAAAAGAAGGCGGCCTCAAAAACGGCCTCGTGAAACAGGTGGACGAGCTCCAGACCATGCGCGCCGCGCTCGGCAACGACTGGTACTACACCCTGATGGCCGATGTTTCCTACTGCTTTAACTCCACTCCGCAGCCCTGCTTCGACAATAACGAGTCCATGCCGCCCTCCCAGTGCGTGGCCGCCCTCACCAACAATAATGGCGGTAAAACGGCAGGCGAGCGCGCACGCGCGCGCACTGATTCCAAGGCGCTCATGAACCTGGCTCGCATGAACTCCAAAAACGCCCAGGAGAAAAACCTTCCCGCCAATATCGATATCGCCAAGCCAGGGGAGTTCCTCGGCTTCGCCCGCAAACGCTTTGAGGCCACCATGGCTTCCGAGATCTCCGCCTTCGGCAACCACCAGTTCTCCGGCAAGGTGGACAAGAGCAAGATCAAGCAAGCCATCCAGCAAGGCTACGACAACTGCTGGGAGCAGGCCGTGGCCACCTTCAATTCCGACCTGCACTCCAAAGGCAGCCGCTACTATTCGAAGATCACCGCCATGAAGGATGCCGAGCGCGAAACCTCCAACGACATCAAAAACTGGATCGACCGCATAGAAGGCGACATGACCCAGTTCCGCACCTCCTTCCACAAGGTTTACAATTCCGAGCTGGCCCAGTTCAAAACCGACTGCACCGCCGACGAGGACCCCTACCGCTCGCTCGACTGCTTGCGCGTGCTCTCGGCCACCCTCGATTCCGGGCTCAAGGGCACCCGCCGCGCGATCCGTCTCGGCAACGGCACCCAATACACCTCTTTTGCCGGTGAAACCGTGATCCCGATGCAAACCCTCACCTCCGACGCAACGGGAAAGCCCACGATCGGCACCACCAATGCCTCCTGCGCCGGCTTCGACGATTGCCTGAACTACCTTGAGCGCTCCCAATCCGAGCACGAAAGCGCCGCCTCCAAAGGCGAGGAAGATCGCGCCAAGTTCGTGGACCAGCACAATACGGCGGTTCGCGCCGCCTTCACCCAGCTCTCTTCCCAGTTCGGCATGATGAGCCAGCTCATGGCCCAGGGAATCAACTCCATCAACGGCGAACTCGCCGGCGCCGGAGTAAAAGGCACGCTCAAAACCAAAGACGTGAAAGGCGAGCCGCTGGTGGAAAACGAAAAAACCGGCATGATCGATATGCCCAAAGACATGAAGGCGGCCCTCGCCGGCATCTCCAACTTCTCGGAGGTCGAAGACACCAAGGAAGTAACCGAAGGCATTCATGAGCTCAGAAAAGAACTCGCCAAGAAGCGCTCTGAAGCCATGAAAATGAAATCAAAGTGCAAGATCGAAAAGGCAGATTACGAAGCCTTTAGCGGCCTGATGCCCAAAGAATGCTCCGAAACGGCTGAGATCTGCGGAGGCACCAAGCTCAGCAATGCCGGAATCCAGATGGAAGATCTATTCCGCCGATCCGGCGTGAGCATAGAGGACAACGCCCGCCTTACGGCATCGCGCGAATACAACCAGTGCCGCAGCCAGGCGAGCCGAAACAGCAGAAATGTGACCAATGCCGACATTCGCAGAGCCGCAAAGCGCGGCGAGTATCTGGACCAGCTCTATGAAGAAACAACGGTTACGATCGGCACTGGCGAAACCGCGAAAACAAAAACGAAGAAAGAAAGAAACCAGGACATCTACGACGACGCTCGCGACGACGCCATTGCCCAAAAAGAATATGACCAGCAAGACACGATACGAGCGGAATGCAACGGACTGATCTATTCCAGCCTCGACGGCCTTGCCAAGAAATCCAGGTCGAAAACCCTGAAAGACCAGAACTCCGCTCTAGTGCAGGCCCTGCGGGATATCGGCGACGCGTGCAATAAGGTGCCCAAACCGAGACCAGCCAAACGCTCTTCCGATAATAGCGGGGAGGAAACCGAAACCCCCGAACGCTACGCCAACGAGGATTCCGACGTAACCGCGGCCTGCGAGGCCTACAAAACGGCCGCCAAAGCTGCCAAGCCGCCGGAGGGCGAGGACGAAACCAAGGTGGACGGCAGCAGCAAGGCAGAGCCGGCGAAGAATCCTTTCGACCTGCCGAGCTTCACAGCTCCTGCGAAATAATGGGCAGCTACATTTGATAGCGAGGGAACGTTACCATCTGGCGCGGCGTGGGCGTGGGCCTAGGCGTGGGCGTGGGCGTGGGCCTAGGCGTGGGCGTGGGCGTGGGCGTGGGCCTAGGCGTGGGCGCAGGCGGGCCCTAAGAGCAAATTATCCGCTGGTGTTGCCACTGTCTTGGCGGTATCACTGAGGGCGTCTTCGGGTGCATTTTTGCGAGCATCATAGCGCGCCACTACGCGGTCCTGTGCTTCCCGCCCCTTCCCGCCCCTTCCCGCGATGACACACCTAGTCCTCCGCGCAGAGGTCGCTCCGCGTTAGCAGCAGCGCTAGTACCGCGCGCCCCAGCTCCATGCGCTCTACCGCGCGCCCGCAACATCCGCGCGCCCCTCACTTCCCTTTGCGCTGTATCTTCTCGATCGCTTCCCGATCTCCGTCCTCGATTCGTTTGCCCGTCTGGCAGGCATACAGCGCGCGATGGGCCCGGTCGCGGATCGCTTCGTCCTCCACGGCCACGATTTCGAGCAGATCATCCTTGGCGCTCGGCAAACCACAATTGCGGCTGATGCCTTCCACGGCCTGCATTCGCAGCACCCGCTCCTCCGCCATCCGCATTTCGTTTTTCGATTTAGGAATAGGCGTGAGGGCGATTTTTTTCAATACACCTACGGCCGTCTCCGAATGGGCGAGCGCCGTGAGGTAGGCGGCAAAAAATCGGGCGTCCATTTCGCTGCCCGTGTCGAGGGCCTGGGCCCCGAGCCACTCGATCTCCTCAGGCCGCAGATCCTTGGCGGCTCCGGTGAGGCGCTTTTCCGTGAGCGCAGGATCGGGATCCACCTTTCCAATCCGCTGGCTTTCGGATTCGTAGAGAGCTATCACACGCTTCAAGGGAGGGGCCTGCACGAAAGCCGCTGCCTGATTGGTATCGGCCACAGTGGCCACTGCAGAAGGCGCCGATCCCGCAGCCGGCCCCGAAGCCGCATCGGTGGCCGCTGAGCGATTCTTCCCCACGAAAAAGAAGGCCGCCGCCCCTGCGATAAGCAGAAGCGGCAGCACCCATAGCAGAACTCGCCTGGCTTGATGCACCTTCGAATTTCCGTTAGCGCACTTCGAAGGTGTCGTAGAGAGGCACGTTCACCAGATCGGTGATCTGCCTCTTCGCAAACGCAGGCACTGCCTCGCCCGTGGAAGCCGAAACCACTTCTCCGGCAGCCGTCAGGCGCAAGAGTTCCGTGCCCATCATCGCGTAGGCTCGGGTATCGGTGCTCCAGCGCTCGCGTAGCGCGGTTCCGAAACGCCGGGAGCCGAGATCAAAGGGAACCACATAGCCCTCGGTGGTCACCACAAAGAGGCCGTGCTGCCCATTGGGAGCGCGGGTCACAAAAGTGGAAGCTCCGGCCGGGCCGGAAACGGCAGCATGCCAGCCACCGCCAGGGAAGTTGTAGCTGAAGAGCTTGCCGCCATCAGCGAGCACGGCGAAGTAGCGCTTGGTTCCCACGTCGATCTCTTCGATCGCCTGCAGGGCACTCGGGCCGCCCGGGCGCGGGGTTTGGAAGAGCTTATAGTAGGAGTAATCGTCGTCCATGCTGAAGCCGTTGTTCGAGAACGCATACACGTCCACTGCCGTGGCTTTTTCGCCCTTCACCAGGCTCGCGCCAAAGGAAGTGCGCTTCAATTCGGGTTCAGACGGAGCCAGAGGCGATTCGCGCTCGTATACTTTGCCACCGTCCACGAGGATCAGCCGATCTCCGGCGCGGGCGAGCAAACCTTCGCGCAAGCGCAGCGGTTTCTCGTTGAATACGAAATTCGAGCGGCCGAGAGCCATCAGGCGAGCCATGCTTTTGTAGGCAGGATGGAGGTTTTTGCTCGTGAGTACCACGCGCGCGTAATACTCCATCTCCACACCGTGGGATCCGCCCTGGTTGTAGGAGGTATCGCAGCCCGAGGTGCTCGTGCCTCCGTAGGGGCCGGTGCTGCAGGGATAGTGCCTGTAACCAGCCGTGTGGCGGGCTTCGTGGATCACCGTGCCCACGCGGCCGAGGGTGGAAAGCGAGGCCCAGCCGTCCTGCATCGTGAAGTAGCCGCCGGAATTGTAGGCAGTGGCCCAGGGAATATCGTTGCCGCGATCCATGCCGCGGGTTTGGCCTTTCATCCAGCGGTAGTAGCCGCTCGAGGGCACGAATCCGCGGATGAAGGAATGGCCGTTGTCGGCGGCGAATTCCGATTTCTCGATCAGGCTGAGATCGTTGAAAAGCTTTTTGGTGTCGATCGCGGCATTGCAAAGCTCCATTCCGCCGAAGCTCGAGGTGTCGATGCCGAAGTCGGATTTGTAGCGATTGGCGTCTGCTTGAGAGACGCAGGCGAAATCCGCGTCTTTGAAGGGAAGCTCGGGCGCGCCGGTTTGCACCTGACCGGCGGCCAGAGACAGGTTGGTGGCTAATAAGGTAGTGAAAAAAGAAAAGAGCAAGGTCATGGTCCCCTCCGTGATTGCATCTTCCTTTGGTTAGGAAGAAGGGCACCGTTTCCTTGCTCTGTTCTGTGCTGGGAGCCTTCTAGGCTCCCAGCTGCTTTGCTCTGTTTCCTCTCAGGCTTCGCTGCCTAGAGCCGAATCCTAGAACCAACTCCTAGAGCCAGTACTGAGCGATGAGCGGTGCTATCAGCAACGATACTACCCCCATCACCTTAATCAAGATCGAAACTCCAGGGCCCGAAGTATCCTTGAAAGGATCGCCTACGGTATCGCCCACCACTGCAGCCTTATGAGCATCAGAGCCTTTTTTGTGGCCAGGCAATTTGCCCTTCTCAATGAACTTTTTACCATTATCCCAGGCGCCGCCAGCGTTCGCCATGAAGAGCGCGAGCGTGGCACCTACGGCCAGAGAGCCCGCCAAGGTTCCAGCCAGAGCCGTGGGACCGAGGAGGAAACCAACCACGATGGGAGAAAGGATCGCTACAGTGCCCGGAAAGATCATCTCTTTCAGAGCCGCCATGGTGGAGATATCCACGATCTTGGCGGGTTCCGGCTCCGCCTTGCCTTCGAGAAGGCCCGGAATTTCACGGAACTGGCGTCCAATTTCTTCCACGATCGCACCAGCGGCGCGGCCTACCGCTGTCATGGTGGAGGCGCCCACGATGAAGGGAAGAATGGAGCCGATGATGATGCCGATCAGCACTTTTGCGTCTGTAAGCTCGAGTAAGAGTTTTTCTTTCCCTGCAAGCTCACGCACATGGTTGATCTCCATATTGTAGGCAGAGAAAAGCGCCAATACGGTGAGAATGGCAGAGCCGATGGCAAAGCCTTTGCCGATCGCGGCCGTGGTGTTGCCCACAGCGTCGAGCTCGTCGGTGATATCGCGCACCTCTTTGCCGAGGCCGCTCATCTCGGAAATACCGCCAGCGTTATCGGCGATGGGTCCGTAGGCGTCTACGGTCATCACCACTGCCGTGCCTGCGAGCATTCCCACAGCGGCGATCGCGATACCGTAAAGGCCGAGGTAGTGGTTAGACACACCGGCAGCCAAAGCCACCACGCCCATGGGCACTACAATCGATTCCATTCCCACGGCGAGGCCGCGGATCACGCCCGTGCCGGCACCGGTAGTGCAGGCTTCGGCGATCTTACGAATCGGGCTGGCCGCCGTATAATATTCCGTTACGAGGCCGATGATGCCGCCGCCGAAGGCGCCAGCAGCGAGAGCGATGGTCACGCCCTGGCTCAGGCCGAACATCGGCATCAGGATCGCAGATGCCACCGTGAGAAGCACTGGCGGGATAAGAAGTGCATTACGCAGCACGGAGGCCGGGTTGCCGTTCTTCATCATGCGCGCGATGAACACCACCACCACAGAGATCACGAGGCCGAGGGTGGAAAGGAGAAGAGGGAGAGAAACGGCCCACCAGCGGATCATTTCGCCCGCCATAGAAGCAGGATCGTTCACCAGCATTTCCAGCCCGCTCGGCGGCACGGTGAGGGCAATCGCCATCGCGGATACGATAGCGGCCACCATGGATTCATAAATATCGGCGCCCATGCCGGCCACGTCGCCCACGTTGTCGCCCACGTTGTCGGCAATCACGCCGGGGTTGCGCGGATCATCTTCAGGAATGTTTTCGATCACCTTACCGGCGATATCGGCGCCCACATCAGCCGCTTTGGTATAGATACCGCCGCCGATGCGTGCAAAGAGCGCGATCGAGGAAGCGCCCACCGCAAAGGCGTGGAGCACGGTGGCCACCTTATCGGTGCCGCGGAAAACGAGATAGAGGATGCCGAGACCAAGGAGGCCCAAGCCCGCCACAGAGAAGCCCATCACGGCGCCGCCGTCGAGAGCGGTGAGAAGTGCGGCAGGTTTCGAACCTTCGCGGGCCGCCTGCGCGGTGCGCACGTTGGCGTAGGTGGCGGCTTTCATGCCGGCGAAGCCTGCCAAGAGAGAGAAGAAGGCGCCGAGGATGAAGCTTCCCGAGGCCACTCCGCCCAAAGCGTAGGCGAGGAGAGCTGCCACTACTACAGAGTAGATCGCGAGCACTTTATATTCCCGGGTGAGGAAGGCCATGGCCCCTTCGCGCACATAAGTGCCGATGCGGTTCATGGTTTCGTTGCCGTCAGGCAGGCCTATGATACGGAAGTAGAGAGCGATCGCAATCACGAGCGCGAGCGGACCAACGATGAGCGGGGAATAGAGCAAGCTATCCGACATTTTAACCTCAAGGAGATGAAGGCGGCGCTCTTTGGAGGCCACCAGAAACAAAAACGATTTTTTCGTCGAGCATCAAGGTCGTACGAAAACACCGCTAAATAGTCAAGAACTGAGGAAGAATTCGCCCCGCGTCTAATGCGAAGCGAAACTCGCAGCGCTATAGAAACCGCAGAAACAGGAAAGCCTGTTTACAGCGCCTGCGCTTCGTTCACAATTTCAAGAAGAAGCAACATAAGGAGAGTGGCATGGCCGTGCTTGACGAGATTCTGCAGAATTTTGAAACGCGCTTGAGCGCTCTCGAAGCAAAGATGGGAGTTACTCCAGCCGCGGCTCAAAAACCAGCGGCACCTTCCCCCTCCCCTGCTTCCGAAAAACTCTCGCAACCGCAGAAGCCGGCCGCCGCTTCATCCACCACAAACCCCACCGCCCAAACTTCCGGCGCAGGATCTTTTTTTGGCCTCGTAGGCATCGCTTTTCTTTTGCTTGGCGCAGCATTCTTCGTGAAGCTCACGATCGATTCCGGCTGGCTCACTCCGGAAAAACAGATCTTCCTCGCTGCTTTCTTTGGCATCCTCTGCCTGGCGCTTCCTCATTTTCTGCAGAAGCTGGGAGAAGATTACGGATCCCTGCTTTCCGGCGCCGGCGTGGCCGTGCTTCACATCTCCTGGTTTGCCGCGTATCGAGTGCACAATCTGATCGAGCCCAGCAGCGCGATCCTCGCCGCCACCGCAGTGGGAGTGCTCGCTGTACTGAGCAACGCACACAAAGCCAACGCCATCTTCGTGCTGATGGCCGTGGCCGGCACCTATCTTTCGATGCCCCTGCTCGGCCTGCCACTTTCGGATCTGAAAAATCTCTCGAGCTTCCTGCTGATCTGGAATCTTTCCTTTTCCACCCTCGCCTTCTTTCTGAAAAGGCGCGATGTGCTCTTTGTGGCCGCTTACTTCGCCGTGCTGCTCGTGGGCCTGCTTTCTCTCCAGGGAAACATTCTCTCCAGCACCGATTTCGCGATGAGCTTCCTCGAGCTGCACGTGCTGCAATTCGTGATCTTCGCAATTGGCACGCTCGCCTTTTCTCTCGTGCACCGGCTGCCGCTGAAAGGCGAACAGGCCTGGGCGCTTTGCCTGCTGCTGCTGGCTTATTACGGCAACCTCTACTACCTCCTCAACATTCTCATCCCCGAATCGGCCCCCTGGATCGGCATGGGCTTCAGCTTGCTGGTGCTGCTCCTCTCCCAAGGCGCCAAGGCCTATCTGCAGCGGAGCCTCGAAAGCAGCGAAGCGATCGCCACCTTTGTGGCGCTCACACTTGCGCACTCTTTATACCTGAATCTGATCCCACTCCCCGCCAAACCGCTTTTCAGCCTGGGCCTGGCCCTCGTGCTCTTTGCGATCCCCGCCACCAGCACGGCCCTCTCCCCTTCCCGCCTCGTGGTGCTCGGAGTGGCGGGCTATGGCGCGCTGATGACCTTCGTTTCCGGAATCTCGCTGGAATACCGCCTGGGTTATAATTTCCTCTTCGGCGCAGTGGCCCTGGCGGCGATCTTCTCCCGCCGGCTGAAAGACCCATCCCTCGCGAGCATTCTCTTAGGCTTTGCGCATCTCGAGATGCTTTGCGCGCTCTATCGGCTTTCGCTGAAGGTGGAGATGTCGGGCTCGTTATTCGTCTCCCTCACCTGGGGAGCTTACGCGATCCTTGTGCTGGGCTGGGCCTGGGCCAAAAAAGACAAAGCCATCGGCCAGAGTGCGCTGCTCATCCTTGTGGCGGTTACCTTGAAAGCCACCTTTTATGACCTCTTGCAAACGGGCCAGCTGGCGCGGGTGCTTTCGCTCCTCGCCTCGGGCATGCTGCTATACGGTTGCGGCTGGATCTTTCAACGGATGAGGGCGTGGAATTGATTCGATTGAGGCAAATACATCCACTTGGCTGGATTTTTCTCTCCGCCCTCTTTCACCTGGCGCTTTTGCTAGCCTTCGTGGCCGGAGATAAATTCTCTTCGCCCCCCGCCACCCTCTCGGTGGAAGTGGTTATGGAAGCCGACCTCCCCGGCACTCACGAACACTCGCCAGCTGAAAAACCCCGCCTCAAAAGGCCAGTGATTCAAACGCGTGGCAGAAGCGTCCGCCCACCTTTGGACCTGGCGATCTCCCCTTTCAGCCCCTCCGGCCATTACAGCCCTTCCACCGGCCTCTCGGAACGAGAAGCCGAAGGCTCCAGCCAGCTTGCGTATGAGCCGGAGATGAACAAACGTTTCAGCAAATACAGTCGCCTACACAAGCGGATCGAAAACGCGCTTTTCTTTCCAGCTTGGATTCAGAATAAGCACGAAGTGGGATCCGTGTTCGCTTCCCTGCAGTTCAACCGCCCCACCAAAGGCTACTTTGAAATCACGATCCAATCGGAATCGAGCCTGCTTCGCGTGCATATCGCGAAACTCTTCCGCCAGCTGATCGAAGAGGATTTCAAGAGCGCTCTGATCGGCTTGGATCAAAATCCCGTCTACATCCATTTCAGCTTTTCCGGATCCGAACGCCCGAAAGTGGAGCTGCCGAGAACCGTTCACAACAATCGCCTCTTTTTTGAGAGGGGCCCGAGGGCCAAAGAGAAGTTGCTGGAATTGAAAAATTCGGAATTTCAGTCGGCAAACGGTGCGCCATCAAAAAAGGTGGAACTGAATCTTTCGGGCCTTTTCAGTGGCGGTAGCGAGCCAGGGGAAGAGCTGCTCGAAGAGGAGTATCGGATCGATCCGGCCTATCGGCAGAGGGAAACCGTGCTCACAGGCCAGCTGCAAACTTAGCCCGGAATCGATTTTTTCAACCCTTCTCGATTTCCGCCCCAGGGATCGCACAATACTCACTCCAGCTTCCGGGATAAATCGAGGCCGGCAGCCCGGCGATTTCTGCCGCCAACAGAAGCACGGTGGCCGTAACCCCCGAGCCGCAATAAAACGTGGGCCCCTCCCCGAGCGCTTCCAGTTTTTCCTTCAGTACCGCGGGAGAAGGAAATTTTCCGTCCACCAGGATCGAGCTGTAGGGAAGATTCTTCGCGCCCGGAATATGGCCGGCCTTTGGATCGAGCGGCTCCACCTCGCCCCGATAGCGCTCGGGCGCGCGGGCGTCTACCAGCAGGCTCGCTTCCTTCCAATCTTTCGTGGCCACGAGCGGCAGCTTCTCCACAAAACCTCTCGGAGCCTGAGCCACCGCGGGCCCGATTTCCAGCGGATACATCTGCCCCCAGGCCTTCAGCCCGCCGTGCAACACCTTCACCTTATCGTGCCCCATCCAGCGCAGCAGAAACCAAAGCCTCCCCGCACCGGCATGATCGGTATCATCGTAGGCAACAACCTCGGATTCGGAATCGATTCCCAGGCGAGAAAAGAGCTGCACCAGCGCCTCGCGGGAAGGCAAAGGATGCCGGCCGTTGCTACCGCTCTTGGGCCCTGAGAGATCCTTTCCCAGATCCACTCTCTGTGCCCCGGGGATATGCCCCTCCAGAAAGAGCTGCTCTGCGGCGGAAGGCTCGGCCAGCCGAAATCGGGCGTCGAGGAGAACGGGTTTGGGCTCCAGCGCCATACGGCGGGCGAGTTCTTTGGGTTCGATTAAAAAGCTCATGCCTGCAGCCTATACCAAAGGGAAAATGGAGCCAAATCTGGTAGAGTTCTTCCCATGCCTTACCAACCCCAAGCGCTCGAGAAAAAATGGCAGGCCAACTGGGCCGAAAAGAAAACCTTTCGCACCGGCACGGATCCGGCAAAGCCCAAATCCTATGTGCTCGATATGTTCCCCTACCCTTCGGGCGCGGGCCTGCATGTGGGCCATCCGCTGGGCTATATCGCGAGCGATATCGTTTCCCGCTACAAGCGCCACCAGGGCTTCAACGTGCTGCACCCCATGGGCTGGGATGCTTTCGGCCTTCCCGCCGAGCAATACGCGATCCAAACCGGCCAGCACCCGGCCGTGACCACAGAAAAAAATATCGGCACTTATAAAAAGCAACTCGCGCGCATCGGCCTCAGCTTCGATTGGGAGCGCGAGGTGAACACCTCCGATCCCGGCTTTTACAAGTGGACCCAATGGGCCTTCGCCGAAATGTTTCAGCACTGGTACGATACTGCGCTTGATAAGGCCCGCCCGATCGCGGAGCTCGAGCAGCATTTCGCGGCCCACGGGAATGTGAACCTCTCCGCCCACGGAGGCGAAGAGCGCGCCTTCACCGCCGGCGAATGGAAGAGCTGGGGCGAGAAGCAAAAAGAAGAGGTGCTCCAGAAATATCGCATCGCCTATCTCGCCGATCTTCCGGTGAACTGGTGCGCGGCCCTCGGCACCGTGCTCGCCAACGATGAAGTGGTGGGCGGCCTGAGCGTGCGGGGCGGCCATCCCGTGGAGCAGAAGATCATGAAGCAGTGGAGCCTGCGCATCTCGGCCTATGCCGAGCGCCTGCTGCAGGGCCTGGAGAAGCTCGATTGGTCGGAAGCGATCAAGGAGATGCAACGCAACTGGATCGGCAAGAGTGTGGGCGCGGAAGTGGATTTCGAGCTCAAGGGCACCAAAGAGCGCCTCCGCATCTTCACCACCCGCCCTGATACGATCTTCGGCGTCACCTTCATGGTGCTCGCGCCCGAGAGCGAATGGGTGCAGAAGCTCACCACACCTTCCGAAAAGCAAAAGGTGGAAGACTACATCAAATACTGCAAAGGCCGCACCGAGCGCGAGCGCCAGACCGAGGTAAACAATGTTACGGGAGTGTTCACCGGCGGCTTTGCGTTACACCCTTTCACCAAAAAGGAAATCCCCATCTGGGTGGGCGATTATGTGCTTGGCGGCTATGGCACGGGGGCCATCATGGCGGTGCCCGCTCACGATTCCCGCGATCACGCTTTCGCCAAAACCTTCCAGCTCCCCATTCTAGAAGTGGTGAGCGGGGGCGAGAATGTGCAGGAAGCGGCTCATGAAGCCAAAACGGGCCAATCCCTGAATTCCGATTTTTTGAATGGCCTCGAAACTCCGGCTGCTATCGCGCGCGCTAATGAGGAGATCGAAAAGCGGGGCTTGGGCCTCAAGAAAACCAATTACCGCCTGAGGGATGCGATCTTTTCCCGCCAGCGTTACTGGGGCGAACCTTTTCCTGTTTGCTATCGTGATGGCATTCCGCACGTGCTCGGCGTGGAAGAGATGCCGGTTAAGCTGCCCGAGGTAGATAAATACCTTCCCACCGAAACCGGTGAGCCCCCGCTTGGCCGCGCAAAAAACTGGGTTTCGAAATCCGGCCATCCCCTCGAGCTCAGCACCATGCCGGGCTTTGCGGGCTCTTCCGCCTACTACCTCCGCTATATGGATCCGCGGAACGATACCGCTCTTGTAGACAAAAAAACGGCCGAGTACTGGGGCCAGGTGGATCTTTATCTCGGCGGCTCGGAGCACGCCACGGGGCACTTAATTTATAGCCGCTTCTGGTGCAAGTTCCTGCACGATATCGGCGCCGCTCCTATCGATGAGCCCTTCAAAAAACTCGTGAACCAGGGAATGATCCAGGGTCGCTCGAACCTTGTTTACCGCTTGAAAAACGATCCTCATACCTTTGTAAGCCATGGCCTGCGCGCTAAACACGAGGTGGTGGAGCTGCACGTGGATGTGGAGCTCGTGGACAACGACTACCTCGACATGGAAGCCTTCCGCGCCTGGCGCCCCGATTTCGCCAAAGCGAAATTCCTCACCGAACGCATCGAGCAGGGCGGAAATTCCGTAGAGGTTTACAAATGCGGCCACGCCGTGGAGAAGATGAGCAAGAGCCTCTACAATGTGGTGAATCCCGATTCCGTCTGCGACGAATATGGCGCAGATACCTTGCGCCTCTTCGAGATGTTCCTCGGGCCACTCGAGCAATCCAAACCCTGGAATACCTCTTCCATTGAAGGCGTATTCCGCTTTCTGCAGAAACTCTGGCGCTGGGCCCACGGGGGCGACGATAAAAACGAAGACGTGCTCGCCGTAAGCGATCCGGCTCCTGAAGCCGCCATGCGCCTCCTCCACCAGAGCATCGAGAAGGTAACGCGCGATATCGAGCACATGAACTTCAATACCTGCATTTCCCAGTTCATGATCTGCGTGAACGAGTTCACGGCCTTGAAGTGCAATAATCGCGAGCTGATGGAGAAGTTCCTGGTGCTCGTTTCCCCCATCGCGCCCCATATCGCGGAAGAGTTATGGGAAAAGCTCGGCCACAAGGAAAGCATCGAGTTTGCGCCCTGGCCCAAAGCCGATCCGAAATGGCTCGTTTCCGACACGATGAAAATCGTGGTGCAGGTGAACGGCAAGCTCAAGGGCGAGTTCCAATGCGCTACTGGCGCGGCGGAGGCCGATATCTACGCCCTGGCAATGGAGCAGGCTGATGTGAAGAAGGCGATCGAGGGCAAGGAGATCAAGAAGAAGATCTATGTGCCCAAGAAGCTGGTGAATCTGGTAGCTGTCTGAGCCTTTGGCTCAAGGTAGCCGTCTAAGCCGGAGGCTCAAGGTAGCCGTCTGCGCCTTTGGCTCAAGGTAGCCGTCTAAGCCCTGCACACCCGTCCATCAGTGCCCCCTGTCTCCCGCCGGAGACAGGCTTGATATCCTTGAGATAAAGCCTGGCTTTGCCCTTGCGATAGATCCGGCATGACCACCTGGATGCGAACCCTTCTAATACGAACCCCTCTCGTGGCCCTTCTTATGGCGGCAGCGCTCTCCACCCCGGCGCTAGCCCGTCCCTCTACCCCCTGCGATGAAACAGCCCAAGGCTGCCAGGGCCTGAGCTCCGATGACGAACAAGGCTTCGACCGCGACGCCTCTAAAGTAATAGAAAACAAGCCCACCCGCCCCAATGGCGACGACGACGATGACGACGGCGGCGCCGACATCGGCGGCCTCTAAAAACAATTTTCCCCCTCCCCCCTCTTTCTCCCTCCTGCTATGAAGGCAGGAGGGAGTTTTTATTATGAAAATCGAAATCAGCTGGCAGGGAAAGATGCGCTTCGAGGCCACCGATGGGGAGCGTACGTCGCTTATGGACGCCCTTCCTCCTTTTGGGGAAGGCAAGGCGCTCAGCCCCAAGCAGCTCCTGCTTGCCTCCGTCTGCGGCTGCACCGGCGTGGATGTGGCCGCCCGCATGCGCAAATTCAAGCAGGACCTAAAAAGCCTTCGCATCACCGCCGATGCCCCCAAGCGGGAAGGAAAACCTGCTACTTTCGATTCCGTTACCCTCGATTACTATTTTGAAGGCGTGGTGGAGGCCTCGATCGCCATCGAAGCCGTGCGTGCCTCCCAAACCGAAGAGTGCGGGGTTTCGGCCATGGTGGCCGCCCACTGCCCCATCTACTATCGTGTGCATCTCAATGGGGATTTGATCACTGAGGACCAGGCCGATTTCTCCGGGAAAGCCCCATGACCTTCCACCTGCACGAAGTTCGATCCCTCGCGGCCCGCACCGATCTCTTCCTCCTCGGCTTTCAAGGCGAGATCCGGGAGCGCGATGGCTATCTGGCGGCCGAAACGCCAGGCAATCCCGGCTATTACTGGGGCAACTATCTTTTCTTTCCTTCGGCGCCAAAGCGCGGCGATCTGGAAGCCTGGCTGGCACTCTTCCGCAAAGAGTTCGGCCACAACCCAAAGATCCGGCATACGGCCTTCGGCTGGGACGAGCCCTCCCCCGGTGAAAATGAGGAGTTTCTCGCCGCAGGCTTCCTGGCCGAAACCGGATCCGCCCTTTCGCTGAAGAAAACTTTTTTGGTGGAGCCGGCCTCAAAAAAGGCAGGCCTCGCAGTGCGCCCCTTGAAAACCGAGGCAGAATGGGAAGCGGCCACGCAAAATCAGATTCAATGCCGCCCGGAAAGCCTGCGCCTCGAAGAGTACATTCCCTTCAAGCGGGCTCAGATGCTGCAGTACAGGGAAATGAGCGAGAAAGGGCACGGCCATTGGTGGGGAGCTTTTCTCGGGGAGGAGCTCGTTGCCGATTGCGGGCTCTTTTTCTCCCGGCCACTCGGGCGCTTCCAGAATGTGGGAACATCCCCCCTTCACAGGCGCCAGGGATTTTGCCGAATCATGATCCACGAAATCTGCCGAACCGCCTTCGCGGAAGATCCCGGCCGCACGCTGGTGATCGTGGCCGAATCAGGGGCTCCCGCCGATCACCTCTACCGCTCCCTGGGATTCTCCCCGGAGCCATCTCAATTCACCTTGGCCCGCTGGCCCAGCGAGGCTTGAATACGGCCACGCGCCCATAACGGATTTTCACTAGCCCAAACCCCCAAGCCCGAATAACGCAGGCCCACCACCAAAAGCAGCCGAACACCATTTTTCCACCCCGAAATCGATGCGCTGTGCTATTGTCGGGGCTCCATGCCGAAACCCGGAAACCTCTCTCCGTTGCAACTCGCCCTCCAGAAGGCCGCCCTGCCTGGTATCTGGTCGCGCGGAGTTTCGCTCGCCAAAGACGGCGTTTTTTATCTAGAGAGCCAGAACGCCCAAGAGATCCTTCTCCGCTACCACAAGCCGCCCGTTTCCCCCAAAATCACCCTTTGGCCGCAGGAGCACGATTGGTATTGCGATTGTGGCGACCGCAACGATCCCTGCACTCACGCGATCGCCGCCTTCCTCGCTTTCCGCGATGGCCTCACCAAAAAACCCGATGCCCCCACGGTTAAGAAAGGCGCGCCCCTTTCTCTCGAATACCGCTTCTTCCCTCAGGCTGGTTATCTCTATTTCGACCGCTTCCTCGTAGGCGGAAAAAAGCCTGAACGCCTTCACAACACCAGCCTGGTTTCCCTCGTGGGCGGCCTCCAAAGCGGGCGCCTCAGCGGCTCGAGCCCGATCGCCGGCAAAGAAGACTTCGCCGTGGACCACGTGCTCGGCGGCTCCTACCAGAACCCGCTCGATCGCTACACCCTCACCCGCCTGCTTGCGGCCCTTCAGGGATGCCCGAGAGTGCATTATGGGGACGAACCGGTAGATATTTCCGCCCAAACCGTGAGCCCGCAGGCCAAGGTTACCAACGAGGGTGCCAAAGGCATCCGCCTCGACTGGCATGCCGATTCCTCTGTTTCCCAGATTTTCAAAAACGGCGCGGCCCTCTGCGGCCGCACGCTGAAGGCCGTGCGAGAGCCCGCCCTCACCAGCAAAGAGCGCGC
Source organism: uncultured Bdellovibrionales bacterium (assembly GCA_964612065.1). Lineage (GTDB taxonomy): Bacteria > Bdellovibrionota > UBA1018 > CAIPTA01 > CAIPTA01 > JAKFYM01. The sequence continues at coordinate 14,450 of CAZTCD010000011.1, read as the reverse complement.
CTCCTTCCGCACTTACGAGCCTTCCGAATTCGCTCAGTTCGCCTCCGAGATCCTGCCCTCTCTCGAGAGCAAGCTGGTGATTCACGTGGAAACAAAGCGGCTGCCCAAAGTGGCCCGCCACGAGCCACGGATCGTGCTGCACCTCCAGGCGGAGAGCCCTAGCCGCCTCTCCGCCTACCCTATGCTCGTTTACGGAAATCCCGCCGTGGCCGAAGTGCAGGGCGATAAGCTTGTGAGCCTCCATGATGAGGTGATCCCGGAGCGCGATCTCGACGCCGAAGAAAAGTGGCGCAAACGCCTGCATGCCGAGCTGCAGCTACAGGCCGGCCGCCAAAGCGTTTTCGAAGACGAAAGCGCCCTGCTGTTTGTGAGCAAGGTGCGAGATTGGGACACGAGCGGCAACGGCCTATCGGCCTTCACCGTGCAGGGAGATCTCTCGCCCGATTTCTGCTGGGACGAAGAAAACTTCCAGCTGTCTTTCCACCTTCCCGATTCCGCCGGCTCTGTGGATCCCTCCAAGGTGCTCGACGCCTGGAAGGAAAACCGATCCTTTGTGCAGCTCAATGGCGGAGGCTGGGCGGCCCTTCCGCACGACTGGCTCCTGAAGTACGCCGACCGGGTGGAATCCCTTCTCTCGGCCCGCACCTCGGAAACCGAAAGCCTCCCCCGCTACCTCGTGCCTGATCTCGCCCAGCTTTGCGAAGACGAAGGCGTGGCTGTGCCCGATCGCATTCAGTCTCTCTGCAAGCGCCTCCTCGGCATGGATTCGCTCCCGCGCACCCCCTTGCCCCAGGATCTTAAAGCCAACCTCCGCCCCTATCAGCGAAAAGGCGTGGATTGGCTGCTCTTCCTGCGCCAGGCCGGAATGGGCGCCATGCTGGCCGACGATATGGGCCTCGGAAAAACCCTGCAGAGCATCGCCTGCATCGAAGGCCGCACCCTCGTGGTTTGCCCCACTTCCGTGCTCCAGAGCTGGGCCGATCAGATCAATGAATTCCGCCCCTCGCTCAAAGTTTCTCTCTACCATGGCGGCGGCCGCGCCCTCGGCGAGGGCGTTACCCTCACTTCTTACGGCATTCTTCGCATCGATCAGGATAAGCTCGCGGCCGTGCACTGGGACACCGTGATCCTCGACGAAACTCAGGTGATCAAAAATCCCGATTCCCAGATCGCCAAAGCCGCCCACCGCCTGCGCGGCGAGTTCCGCGTGGCCCTCTCCGGCACCCCGGTGGAGAACCGCCTCGATGATCTTTGGTCGCAATTTCAGTTCCTGAACCCGGGCCTCCTCTGGAAGCGCTCCGAATTCACTCAGCGCTTCGGTGAGGCCATGAGGAGCGGCAATCCGCGCAAGCTCGATAAGCTCCGCCAGAGGATCCGCCCCTTCCTCCTCCGCCGCAAAAAAACCGATGTGGCGCCCGAGCTTCCGCCCCGCACGGAAGTTACCCTCCATTGCGATCTCTCCGATGAGGAAACCAGCCTCTACAAAGCAATCGTGGCCTCCTCCAAGCAAGAGGTGCTCGAAAAGCTCGAAACCTCGGGCTCTGTGTTTGCGGCTCTCGAGATGCTGCTTCGCCTGCGCCAGGCCTGCTGCCATCCCTTTCTCGTGCCGGGATCCGGCCTTCCGGCTGATTTCGGATCTGCGAAGCTTAGCCTGCTGATGGAAAGCCTCGAGGAAAGCCTCGACCTCGGCCACCGCGCCCTGATCTTCTCGCAGTGGACCTCCCTCCTCGATCTCGTGGAGAAGCGGCTCAAGGAAAAGAACGTGACCTTCTCGCGCCTCGACGGCACCACCCGGAACCGCGATCAGGTGGTTTCCGCCTTCCAGAAAGACGACGGCCCCGCCGTGATGCTCCTCTCACTCAAAGCGGGCGGCGTGGGCATCACCCTCACCGCAGCCGATCATATTTATATTCTCGATCCCTGGTGGAACCCTGCCGCCGAAGACCAGGCCGCCGACCGCGCCCACCGCATCGGGCAGCAGAACCCTGTGTTCATCCACCGGCTCGTGGCGCGGAATACCGTGGAAGACAAAATCCTCCAGCTCCAGAAGAGCAAGCGGGGCCTCGCCGAGGGCCTGCTTTCCCAATCCGAAAAGAGCGCCGACCTCACCCGAGACGATCTCCTCGATCTATTGCAAAAGCTCTAACCTCACCCATAAGCATCTGTAATTACAGGCATTTAAAATTTTCTTCACAAGATATTAATTGATATTTTTGCTTTTATTTAATAAATTGCCCGCATGAAACTCCTCCCGCTATTGCTGGCTCTTCTCGCCATCCCCTTCAGCGCCGAAGGCGCGAACCTTCTCCGGCTTCCTGTGGGAAGCCCCATCGAAGTTGCGAAGGCCCTTCGGCTCACGAACTCGATGTATGAGCACCACGCCCGGGGCCACTACCTCGACCAATCCTTCTTCTACCAGATCCGCTGGAATGCCCGAGGCAGAGCCCTCAACCAGTGCAATCTTCAGATTGATCTTCCAAACACCAAGGCGAGAGGAACAGCTCCCGCACTCACGATTTTGCCCGGCTCCAAGATCCGCACCACCGGCCTCGTTCAGGCAGATGGATACGAAGAAAAGCGGATGCGCACTTATCCGCACTGGAGAGATGGAGCTGTGTACCGGGAAGAAAAAACCGGGAACTTCCTCGAAAGCTGGAGTGTGCCTGTGGAAATCGAATCCGATCGCGGCCGCTTTTCCGGCATCCTCGATTGCGAATTCTCCCTGCAAGAGCGCCCGCGCGGCACTCTTTCCTCTTCGCACCTCGGCCGCGTGAGCCAGGGCGCTCTTCGCCTGCGCTGAACCGGCCTTTAACGAAGCTTCTTCGCCTCCAGGATCTCAAGCCCCTCGTTTGAGCCACAAAGATCCGCGCAGGCCGCGGGATCGATCTTCTTGACGCCTATCGATTTGCCTTGAAACGAAAGCCGCAGGCGACACCCCTCCCCGGCCCCACTCACGGCCACCAGATCGTTCTCTGATGCTGCCACGGCCGTGCCTGATAGCTCGCAACTCCGTCCATTGGTGGTAACGGTGTCTACCCGCACATTCCATTGATCCGGGTGTGCGCGCTCCAGGATCACGTAATCGCTCACGGGCACCCTGCAATGACCTTCCACCCACACGCCCTCGGCCTCCCGGCATTCCCGCCCGCTGAATTCCCCTAAAAAGCTGATCGTATGAGCATAAGCGAACAAACCTTCGCGAGGATCAGGGGCAAGCGCCAGTGACGGGATCGAGTGCAGAAACGCAGCAAAGGCAAATAGGTATTTCATCTTCTACTCCTTGATGAAGGGTTCCGGCTCTCAACAATTCAAGTTAGGGGCCAGAGGCAAGGAGTGAATGAAAGCCATTCCCTCCCCTTTTCCCCGTGGAGGGAGCCGGAATCCAGGGCAGAAATTACGTGGTTATTTTCCCCGCAAAGAAAACGCAGGTGGAAAAATTCCGCGCGCTCCGGAGGCTCAATTTATTTGAGAGAGAGCTTGGTCTTGCGAGCAGCGGTCGGAATCGAGAGGAAAGCGGTGGCGCCGCAGAACGAGGCGCATTTGCGGAAATCTTTTTCCCGCACGCTCACGGATCCGTCGGGCCTATAGGAAATCTGCACTTCGCAAACAGCAGGGATCCAGCTGCCGGTGCCAGAGCGCGCTCCGGGCACGAACTGCTCGCCTTCCGCTTTCGCGAGAAGAACATTCGGGGAAACCTGAACCGCTTCGCCCTCAAAATCGCAGAGGCTGGCGTTCGGGGAGATGGTGCTGATGCGGGCGAACCAGGTGGTTCCGTTTTTTACTACGGAGAGATTGTTCTCGCCCTTGAACACGCAACCCTTGCCTTCGTGCCATTCGCCGTTCTCTTCCGTGCAGCCCACGATATCGTAGCCATGGCGGAAGGTAACTTTATGCTTGGGCGCCACGAACTCTCCTTCGAAAGAAAGAGGATTGGCCAAGGCCGGAGCAGCGCAGAACAAGCTAAGAAGAACGAGGCTCTTCATCGAAAAACTCCCAAAACAAGGGGTAGCAGGGGTGGGAATGATTTATTCGATTTTTGCCCAAAAGTGGAGCTTAAAGTTCAAGAAAAATCTATTTTTATATCAGCTATTTAGCAGACCCGGCGCCTGTGCCTTTGTCCCCGGCGGGGGGCTCCCCCTCCCCAGCGGCCTTCGCGGGCGCTTTTCCGGCCCTTCCGAGCGCGAGGAGGTTGCACTGGGCGAGGTTTCGCATGGCTGAGCCCACCACATTGATCTCGTTCGTGAAGGGAGGCTGGAAATGCTTTTCCACGAGCTCCTTGGCCTCTTGCTCTTTGGTTCCCTTGGCCAGAGCGCTCTTGAGCGCCACGGCCTTCATTCTCTTGAGCTCGCTCTCGGCGAAGGCTGAGGGAGAAATCTCCTCTTTCCACACGCGCTCTGCGCCTGCCTGAAGCTCCTGGCAGCGGCTGTCGGAAAGATCGAAGCCGGCCACCCAGGTATTGTCCTGGAAGCCTAACGGTTCGCAGCCTTCGGTCTTTCCGTTGAAGCGGAGCTCTTTCACATAAAGCCCCTGCCCATCGCTGGTGAGGAAGGGATGCGGATAGCCCACGGGAATGCCCCTCACGCGCTCGAGGCCGGTTACGGGGTCTTTCTCGAGGCGAAGGTTTTCGGATTTCGCATAGCCCACGAGCCGGCGCATGGCTTTGGTGGAGGAGGAGTTCAGGAGGATCAAGCGATCGAGGCCGCCGTTTCCGGCATTTCGCGTTACCTGAATGAGGATGCCGGAGCCTTCGTAGGTTTCCACCTTCTTGCCTTTTATCGTTTTGGTGCTGCGGCGAACCTGCTGGGCTTCGGCGGGAACGGGATAGGCGAAAAAGCCTGCGCCCCGGAACAGGGCGGAGAGGGCCTGATCGCAGGCGGCGGCTTCCTCTTTCAGGAAGGGATAGCCGAGGAGCACGGAGGTTTGGATGTAGTTCTTGTAGACGCGCTCGTATTCCTCGGCGGTGAGCTTGTCGGAGCCGGGCCCAAGATAGGGAATGGCGCTATTGGCGGCCGCGGGCTTTTTGCTTTCCGCGGCGAAGAGCGGGCAGGAAAAAAGAAGGCTTAGAAGGAAAAAAGAAGAGGCGCGCACTTCCTAAAGCTTAAGGAAGTTTCGCGCCCAGGAAAAGATCTTCAGGGCAATTACTGCGTAAGAGTGGGATTTGGCTCTACGGGCACTTCGTCGTCGAGATCGATACGGCGTTGCAACTTCTGCAAGCGAACCTTGCCACCGGCGATTTCGCGGAGGGCGGTTACTACCTCGTTGTTTTTGCACTGCACAAGCCGCTCTGCACCACGAAAAAGCTGGCGGGTGCGCTTGGTGCAAAGGTGAACCAACTCGTAGCGGTTGGTTACATAACGAAGGCAATCTTCAACGGTAACGCGGGCCATGGAATCTCCTCGGATGCGGAACTATCCAGCGAATTTAGGGCGGAAGCACGGGGAAAGTCAAGCATTCAGGGCTTTTGCCAAGCAAAGGCCCCTGAGCAGAAATCCTGAGGCGCGCGAATCTAGGCCCAAAGAATTAGGGAGTGGACGACCGCCGGCTTTGCCCATTCACATGGGAGGCAGGGCTCCGTTAGTGTCCAGCGGCCCTATTCTGGTAAAAGCCTACTGAATTCCCGAATGAATGCGCAGGCCTGTTCGGCCGTGAGTGGAAATTTTTCGGAGTACGACCGCCTATACTCCGCCATGAGAAGCACGATCCCTTCCGACTCGGAATCCGCGTAAAATGCGCAGAAGTCGCGTGGAAACGACTTCGCCTGCTTGAAGCCCTTGCAGACCGCGATCACTTCCTGCGCGAGATATTCGTGGTGCTCAGCGAAGCGGTTAAGAATGTCGAAGACATAGAACGAGTCTTTCTCCCGTTTTACGGTTTGGTCTCGACGATGAAGCGTCAGGTACTTATGCACGAGGTAGTTGCCCGGATTCGGCACGCGAAGCTTCAGTTCTCCTTCACCCGGCAAAGTCACCTCTTCCGCTCTGTCGGTAAGGATATCGAGAAACCGGAGCTGTTGGGCATGGATGCCGTCCGCCACAACCTCCACGACTCGCCTCCTTCCTTGACGATCTGGATCGCGGCCGAACAGAGGCACGAGAAATTCTACTTCGAAAGCCTTTCCCTCTATCTGCTTTTCGTACTTTATGAGGGGCTTGGGTGTATCGGCAATCGGTAATAATATCTGTTCGTAGCCTATCTCTTGAAATCTCTTCTTCACCTCTTCAACAGCCACCACTACCCGGCCGTCGACCGCCACATCGATGTCGAGAGTATAGGCCGTCTTCACGGGTGAATACGGATCGGCGCGCGCGTACAAGTCGAACAACGCAGTCGCGGCTCCGCCCACGATCACGAAATTTCCGCTGATCCCCTCGAATGCCTGAGCCACCGCACGCAGTTCCCGAAGCACTAACGGGTTCACTCGTCCCATCCCTTCCGCTTCCAGAATGGAAGAAGCACACGCTCCACGATTTTATCGAATTGCTCGCGCCCCCGCGGCTCGGCTAGCACATCGAGAATCGCCTGGAGTACATCGACGTATGGATTCGCCTGATCGCGGAAATCGATCATCTCGATCGCTGGCTTCTCCGACCTGTGCAGAATCACCCGTATATCCGATTTCCCGGGCGCGTGGACAAGCCCCATGAGACTCAGGAACTGGTCCAGAGTACTCGTCTGATGACTTGCCAGGTGGAATGCGATGCTAAAATCCACTACCACTTTCTGCTGAAACCATGCGCAGGCTGCTCCCCCACCAATGGAAAACCTGGCATTTAAGTTGTGGCTACCGGGCAAGCCCCCCATCGAGCGCTTCTTGTTCCACCAATCTTGCGCTCGCTGCCCCGGCCTTGTTGGCATCAGGTAAAGCACCGCGCTTCTTTGCTTTTGCAAGGAATCAGTCCAAAGCTTCAGCAATTCGGGCAATCGGCGCATGCGGTAACCATTTCTAAGAGGCAGATAAAAACCGCGAGCCTCGAGCGCCTTGAGCAATTCATAGCACGTACTTTGCGATACACCTGAGGCCCGCCCCAATGCCGTGCTTATGAAGAGGCGCTCGTTCGGGGGGTACGGCCAGTAGCTGGGCTCGATTCCGTTTAGGAGCAAGAACTTTAGCAGCCACTGCTGATTCCCGGAGAAGCGGAGAAGCGACTTCTCCATCGGACCTATAGCCATGCCGATCCGAGGAAATGCTTGGACGTTTTCGCGTCGCAAGCTCCATCCATCCATTCGGTATACGTTCCCCTCATTGTCCACGATCACGAGTTGAACTTGGATCTTATACCTCATGCAGAAGCTCTCGAGCTCATGCCGGGCCCTCTCGGAAAGCCTCTCCACCTGCACCACGCACCATACCGAGCTCGGGTCGCGATTTTCGTGTTGCGCGAGAAACTCGAGATACGCGAGCGACTCCACCAGGCGCTGATGTCGAAAGGGAATGTGCCTCTTTAGTTCGATAACCTGTTGGCCTGCCTGAAAATCATATCCAGGCTTACCGGACTCCCTAGATCCCACCCGCAGATTGGATATCGGGATATGAAGAGCGTGAAAGAGCATTTGAAGAAATTGCTTCTCCTCGCTTTCTTTCCTCTGTTGGTGAACTAGCCGATTATCGTTGCTCATAGTTTTATTGTTGATCATAGATTTATCGGTGTACATCAATAAAAAGTTAACCAAAGATTAACTATTAATTTCAGCCACTTAAGCGCCCCCCAAACAAAAAAAGAAGCCAGGGGCTCTCCCTGGCTTCTTTCTCTGCAGGCGCTAGCCTGGCTGCGCTTAGGCGATCTCTTCCTCGTCCTTGCCGCCCTCGCCGCCCTCTTTCTTCTCCCCGGTTTTCACGGGGGTGGGATCTGCGTACACCAGCTCAGGACGCATGCCCTGCTGTATCGTTTCCTTCGAAACGCGGCAGGCCTTCACGTTCTTGGCCCCCGGGATCTCATACATCACATCGAGCATATGCTGTTCGAGCACGGCGCGCAGGCCGCGGGCACCGGTTTTGCGGCGGATCGCTTCGGAAGCAATCGCGCGGATGGCCGGATCGTCGAACTCGAGCTGCACGTTGTCCATCGCGAAGAGCGCCTGGTACTGCTTGATGAGCGCGTTCTTGGGTTTGGTGAGAATCTCCACGAGCGCCACTTCATCGAGCTCTTCGAGCGCTGCCACCACAGGCAAGCGGCCCACGAACTCCGGGATCAAGCCGTACTTCACGAGATCTTCGGGCTCAATGCCCTTCATGGCCTCGTTATGGGTCATCTTGGTCTTGGCCTTGGGATCAGCGCCTAAGCCGAGCGAGCTCTTGCCCACGCGGTTCGTGATCGCCTGCTGCAAGCCCACGAAGGCACCACCGCAGATGAAGAGGATGTTGCCGGTATCCACCTGAATGAATTCCTGCTGAGGATGCTTGCGGCCGCCTTTGGGAGGCACGTTGGCCACGGTGCCCTCGATGATCTTGAGCAGCGCCTGCTGCACGCCTTCGCCGGATACGTCGCGCGTGATCGAGGGGTTCTCGGATTTGCGCGAGATCTTGTCCACCTCGTCGATATACACGATGCCCTTCTGGGCGCGCTGCACGTCGAAATCGCAGTTCTGCAGGAGGTTCAGGATGATGTTTTCCACATCCTCACCCACATAGCCGGCTTCCGTGAGCGTGGTGGCATCAGCCACCGCGAAAGGCACGTTGAGCATCTTGGCGAGGGTTTGGGCGAGAAGGGTTTTTCCCGAGCCCGTGGGGCCGATCAGCAGGATGTTGGATTTGCTGAGTTCCACACCGCCCGTGGCCTTGCTGCCCGAGTTCATGATGCGCTTGTAGTGGTTGTACACAGCCACCGAGAGCACTTTTTTGGCGCGCTCCTGGCCGATCACATAATCATCGAGATGCTTTTTGATCTCTTCCGGGCGGGGAAGGTTATCGAGGCTGCCTTTTTTGGCTGCCGCACCACCCGCCTCTTTCGAGGAGTCTTCGTGGATGATGTCGTTACAGAGATCGATACATTCATCGCAGATGTAAACGCTCGGGCCGGCGATCAGCTTTTTCACTTCCCGCTGGCTTTTGCCGCAAAACGAACAGTAGAGGGTGCCCGTATTGCTGCCGCCCGTAGTCTTGTTCATATCGTTTCCTCCCTCTGTACCACCAAAACGTTAAAAACCTTTTCGAACCCTCTCGAACCTCAGGCCCTAGAGCCTCTCTTTATCGAGGGTTTCGTGCCGCTTGAGCACTTTGTCCACGAGGCCATATTTGGAAGCCTCTTCGGAGCTCATATAGTAATCGCGCTCGGCATCCTTCTCGATCTTCGATAGCGGCTGGCCGGTATGCTCCGAGAGCATCTCGTTCAAGCGCTTCTTGAGATAAAGAATTTCCTTGGCCTGGATTTCGATATCCGTGGCCTGCCCTCTGGCGCCACCCAAGGGCTGGTGGATCATGATCCTGGCGTTAGGAAGCGCGTATCTCTTGCCTTTGGTGCCGGCCGAAAGAAGGAAGGCTCCCATCGAGGCCGCGAGGCCGAGGCAGTAGGTGTTCACATCGCACTTCACGAACTTCATCACGTCGTAGATGGCGAGGCCGGCGCTCACGGAGCCGCCCGGGCTGTTGATATAGAAATGGATGTCTTTTTCGGGATCATTGCTCTCGAGAAAGAGCATCTGTGCGATCAGCAGATTGGCCACCGTATCGTTCACCTCGGTGCCGAGGAAGATGATGCGATCGAGCATCAGGCGGGAGTAGATGTCGTACTGCCGCTCTCCGCGCGGGGTTTGCTCGATCACGATGGGGTTGGGAATATACATCTGGGGGCGGTCGTTTCTGTTATCGCTGCCGTTGTTATTGATCACCGCTAGCTCCTCTGCCCTTCAAGGTCTTGTTTTCGTATCGGAAAGGTCAACCACGACCTAAAGCCAAATTTCATTATAGTCATGCAGGTAAAATTGACACCAAGCAAAATTCGGGTTTAATTTGCAGCCGTGAACCCCCCTACTCAAGAATTACTACCTGTCACCAAAGAGGCATCTCCCAAGACCCTCTCCCCCTTGATGCAAATTGGAGACATCCCCCTCTACGGCCCTTGCCGCCTGGCGCCCATGGCGGGAGTGAGCAATGTACCTTTTCGCCTCATTTGTAAGGAGCTAGGGAGCTCCCTCACCACCTCGGAAGAAATTTCCGCCAAAGCGCTGGTACACGGGAACCAGAAAACACGCGACCTGGCGGGCTACCTGGCAGCCGAGAAGCCCATTGCCCTCCAGCTCTTTGGGGGCGAGGCGGAGGTGCTGGCCGAAGCAGCCAGGATTTTAGAGGGAACCGGAGCGGATATCATCGATCTCAATATGGGCTGCCCCGTGCCCAAAATCACCAAAACAGGCGCCGGCTCGGCCCTGATGCGCGACGAAAAATACGCAGCCGAAGTATTCCGCAAGATGCGCGCTGCCATCAAGATCCCCTTCACCATCAAGATCCGCGGCGGCTGGGATGATCATACCGTGAACGCCCCCGAAATCGCCCGCATCGCCGAGCTCGAAGGCGTGGATTCGATCGCCGTGCACCCTCGCACCAGATCCCAGCAATATACCGGCAAGGCTCCCTGGGAGATCATCCGCCTGGTGGCGGAAACGGTGAAGATCCCCGTAACCGGCAATGGCGATGTGAAGTGCTGGGACGACGCCAACCGCATGATCCAGGAAACGGGCTGCAAAACGGTGATGATCGGCCGGGGCGCGCTCGGCAAGCCCTGGGTGTTCGATCCTGAGTTCGATCCCCTCTCTGCCGAGGCCAAGCACGCTTATAAATTCCGCGTGATCGAGCGCCATCTTGATCTGATCGAGGAGCATATGAACGAGCGCTTCGCCCTCGTGCAGGCCAAGAAGCATTTGGCCTGGTATATCGCGGGCGCCAAAGGCAGCTCCAAAGGGCGCGCCACCGTGTTCACCTTTGAGGAGATCCGGGAGCTGCGCTCCTGGTTCCGCGAGTTCTGGCCGGAGGCAATCAGCCTAAATGCGCACGAAGCCGCGGCCGATATAGCTGAGGCATGCCTTTATACTTGATTCTGTTTTTGAGCATTTCTTCCTTCGCGGGCACCCCGGATCCCACCACTCGCTGGGATATTTTCTGCGGGCGGTCCCTGATTCGGCAAAAAGAACCCAAGCCGCTGCCTGAAGTGGTTTCTTATGTGCTCCAGCAGTGCAATTCTCTTTTGCCACCGGGCTTCAACTTCAAAGACTGGCAGGGATTCAATGCCTGCTCCCCCAAGCTGAGAAAATGCGTTAACTGCGCCATGAACCAGAACATCTGGGAATACTTTGTGAGGATTTACAAAACCGGCGTGGGCAGAACGGGAGGCTTTTGCGGAGCCCAGAACGACCGATTCAGAGCCGCCACCTACGCCTTTTCTTTATGCAAAGGGCCCTCTCCCTGCGGTTGCCCCACGGGCGTTACGGTGGATCAGGCGGAAAAAGAACTACAGGAGGCGGAAACGGCCGTAAACACCTGCTACAAGGCCCTTAAGGCTGCCCATTCGCCGCCTTCAATGCAAAATCAATTCAGGAAAGTTTCCCGCGAAGGGCAGAAGCAGTAGAGCCATCGGCTCCGTTGATCTCATCGTTGATCTGAGTGAGGTATTCCACGAGCACTTCGCGCAAGCTCTGCATCGTGAGAGATTCAGGTGCCACTCCCTTGCTCTCGAGGAGCGCTTTGAAATCGGCTCCGATGAGTTCTTCAGGCAAACCCGTGAGCTCGGTCACTTCCGCAAAAAGCTTATTCCCCATTCAACCCCCACCCTAGAGCCTTAGCGGCCGAATCCTTTCGCCGCAAGCTGTTTCCAGCTTTCACATGCACAGCTCAATCAACAGTTCAAATAGCAGCTCTTACAACCCCTTACAGTGAAGCCTAATAAATTTTTTTCGCATTGCAAGCCTTTTTGCAATATCAATTTCGGAGGCACGCGGAAGAAGTGGGTGAACGGAAGCGGAAAATCCGCGCGGCCAGAATCAGGAGCAAATCGTGAAATCACTCTTAGCTGTTCTCGGAATCCTATCCTTCGCGCTCGCAGGCAACGCCAGCGCCAAACAAGAATTCAATATGCGCGTGCAGAGCGAGCCGCCCACGCTCGACTGGAACCTCGCCACGGATAACGTGTCGATCTCCGTTCTGCACAACGTGATGGAAGGCCTCGCTGGCTACGACAAAAAACTCCAGCCCAAGGCCGCCCTCGCCGAGAAGTGGACCGTTTCCAAAGACGGCAAAACCTATACCTACACGATCCGCAAGGGCGTGAAATGGAGCGATGGAGTGGAGCTCTCGGCCCAGCACTTCTGGGATTCCTGGGAGAGAGCCCTCAACCCCAAGACCGCTTCCGAATACGCCTACTTCCTCTTCGACGTGGCGGGCGCGCAGGAATACAACGAAGGCAAGCTCAAGGACAGCTCGAAGCTCGGCTTCCGAGTGGTGAACCCCACCACCTTCGAAGTGAAGCTCAACAAGCGCGCTTCCTACTTCCCCACCATCCCCACCTTCACCGTTACCTACCCGATCCGCAAAGATCTGATCGAGAAGCATGGCAAGAAGTGGACGGAGGCCGGCAACCTCGTGACCGTGGGCCCCTTCACCCTGAAGGAATGGAAGCACGACTCCCGCCTCACGATGGAAGCGAATCCCTCCTACTACGGCGGCCGCCCCAAGCTCGACGTGATCAACGCTTATATCGTTAATGAGGACACCACCGCGATCAATATGTTCGAGAGCGGCAAGCTTCACTACGTTAGCCGCCTTCCCCCCGTGGAAATCGAGCGCCTCAAAGCCTCCCCCGCCTACCGCAACGGCCCCTTCCTTCGCGGCTATTACTACGGCTTCAACATCAACAAAAAGCCCTTCGACGACGTGCGCGTGCGCCGGGCTTTCGCGCATGCGATCGACCGCTCTCAGATCACTACCTTGCTCAAGGGCGGCCAGATCCCCACCACCAGCTGGGTGCCCAAGGGAATGCCCGGATATGAACCCAAGGTGGGCCTCGACTATGACGTGAGCAAAGCGCAGAAGCTCCTGGCCGAAGCCGGATACCCGGGCGGCAAGGGCTTCCCGCAGATCACCTTCATGTTCGATACCCGCGACGATCACAAAATGATCGCCGAGCGCCTCCAGGCCATGTGGAAAAAGAACCTCGGCGTGGATCTCAAGGCCCAGAACGAGGACTGGAAGGTTTACCTCAACCGCCTCAAAAGCGATGTGCCTCCGATGTTCCGCCTGGGCTGGGGAGCCGACTATCCGGACCCGGATAACTTCCTCAACCTCTTCACCTCCACCTCCGGCAACAACCACACCCAGTGGAAGAGCAAGGAGTACGATGGCCTGATCGAGAAAGCCGCGAGCGAGAGCTCGATGCCCAAGCGCCTCGCCCTCTACAAGAAGGCGCAGGAGATGCTCACGGAAAAAGACGCCGTGATTATCCCGCTCTTCATCGACTCCCTGAACGTACTGGTTTCACCTTCGGTGAAGAACCTCGAACTGAATGCGATGGATCTGCTGCACCTCAAAGAAGTGCAGATGAACTGAGGATTTCAAGCCGAAAAGCAAAAAGCCGGTCTCTCCCGAAAAGGAGGCCGGCTTTTTGCTTCTTTGAAGACTAAGCCTAAACTTCCACCCGCCCGAGGTGCTTCTTGAGCTCCTCCTCCACCTTGCCCTTGAAGGGGGTAAGGAGCAGCGGCAGACTGATGGAGATCTCCACTAGGCATTTGCCCGATTTCTCGGCCACATCGATCTTGCCGGAAAAGTTGCTGGCTTCGATCGCAGCCTTGCAGGCTTTGTCGTCCCAGTCCATCGTGGCGCCGAGCTTGGAAAGGGTATCGCGGCCCTCCAGGTATTTCTTCACAGCCCCGTAAACCTTCTTCTTTTCCCCGGTAATTTCACGCTTCACATTCACTTGCGGCATCGAGAGCTCCTTCTGAAATTCCTTATGAAAAAAGAGTAAGACCGATTCGCGAAATGCTCAAGGCAGAGGGTGGCATGGGCGCAAAACTGTTAAAGCAGCGCTTTGAATGCCCCGCTACCAGTGTGATTTTAAAAGATTGCAGCCAGGGGGAAGAAAATCTTTTCCGGCCCAGGGAACCCGCAACAGCGCCACGTGCCGGCCCCCTTGCGAAGCAGAGGAAGTAACCCGAGCCTCCGCTCCGTTCCAGCTCATGGTTTCCTTGAAGGGTTCAGCGCATTCCACGGAAATTAAAACACGGGCCGGATGCCCCACGTTCAAGGAAAGCTCCACCACTTCCTGCCCGGGATAGCAGCCCTTGTGGCGGTCGATAAAGGGCAGCATTCCGGCCTCGAGGGCCGGCGTGCTCTCGGCCCAATCGCGGCTCCAGGGCAGCAGAGCTGCTATGCGATCAAACTCCCAGCTGGCGGGCCACTCCCCTTCGGGAGAAGCCCCACTCCCGCAAACGAATTCATACCCGGCCACAGGAGCAGGCCAACGGAGCTC
>CAZTCD010000010.1:0-59792 GCA_964612065.1 uncultured Bdellovibrionales bacterium | reverse complement strand
CCTTTTCTCCCTCTGGCGGGAAGATTTCTCGGCAGCCGCTTCAACCTCTCTTTTCGGAACGAGAATTCGGCCATTCATCAACACGCAAGTATGCCAGCTTGAAAAAACTACACGACGCATCATTTTACCTTAGAAATCCCCCCCCTTTTTTGTTAGTTAGCCCTACGCGTTATGTTGATGAGGACCTTCCCCCAGATTTCTATTCTGCTGCTACTGGCTTGCTCCCCGCGAGCCCAAGCGGCCGATTTCGACCTCGGCCTCGGCTATTCCCAAAGCCGCGACTTCTGGGAAACCGTGCACGATGTGCAGGACAAAGCCGGCGATCTCGCCGAAATCCAGAAGAGCCTGAACGATAAATTCGGCAAGCCCGATATCGCCTTCTCCCACCTCGACGCCGCCTACGCCTACCCCCACGGCTGGTTCGATTCCGATTCCTTCTCTCACGCCTGGATCGGCACCCGTGCCGAAGCCCTAGCGGGCGGAGAGGTTTCCAATCCGATCTTTCCCGAAATCCAGGCCTACGCGAACACCATCGGCATAGCGTCCTATGGACTGCGTTCCCGGGGCGATGCCATGGCCCGCGGCCAGAGCTACTGGAGCCTGCGTGCCCTGGGCGGCATGGGAAAAGAAAAGCGCCTCTACGCCAAAGGGCCCGAATTCCTCGAGAGCATTCCCGTACGTTCCGGAACCTTGCTCGCGCTGGGAGCGGAAGCCCTCTTTCTCGACCAGACCGAATTTGGGGGCGATTTTTGGATCACCTCAAACTGGATGATCCGCCCGATCTACTTCAAGAGCAGCACGGAGCCCGCCCGCACCCGGCCCGACGAAGAGCGCGCCTTCTTCACCTGGCGCTGGAAGATACAGAATGAGTGGCTCAAGCAGGTGGACACCCCTCTCAGCTCGCGCACTCGCTTTGGCATCATCTCGGTGCTGGGCCAAAACCCCGTTCCCTTTACCTCCCTCCCCATTAGCTGGGACTACCAGCAGAAGCTGCAATTCTATCCCGGTCTCGGCAGCACCAGCGGGCTGGGTGGGATCCTTCGGCTGCTGTCCGACAGAGCTCTACCAAATCTGGCGTTCTACGCCGGCCTGTTCGGCGGTGTGGTGGGCGGAGGCCTCGATCTTCAGCTCGGCCCCGTGCTGCTGAATGCTTCCACTTACGGCCTCGAAAACAACCTCACCGTATCCCGAGACAACACCCGCCTCTGGCAGGCTTCCCTGGGGCTCGCCTTATGAAAAACATTCTACCCCTTTTTATTCTGCTCCTTGTATTCGGCTGTTCGCCCAAAAGCGTGGAAGACTACAATAACGGAGAGAGCGAAGCAGAGATCACCCGCCTCCTGAATGAGCGGCAATACGGAAAAGCGGTTTTCGTGATCGAAAGCAAGCACGGCAAAAAACCGGCCGATCGCAACGTGGCCTTTCTTCTCGGCCAGGCCTACCTGGGCAAGATCGGCTTTGAGCCCCTTCTGATCGCCAGCAAGGTGAGCGATGAGCAGGCCTCTGCCTCGCGTGAATCCCGCCTGCTCTTTCCCGATTGCAGCAATGGCAAAGTGAAAGAGATCAAAGGGGCGGCCAGCCTCTGCCTTTTGAAACGAATCTACCTTCACGTGCCGGATCCGGATCTCGAGGAATTCACCAGAGCCCGCGAGCTTTTTCGCCTCGCTTATCCCGATCCGGCCTCGAGCCCTGAATGGGTGAATATCCTGATCGGCATGGTGGAATCCGCCTCAGTAGTGAAGCGCGTGGGCGCGATCTATCTTTTTGCTCTCGAGCTGAGTGAAAACAAGGGCCAGCGCCCTTCCGAAACGGAATTGAATTGGTTTGTGCGCCAGGTGAAGCGCACCTTTGCCGAAAGCGGCCAGGCCCTCGCTCGCGCCGATCATAGTGGAAAAGCCATCTCACAACTTCTTACAGGATCCAAAGAAGCGGAGCTCTTTGATAGAGCGAGACAAGCCATATCGTGGGCTAATATGCTCGGCCTTCCTGCCCTGTTCGATATCTTCCGATCCAACGTGATTCAGCCCGAGCAGGAAGTGAAATTCGGCGAAACCCTCGACGAAATCCGCAGGCTTCTGGACGATCAAAGTCTGGCAATCCGCGCCCTCCGCTGAGTATCCAAAAAAATCCGCCGCTCTACACGGCCCGGCTTGCTTGCGCCTGAAGCTGCGCGCGTTTTAAAATAGAAAAACATCTCATGCTCGCGTGCCAGAAGGCGCGCCCGGAAAACGACAAGGGAAGAAAGGAGTCCTCCCGCATGATTCGTATTCTCATTGGCCTCGCACTGCTCCCCCTGAGCAGCTTGGCCGCCGATCTCGACAGCTACGTAAATGCCTATTACCTGGCCGAGCACCGGCTCTCGGAATTCGACCAGCAGCTAGCCCAAGAGGCAAGAGAAGCGAAAGCTCCTCGCCCCGGCATCCTCGGGCGCTCCCGCGCTTACCGCGATCTTCTGGCCCTTCGTATCCTGATGCGGAACCAAACGAAGGAGATCTCGGCCGAATACCGAAGGCTCTCCCGTGGCAGCAGTTCGGAGCTGCTCGCGTTCCACGATCGGCTGAACCAGCTGGACCCGGCCGAACGCCTGGCCCTCAATGATCTCGTGATGAAGCTTCCCGCTCCGGCCGGCCGCGCGATGCCGGTTTTCTACGCGAACACCGAGCAATTCCTGAGCGCGAAAGAAAGCGCCGGCGATCTCATCGACACCCGCATCCGCCGGGCCCTTCGCGACAAGAACCTGCTTCGCCAGGTGGAAGAGCTGGCGTCGACAGCCTTTGAGTTCGGGGAAGATCTAAGCCGCGCTTCAAGAATCCGCCCGGGCACTGGGCCCGAAGGCACGATCAACGGATCCCGCTTTCCGGAAAGCACCTTCGCCCTCACCCTCGACGATGGCCCCCACCCCACCCGCTCCGAAGAGATCTTCGCGAGCCTCAAGGCCCACGGAAAAAAGGCCACGTTCTTCTGGGTGGTGGAGCACCTCGAACGCTTCCCCCTTGTAGCCCCCAAGGCTCTCGCCGCCGGCCTTCCTCTCAACAACCACAGCTGGACCCACCCGAACCTGGCCAAAGCCAGCGCAGCCCAGCTGAGAAAAGAAATCACCGAAAGCTCCCGGCGGCAGAAAGAAATCTACGGCGAACACCCACAATTCTTCCGCCTCCCCTATGGCGCCGGTCTTTCGAACCAAACCGTGCGAAGAATGATCGCGGACAACGGAATGATCCACGTGCTCTGGAACGTGGATTCTCTTGATTGGCAGGAAAAGGATCCGGCCAAGATCCTCACCCGCGTGAAGCAACTGATGAGTTCGGAAAAGAAAGGCATCATTCTTTTCCACGACCTTCACGCCCAAAGCGTGGAAGCCGTAAGAATGCTGCTCGACTACTCCGCCTCCGTGGAGGGAGGCCCGAGCTCCCTGCGCTGGGTGACCATTCCCGAGATCGTGGAGGAGCTGAATAAGAGAGAGGAATCCCGGAGGATCCTGCCGGGCCCCGCCCTCAAGAGACGAGCCGGAAAAAATCCGGTGGATTCGAGCACGAAACTTTAGTATTTTCCCCGAAACCCTCACGAAAGGAGGACCGAAATGATTGCCACTCAACTTAGCTGCGCTTTCGCACTCGCGTCCTCCGGGCTTTTCCCGGCCTGACGCCAATCAAACCGCATTTCATACATTGGCGCCGGCTGACTCAGCCGGCTGGGAGAATTTTGTCATGAGTTTTACGAACGAATCAATGCTTGAAGCCTGGGGCTTTCACCCTGGCTTCGCCCACCCTCTCGCGGAAGGAGAAATCTACGCGCGCGTGGTGGAAGAACAGAAAACCCAATTCCGGGTGATTTGCCAGGAAGGGGAATGGGCTGCCATTCTTGCGGGCAAGCTGCTTCATCCCGGCGTGAAACGCCTCGACCGCCCCGTGGTAGGCGATTGGGTGGCCGCTCGCCCTCTGCCCGGGGAAAAAAAGGCCGTGATCCAGAGGGTGCTTCCACGCGCGTCTCTTCTGAAACGAAAAGCGGCAGGAGAAACCGAGGCGGTGCAGCCGATCGGGGCCAACGTCAACCTCACGGTGATCGTTACCTCGCTGAACCAGGAATTCAACGAGAAGCGCCTGCAGCGCTACCTCACGGTGGCCGAAGAGAGCGGCTCCAAGGCCGCCGTGGTGCTCACCAAGAAGGATCTGAAACCCGAAAGCGAGGAGACAGCGGCGCTTCTCAGCTCCAAATACGGAGTGCCCTGCTTTGCCCTCTGCTCTCTCACGGGAGAGGGCCTCGAACAGGTGCGGGCCCTGCTTCTCCCCGGAGAAACCTCCATCTTCGTGGGAAGCTCGGGGGTGGGAAAGAGCACTCTGGTGAATCGCCTGCTCGGAAGAGAAGAGCAGGAAACGCAATCGGTGCGGGAAGACGACGACAGAGGCCGGCACACCACCACCTCGCGACGGCTGCTTCCCCTTCCCTCCGGCGCACTGGTGATCGACACCCCCGGAATGCGCGAAATCCAGCTTGAAGCCGATCATAGCGAGGGCCTGGATCTCGCCTTCGGGCAGATTGAAAGACTGGCTGCGGGATGCAAGTTCCACAACTGCCGGCACGAATCAGAACCGGGCTGCTCCGTGAAGGAGGCGCTTTCCTCGGGCGAGCTCTCCTCAGCCGATCATGAAAGCTATCTGAAGCTGCAGCGGGAGCTCGCCCACCAGGCGAGAAAAACGGATAAGGCGGCCGCCGCGGAAGAAAAAAAGAAGTGGAAGACAATTTCCAAATTCCAGAAAAACTTCCGCAAGCCCGGCAGAGAATAAAAAGGGATTGCCCCTTCTTATTCTCTCGGCAACGGGTTCTTTCTTGGTGCGGTGGCCGAAGAGGACGAAGAGGAGGAGGAAGAGGAGCTTCCCCTCACTCTGGTGGCCACCACGTGGCCATCAGGGCTGGTTTTCGTTTCTTTAGGCGTTTCCTTGGAGGCGCCTATCGCCTCTTTTTTGGGCTCAGCCACGGCGATCCGCAGGTATTCCTCGGGCGTAAGCTGGTGCTCTCGGAGGGGCCTTAGAATATAGCCAGGCTTGTCCACGGCCCATTCTTCCGGATTTTTCGGCTTATACTCAGGCCGGTCGATCAGGATGAGGCGGTTGTAGAGATGAGTGCGCACATTGTCGAGCTGGGTTTTGGTTTCGTTTCTGAAACGATTCCAGGAAATCGCCGAAAGACCGAGCGCGGAAAGCTGCCCAGGGCGATCATACACATAAAGGTCGCCCGGCCTTTTTTCCTGCTCCAGAAAATCGAAGATATGCCGCACTTCGCGGGTCATGGTGAGCTGGGAAGTGAGCGGGTCGTGCACGGCATACTCCCGGTGGTGATACACCAGAACGGCGAACACCATCAGGAGATAGCGAGGGTCCACCCACCGCTCCAGATCCTTCAGCAGATAAATAGCGAGGAGAGAGAGGGAGAAGGAGATCGGCATAAACAAACGGGCCTGAGTGGGATGATCCGCCCGCCCGAAGTGGTGGGAAATCAGCAACGTCAGAACGAAGGCGCTGAACACGAGCGGGATCATTCCCACTCCTCTCATTCGCTTCACCGCTAGCGCAAGGCCGCCAAGCCCGAGCCAGTGAAGCAGGATGGGATAGGGACCGCGGCCATCGATAAAAAAGCTGTTCAGGAAGATCGGGCTCCAATCCATGAAGTTACGGAGGGAGAAAGGATCTCTGTCGGGAGGGTTTTCAAAACTGCCCCAGGTGAGATAGCGCTGCACGAAGAGCGGCAGCACCATCAATCCCGCCATGACTATCGTTTGCAAGCTCACCTTTTTGAGCAGGCCTTTTCCCTCGAGCAGAAACAGGCCGGCGGCCGTGAAGGGAATAGCCATGATCGATTCGTAGCGAACGGAGGCGTAGCAAACGAGGCCGAAGAGAAGGCACTCGAGCGTTCCCGGATCCCGCCTTTTGGCATATTCCCAAAGCAGCAGGAAAGAGGCGAAACCGATCGTGAGCGAAACCAGGTCGAAACCGGCCGAGGTGGAAACGATGGAGAGCACCGGACTCATGAGCAAAACCAGCAAGGTCACGCTTTTCGGCAAGAACCGCTCAGGAAGCTCCCGCATCGCCCACTGAAGCACGAGCTGGAAGAGAATCACCAGAGAGATGAAGTTCACCACGAAGGGCGCCCACCACCGCAGCCCCACCACATGCTGCACGAGAGAAATAAAAAGAGGAAAGAGAATGGGGCGCGAGGGCACGCTCACATCGCTCGCCTTGAAGGTGTGGTAGTAGTACTGCCACATTTCGGTATTCGAGGCCTTGCCGAAGATCGTGAGCATATTGGCCACGGAGAGAAGATTCGTTTCGTCAGACAACACCTTGAAGCCGATATGGGTGGATCCGAAAACGACAGCCGCTCCCACCAGAGATACCAGCCAGCTGCGCCATTCCGGAAGAAAGTGGCGATGCATGGGAGTGAGCACCTTCCAAAGAGAGTACACCCAGAAGCAAAGCGCGAGGAGCGTTATAGGGCCGGCGAAGTTGAGGAAGCCACCGATCAGGGTGCTTTGCAATGGAGTCATCTCTAAGGCTCCTTTCCTTGGTGAGCGAGAGAAGCATTTTTACGGTTTTTCTTCTTTGCAGGCCTGGAATGGGCCACCATCTGCTGGCAGGCGTCGGGCAGCTCGGGGAATTCACGCCCCTTGAACTTCGCCGCCATCTTCTGCCCCTCTTCCTTGGCCTCATCGGTAAACCACCAGGCCAGCTCCTCTCCGCAGCCATTGTCGCCGGTTTTCACCGGATCCTGCTTGGTGCACTTTTCCGCGCCATCCGGGCAGCGAAGACGGGCATGCAGGTGATCATGGTGGGCCCACCACGCTCGCACCTTCGGGAGCCATTTTGCGTCGGGAGATCTCTCACAGAGATCACGCTTGATCGCGGGATGCACGAACACCCGCTCCACCGCCTCGGGACTGGCCGCGAGCTCCACCAGCTTTCTTTGCTTATCCCCCCACGCCTGGCTAAGCTTGTTTTCAGCGAGCGCCACATAGGGATCCGCTCCCCAGTTCTCCCGCTCTTTGCGGGAGGGTTTTTTGCGGCTCATTTCAAACCAGATGTCCACATCGAGGCCGGTCTGGTGAGACGCGTGGCCGGTGAGCATGGGGCCTCCGCGAGGGCGGCCCATATCTCCGATCAGCAGCAGCGGCAGGCCGGCCTTTTTTCCGCTCTTTCCCAGCTCTTTCAAATAAGCCACCAAGCTGGGATGCCCATAATAACGGGAACGGGAAAGCCTCATTACGGCATAGCCATCGCCATCCACAGGGAGCTTCCTGGCACCGGCCAGGCAACCCGCCGTATAAGCACCGATGGGCTCCGATTCGCCCTTCTGCGGATTCTTGATCTTTCCCCAAAGGGCAAAGAGCGCCCTGGAATCCTTTTCCGCCGCCCCTGCATGAGCCGAAGAAAAGAGAAAAGCAAAGAGAAAGAGGCTGATTCTCATGGTGAATGTACCTCGTGCTAGGAGTTTGGTATAAAAATGATAGCGAAGGAGCGCCGAGTACTCCATGAATATTCGAAAGCAGCTGAGCACGGGCCAGGTGAATTTTCCTGACCCATGGCTCCTCCCCGAGGAGTCTGATGGCCTCATCTACATAGGCGGATCTCTCTGCGTGGAAACTCTGGTGCAAGCCTATTCATCCGGAATATTCCCCTGGCCTCTCGAGGAAATTTATCCGCTTTTCTGGTTCTGCCCGGAACCCAGAGGAGTGATCGATTTTCAGGACCTCCACATCCCCAAAAGCCTCGCCCGCCTCCGGAAAAAAGGGATTTACCGCTGCACTTTCAACCAGGCTTTTACGAAGGTGATGGAAGCCTGCGCGGCCCAGCCTCGTCCCGGCCAGGAAGGCACCTGGATCGTGCCTTCCCTGCTTCCCGCCTACGAAGAGTTTCACAAGCAGGGATACGCCCACAGCATCGAAGTTTGGCGCACGGATCCCGCAGCCGGCCCTTCTGAAAGGGATGAGCTCGTAGGAGGGCTTTATGGAGTGTACGTGAAAGGCGTATTCTCCGGTGAAAGCATGTTCCACCGGGAGCCCAATACCTCGAAGATCGCCCTGGTGGAAATGGCGCTGAAGCTGCAATCGCTGGGGCTCCAGTGGATGGACATCCAAATGCTAACCCCTGTCACCGAATTGCTCGGCGGGCACTATATCTCCCGGAGGGATTTTCTGATGCGCCTCAGGGACGAGCATAGAAAAAGCCCGCCGATGAAGATCTCCCTCACCTGACGGGCTTACGGAATTATTAATTCCCTCTGCTGCTATTTGCAGCGCTTCTGAGCTGCCTTCCGCGCCATAGCGTCTTCGTAGTCTTTCTCCGCCTCTTCGCTGTCGAGATAATCGGCCAGCTCCTTAAAGCCGGCGTCTGCGGCATAGTCTGCGGCGGTATTCCCGTCTTTATCCTTCGCACGGTAATCCGCGCCGCCCGGCTCGATCAGCGCTTTAGCGTATTCGATGTCGAGCTTGTTCTTGCCAATGAACATCAGGAGCGTGATCCCTTTGCTGCGCACGTTAGGATCGGCGCAGGCAGAGAGAAGCTCGATCATGATGTCTTTGTCCTTCGAAGAGGCTTCCATCACAGCGATCTGCAGAGGAGTGTGACCGAACTCCACCGCATTCACATTGGCGCGGTTCCTCAGGGCCAGCTTCACCTTGGCCAGATCGGAATTCAGCACACCGTCAAAGAGCACTTTTTCCCAATTGGTTTTGGAGCCGGCATTGTCATTGCCTTTGGCAGCCACCTTTTTCTCGGCAGCCTTGGGTGCATCAGGAACCTGGGCCACAACAGGAGCGGGAGTTTCCGCCGCTCTTCTGGCATAGGACTTTGATTCCTGCCGGCGGCCCGCGAGAGGACCGAACGCGCCATTTCGGCCGTTAATTTCCCTGAGGTATTCCTGCATATTGTACTTCTCCGGCTTGGCGGCCCGGCCTCCCGCCTTTACGGCAGATTGGAAGCCCCTTCGCACCTGTACGAACTTATCCGCTTCCTGGAATTCTGTTTCCGCCGGGCCGAACAGTACCTCGCCATCGAGGCCCTTCAGCTCCGTCCCATCCGCCGTACGGATCACCACGAATTCGGTTCCCCGAACACCGATAGTGCCTTCCGGAGTATAAAGACGGAATTTGATGTCAGCATTTTTCTTCTCGGCCTTGGGCACCTGAATGCGCACCACACCGGTGATCAGGCGGTGGATCAGAGTAAGGAACTTCGGGCTTTCTTCCACCTTATAAGTAGAGTTCACGCCCACCCGGATCAGCGATTCGTCCGCGAGGCGAACGTCCACTGCTGTTTGTGCATCGGTGGACAGTTCGTCGCCGCTTTGAAGGAAATCTCCTTCTTTCAGGCGAACCACCGAACCGGAGCGCGTCACCTTCACCTGAGTGCCTACCGCCACCTTCTCAATCTTGATGGTTTGCGCGGCCCAGGCTTCAGTGGAGCCCACCAAAGCAATAAAGATTAAAGGAATCAGCAACTTACGTACCGCAAACATATACCATCCCCCCTGGTCAGCCGTTATCGTCCTATTTCTTTATTCTCTTCAACAGCAGCCTCTTTTTGCACCAAATCCCGGGTGGCCCCCGTCTCCGAAAAGATATGGGCCTCGAGCCCCGCACGGCGGGCCCCTTGCACGTTGGCTTCGAGATCATCGAAGAAAACAAGGCCCGAAGGATGCACCCCAAGCTCCCGGGCCACACCCCGGTAGATTCCTGGGTAAGGCTTTCGGGCTCCGATCTCATGAGAGGCGAAAACCCTGGTAAACGCCCCCATCAGTTCCGGATGCTCCCGGCCCAGCCATTCTAAATGAACTTCATTTGTATTGGAAAGCGCATAAACCGGGCCCTGGGACTGGAACTCCCGAAGAAGCTCCTGCATCCCTTCCACGGGCCCGGGAAAGATCGAGCAGAAGCGCTCCTCCAGCTCGGCCTGGCCGAAGCTGGCCCCATATAATGCAGCGAGGCGGCGGGCGAACTCCTGCCGGCTGATGGACCCGAACTCAAAATCGTACCAGAGAGAGGAGCGGGTAAGAGCGGAAACGCGATCTTTGCGCTCGGCGCTCGCCTTCCCTTCGAGCCAGGAAAGAAAGGGATGGAAGTTCACCTTCACCACCACATTCCCCAGATCGAAGAGCGGGATTTTGCGCATTCTTAAAGTTTTAGTCGAAACTCATGCACCCGGCTGGCCACCGAGAGCACATAAAAGGTGCCCGTATCAGGATCGCTGGCCAGAGCTCCGTAAGAGCCGGAGCCCCGGCCCAGAGTGCTTTCCCCTACCCTTTTGCCTGTTTGAGCGTCGATCACGATCACCTTCTCTTCCGAGGCGGTAACGGCAAGGAGCTTGCGGCCCTTCACCTGGATCAGCGACATCCCCGTAGGCACGCCCCGGCGAATGGGGTGGCTCCAGATCTCTTTGCCGCTATTGCCGGAAATCGCATAAATCGCGCCATCGCTCGAGGGGAAATAGATCACATCACCATCGCTCAAGAGCGGCGCCCGCCCCCCGCCGGCAGGGAATTCCCAGATCGTGGAGAAATCCTTGCGAAGGTACCGAAGGCGGCCATCATAGGTGGCCACGAGAATGCCGTCTCTCCAGCCCACCACTTTGGCGTCGATATCGGCAAATTTGAGATTGTCGCGGAAGCTTCGTTCGGCATCCACGGCGCCCGTTTCGGGATGAAGAGCGAGCAAACTGCCATCGGAGAAGCCCATCCAGATCTTTCCGCCAATGGCAGCCGGATTTCCACCGCCTCTTACGCTGGTGCCGCCGATCGCGGAACGGCGGTAGCTCCAAAGCACTTTTCCCGTGGAAGGATCGATGGCGTGCAGGCCTTCATCGGCGGTGCCCACGTACAAGCGCTGGTAAGCGAGGAGAAAGGTTCCTTGAAGAGGAGCCCCCAGCGAAGCGCGCCAGAGCTCGCGGCCCCCGGGCTCAAGAGCAAACAAGGTGCCTGCTTCGGTGCCTGCATAAATGCGATCGCTCGTAGCCAGAGGCTGCGCCATCAAGGGCCCGTCCAGGCTTTTGCGCCAAAGCACCTGGCCGTTTTTGCGGGCCAAAGCCACGAGGCCGAAGCGCTCCGATCCGAAGATCAGTTTCTCCCCCGCCAGCACAGGCGCGGAATAGGAAACCGTATCGGCGCCCGCTTCCTGGGTAAGGAATTCCTGGCGGGGCTCCACATAGCTCCAACCTCTCTGCAAGAGAGGTTCGGGCTTTCGGTCTGGCGCGGGTCGCGGCAGAGAGGAGCAGCCAACAGCAAGGGAAGCCAATGCCAGGAGAAGGAGCTTATTCATCCGATGCCTCACATCTTGGTCTGGTCAGGGGCTTGGTCTAGTGCGCTGAGCTGTTTTTCGTAAACCGAAGCAGCCCCGCTATAATAAGAGCGGGAGGCAAATTTATCCTGCACGGTTTTATAGATCTCGATCGCCTTGGCGGGCTGCTTGAGCGCCTCGAAGCAGCGGGCCTGAGCCATCAGGATCTCCGGCCGGAGAAAATCTGAGCCCTGCAGCTTGAGTGCTTCGTCATAGGAGTTTACGGCTTCCTGCAGCTTCCCGGCCGTTTCATGCGCCACGCCGAGCGTATAATAAGAAAGAACTTTGCCGAAAGAATCGGAAGCGTCTTTCACGGCGGCTTGGTAGCTCTCCGCGGCCTTTTCGAAATTGCCGGCGTCCATCCAGATATCACCCGCCTGCAGCCGGGCCTCAAAAGCGGCCCGAGTGCCCGGGTATTTCTCCAGCAGGGAAGCGAAAGCTTTCACCGCCTCTTCCGGCTGCTTGGCTTCCACAGATTTCCGCGCCAGCGTTTGCGCCTCATAAAGGAAGTTGGTGGCTTCTCTGTTCTTGCGGTTCTGCATATCCCGCCAGAGGCCAACCACTGCCAGCACCACCAGCACGGTGCCAAGCGCGGCAGCCAGGATTTTCCAATGTTTCGCGATCTCGTCTACGTATTTGTCCATTTTGTCCATACCGGGTTTATACCTAATATTTTTGCCGGACGGAAAAGATTTGCCTATACTCCCCCCTATGATGCACTCCAATTTATTTCGCGCCGCGTTTGTTGCAGCTACTTGGCTCCTGATCAGTGATGTGGCTTTTGCCCTTCTGCCGGGAGACGAAAAAAACCTTCGTGGCCGCCTGGGCCTGGGCTTCACCAACCAGATTGCCACCATCGGCGATCGAACCCTGCCTGCGCTGAGCACCAAATACTATCTCGACAAAGGCACCGCCGTGGGCCTCGGAGTGGGCTTTGATACCCGCTCCGGCGATTCCCGCACCGGCGTGGGGCTCAAGATGTTCAAAAACATCTTCACCGAGAGCAATCTGATCTTTTTTATGGGCCTCGGCGTGGCCTATGTGAACCACCAAGGCTCCAAATTCCAGGGAAGCGCTTTCCTGGGCGGTGAATTCTTTTTCGACAAGATCCCTAGCCTGGGCCTGAGCTTTGAAGCAGGCGTGCGCGGGGACTCCACCACCGGATCCTTCGCCGTGCGAACCATCGGCGACTCCTTCCTCGCCGCGGGCATGCATTTTTACCTTTAATCACTTCGCTTCACGGCCTAGAATCTAAATATACGGTAACGGGGCAGGGCAGGATGCGGGAGCCACGGTTACCTTGGATGCAAACTGATTTGCCCTTCGAGGTTCAAGGATGAAGATGCGCCCCCAGCGCGGCTGCCCCATCGCTTTCAAGCTGCTCTTGCTTGGCATTGCCCTACTAGCCCTCCAACCCCACTCTGCACGGGCTGCGGACGAACCCCAGGCCGGCACTCAGGAGCTGGCGAATCCTTTCTCCGATTTCGTTCCCTTTGAAGACGAATACGATATCGACGAGGACGAGCGCTTCATGTATTTCGGCCGCTTCTTCGCCGTATCACTCGGCACCGGCCTCCATAAGTTCGGCGGCAATATCGGCAAGCTCTACAATACCGCCATCCCCGTGATGGATTTCCGCCTTATTTACTTTTTTGATTTCCGCCTCGCCGGCCAGGTGGGCTTAAGCTCCGCCGGGCACGCCTTCAACGCCGAACCCAATGGCCCCGTGGAGGTGAACCTCCTGCGCCTCAATGCCGATCTGAAATACTATTTCGACACCAAAAACGTGGGTGCCACGATCACCTCCGCCAACCCTTATATGGTGGGAGGCATCAGTCAGACCTTCCGCACCCAGGTGTTCCAGAACCACAATGCCGTGGAGAAGGACAACGCCTTCGCCTTCTCGGGCGGCCTGGGGATGGAATTCGCGCTCAAGCCCCGCAAAACCAGCATAGGCATCGAAGCGCGTTACCATACGATCCTCTTCCAGGATCGCTTCGAGCAAGAATATATCGAAAGCGGCCTCGAAGACACGACGGGCCCGATGTACTCCCTGATCACCTCGCTGATTTTCTTTTTTTAGCTCTTTTGGGCTTGTTTGCGTGAATCTCGCCGGAGCCGTGGGGTTGGGCGGGGGCTCGGGCGGGGGTTACCACTGCCCGGCATATAGTTCCTAGGCGTGAATCGATGAAGACGAAACTTTCGCGCATTGCGCCTGATTTTTTCGATCTCAACCTTATCGATCCCGAGAGCCTCCAATCGATTCTTCCACAAATACTCCATCACGATCTCAAACTCCTCTCCCCATCGAACTACCCTGGAGTGTGCGACTCCGTCCCAAAAGCGCCCCACCCTCCTGTTACGGCTTGCGCCGGTGACCGCAAATACGATCCTTTGAGGCATCACCCGCAGAAAACACTGCATCTGCCGCCTCGAAGACGCCTGAAGCAGGAAATGGAGGTGGTTGCCCACGTTCTCCCAATCATGCAGAAGAATCGAATACCTCGCCGCAGTGTCTAAAACGATCCAATAGACCCGGCCTCTATTGCGAGGATGAAGAAAGCTCCAGGCACCTTTGGCCCTGGAGGCACGAATAGTAACGAATAGCGGAAGCTCTGGCTCGAAAGGCCGAGCCACCTTACGGAGCCCATCGCGGGTTTTTCCACCATGAACGAGGGGATTGATCTTTGGCTTCATGCCGCGCGGACTGCAAATAGCGGGCTAGGCCCCCGCTTCCTTTAGAAGGCCGGCACTATATACGGGGCAGTGGTAACCGGAGAACCGAACAGAGACCCCTAGGACCCTGGGCCCGGCACTATATACGGGGCAGTGGTAATGGAGGGAAATGGAGAGGGGAAATGGAGAGGGGAAATGGAGAGGGGTAATCCGCGAATCCGGGCACCCGCCGCCGTCGTGGAATCAATCCACCTAACCGAAGGTCCAGATTATTTACTTCTCTTCCGAGAAATCGCCGTTCGCGTAGCAGAACACGCGCTTGGCGCCCTCGATCTCGGTTTCGAGGTGGGCGGGACGGCCCCATAGCTCCGAAACATTCTGCAAGGTGGCGCGGGCGTAGTTGAGGTCGAGGTCCTGCGCGTGGTGCTCGTGCTTGAGCAGGATCTCGGCTCGGTTCTTGTAGTTGGCGTCCTGCACGCGGATCAGGGGCTGCCCGCCATTGGTGAGCATGGAGAGCATCTTCTCCTTCACCTCGCGCCAGTCGCGGTTCTTGATCTCGTATCGTTTGGTGCGCGGGTTCATCGCGTAGGTATAAAGCTTCTGCTCCTCGCAGAACTCCTCGGTGAAGAACTCGTCGATGAAGGTGATGTCGTTGTGCGAGCGGCGCACGTCGAAGATCTTCTGGCGGCCGAGGCCGAGCTTTTTATCCCACTGCTTTTTGCGCACCATATCGTCGCAGGTGTCGTAGTCCATGCCGAACTTGCCTTTGTTCCAGCGCTCTTCGATATGGCGGAAAAGCTCGATGCCGAGCTTATAGGGATTCATGCCGCCTGGCTGCGTGGCCATAACCCCGGCATGGCGATCGGCGAAATCGATGAATTCGGAGGGCTCGAGGAGCTTTTCGGTGAGGATTTTCGAGTGCCAGTAGGAGGCCCAGCCCTCGTTCATGATCTTGGTCATGCGCTGGGGCACGAAATAGTAGCTCTCTTCGCGGATCATGCTCAGCACATCAGCTTGCCAATCTTCGAGAGGGGCGTTTTCGATCAAAAATTTCAGAATATCGCGCTCGGGCTCGGCCGGAAACTGCCCGCGGCTTTCCTTAGCCTTGGCTTCGGCCTCTTTGCGCTGGCGCTCCATCTCCGCCTTCGGGTTCATGAAGGTGTCGAGATAGGAGCGAGGCGCGGTGAATTTTGAGATATTGAGCTCGGCTTTGCCCTTCTTCTCCTCCACCTGCTCCACTTTGGGCTCCTGGAAAGGAAGGTAAGGATCGATCAGATCCTCCACCGAAAGGCAGCGATCGATGAAGGTTTCCACCACATCCTCGCCGTGGAGATCCATATAGCGGCGCACGCGGGAGGCGTGGTTAGCCATCTGATCGATCATCTTGCGGTTGGTTTTGCTGAACCAGTAGTTGTTCTTGAAGAAATCGCAGTGGCCATACACGTGAGCCATCACGAGCTTCTGATCGATATAGGGGTTCGAGTTGAGGAGGTAGGCGTAGCAGGGATCGGTATTGATCACCATCTCGTAGATCTTCTGCATCCCCCACTCATAGCCCTTGCTGAGCTGATCGTAGCTCATGCCGAAGCGCCAATGCGGGTAGCGCTTGGGGAATCCGCCGCCGGCCGCCACCTGGTTCACCTGATCGTAGTCGAGCATTTCGAAGATCACTTCGAAGCAGTTGAGGCCGTAGCCTTCCGCCACCGACTTCACCCGCTCCTGCAGGGCCCTGAGCTCAGGGGGCAGGCTTTCCGGACGCATGCTGCTCATAAGGATCCTCCAGCGTGGCCAGATTTGCTCAAGATCGAGGCGCCCGAAGGAACGCAGCCGTTCAGGCCAGCTTGGCCATGCGCCAAGCCCGCACTGATCCTTCGGAGTGCCGTACGATTAGTACGGCGGACGATTTGGCCATGATGGCTAAATCGGCTGCCAAAGGCCGAGCCCACAGGACGTGGGCGGAGCAACGGGGCGGACCGAGAGCAACGAAGAGATTGGGCAAATATAGCCATGCTACTTCCCCTTCCCGAGGAAATCCTTGATGGACTTCATGATGCCTTCTTTGTTCTCGATCTTGGAGAGCGCGAGCTTATCGTGGCCTTCCTTGAACTGTTCCTGCAGGTCTTTGAGGAACTGGCCCGATCCGTAACGGCTTTCCACCTGCCCGTAGCAGAACATATTGATCTTCGGAAAGAGCTGATTCTGCAGGATATCAAAGCAGAGCTTCGTATCCTCGCCGCTCCAGTTGTCGCCATCGGAGAAGTGGAAGGGATAGATATTCCACTGCTCGGCTGGATACTCGGTTTCGATCATCTTCATCGCCAGCTTGTAGGCTGAGGAGATCAGCGTGCCGCCGCTCTCGCGCGTGGAGTAGAAGGTTTTCTCGTCCACCTCGCGGGCTACCGTATCGTGGATGATGTAGCGGGTTTCGATGCCTTTATACTGGGAGCGCAGCCAGGTATCGATCCAGAAGCTCTCGGTGCGCACGATTTCTTTCTGTTCATCACCCATGGAGCCGGAAACGTCCATCATATAGATGATCACGGCGTTGGCGTCGAACTCCTGCGTGGTTTTCCAGGAGCGGAAACGAAGATCCCGGCGCACGGGCACGATGATGGGATTTTCCGGATCGTAAGTGCCGCTCGCGATCTGGCGTTTCAGCGCTTCCTGAAAGGACCTTTTAAAGTTGCGTAGAGAATTCGGGCCCTGGTGGGCGATGCCGGTATAGCGATCTTTGTCCTTCTCGAGAATCTCTTTGCCCTTGGGCTCGATGCGCGGAAGCTCGAGCTCATCGGCGAGGATTTCGGCGAGCTCCTGAAGGGTTAAATCCACTTCCAGGCTGTGCTCGCCCTCGGCGTCTCCGGCCTGGCCGCCGCCCTTGCCCTGCTGGGGCTGGCCGTTGGGATCCACTTCGTCGCCGGGATTGCCTTCGCCCTGCCCTACCCCGCCTTCGTTGGTGCCGAACTTGAAGCGGGGAATCTCGATCTGCGGCATCGGGATGGAAACGGTGTCCTTGCCCTTGCGCACGATCATGTCGCCATTGCTGATGTACTTCTTTAACTCTTGTTTGATCTTGCCCTTAACGATGTTCTTGAAGCGGGCGTGGTCGCGCTGAATGTTAAAGAGACTCATAAGCCCCTCCCTAGATCGCGCATCTTGCCTTTGGTGAGCTGGAAAATGCTGGCTTCGGTCATCTCGCTCGAGCGCACCGAGAGGGCGCGGCCGTCGGTGTCATCATAGAAGGTGAATTCGCAGCCGCCGGGAAGGGGCTCCTGCTTATCGCTTCTAAGCCACTGCTCGCAGAAGGCCGGGCCCGCCACGCCGGAGAAACCGATCAGGAGGCCTTTGGCGTTACGAAGGAAACCGGAATGGGCCTTCGCAGTTTCGAGCCCGAGGCGGGTGAATTGCACCTCGCCCACGGGAGAATCAAACACTGCTTCGATCACGAAGGGATGCTCTTCACCCCGGGGCAGGCCGCGCGTGGCTTCGCCCCGAGTTTCCGAACTGCCGGCTACGCTGATTGCCCCCAGCATGGCCGTTATGGTTAGAAGTCCTTTCATGGACATCCCCCTCCGATGAATCGCGCTTAAGTTCTCTCCTTTGCATCGCCTCGAGCAAAGATCGAGGCCACGTAATTGAGAATGTCGGTGGCGGAGAGCTCGTCGTAGCCGAAGTCGCGGATCAGGCGCGTCTTCACCACATCGATCTTCTCCTGCATATTCTTGTCCACCACATTGCTCACCAGGCTCGAAAGCTTGATGGAGTCTTTTTGGTCTTCGAACAATTTCAGCTCGAGAGCGCGGTGGAGGCGTTCGTTCGTTTTGTAGTCGAACTGCTTGCCTTCCACGGCGAGCGCGCCGATATAGTTCATGATCTCGCGACGGAAATCGTCTTTGCGCGATTCCGGCACTTCGATCTTCTCCTCGATCGAGCGCATCAGGCGTTCATCAGGCTGCTCGAGCTGGCCTGTATAGCGGTTACGCACTTTTTCCTTCTGCGTATAGGCCTTGATGTTGTCGATATAGTTGGCGCAGAGATTCGAGATGGCGCTCTCATCGGCCGAGATCGCGCGCTGCACCTCGTTCTTGATCACGTCTTCGTATTCCTGCTTCACCGCCGCGAGGAGCTCTTTATACTCCCGGCGCTTCTCTTCGCTTGAGATCAGCGTGTGGTGGCGGAGGCCGCTTTCGAGCTCGTTGAAGAGCATGAAAGGATTCACCGCGCCCATATGGCCGTATTTCACGAGGGTGTTGGAGATTTTGTCCTGGATGTAGCGGGGCGAAACCCCATCAAGGCCTTCGCGCACGGCTTCCTTGCGGAGCTCCTTCACGTTGTCTTCGGTATAGCCGGAGAGCGTTTTGCCGTTATAGAGCTTGAGCTTCTGCATGAGCGAGAGATCCGATTTCTTCGGAGCTTCGAGGCGGGTGAGGATCGCCCACATGGCCGCCATCTCCACCGTATGCGGAGCCACGAACACGCCCTGCACCTTGCCCTTGCCGAAATCCTTCTCATAGATGCGGATCTCTTCATGGAGCTTGGTGATATAGGGAATATCGATCTTCACGGTTCGATCGCGGAGCGCTTCCATGAATTCGTTGTTCTGGAGTTTGCGGAACTCGGGCTCGTTGGTGTGCCCGATGATCACCTCATCGATGAAGGTTTGCGCGAATTTCTTCGGCTTCACCACGTGCTCTTGCGAAGCGCCGAGGAGATCGTAGAGGAAAGCCACGTCCAACTTCAGCACTTCCACGAACTCGATCACGCCCCGGTTCGCCACCTGGAACTCGCCGTCGAAGTTGAAGGCGCGGGGATCGGAATCGGATCCGAACTCAGCGATCTTGCGGTAGTTGATGTCGCCGGTGAGCTCCGTCGAGTCCTGGTTCTTCTCGTCTTTGGGCTGGAAGGTGCCGATACCCACTCGATCTTTTTCCGAGAGAGTGAAACGAATCACCTTCACGTGATCCATCACCTTGGTCCAATCGCCTTTGTAGCGCGCCATGAGCTCGCGGAAGATCATGCGCATCGGAGGCGAGAGCTCGCCCTTGATCTTCAATTTGTAGGCGCCTTTGCCAGAGCCATTGATCTCGCCTTCGAAATCCTTGCGGGCGCTATCAGGCACGAGAAGAAGAGGCTCTTCGTTCATCGGAGAACGCATTTCGCCGGTGTGGCCCACGAGCCCGTGCTTGGGATCATCGATGAATTTGAAGGTATAAAGCGCGCCTTCGTTGGTGAAGGAGTAGCGCTCCACGCCTTTTTTCAGCAGGCGGGCGATGGTGGATTTTGCGGATCCCACAGGGCCGTGCAGGAGAAGAACGCGCTTCTCCGTGCCGTAGCCCAAGGCCGCCGAGCGCAGGAAGTTCACGAGCTTCATGAGGTGCACGTCGAGGCCGAATACGGCGTCTTTGCCGTTGTCGAAAGGATCTTCGAAGAATTTGTAGTGAGTGACTTCCTTCTTGTACTCCATGAACTGCGAGGTGCCAAAACCCACGATCATGTCGTACATACGCTGGAAGGCGTTGCGGGAAATGCCCGGATTGTCTTTTACCTTTTCCAGGTACTCCGCAAAGGTTCCTTCCCAGTGGAGATCCTGGAAATTTTTCGGGCTATGAAGGCCCGCAACAAAACTCATTAAATCTTTATTATTGGTGGATGCGCTCACGATAGCCCCCTCTTCCCTGGGTTGCCGGGGCTGGTTGATTGGCAGCGCCGAGTGGCGCTCCCTGCCCCCTTATTTTGATTATCCCGCTGCGCAGCGCAGAATGCAAAGGCTTATCTTTACGGTCGAATGATAGCCGATTGCAGGAGTAAGCCATTGAAGGGAAAGGAGGAAAGCAGCGCTCATTCCTCTCGCGGAAGGTGACTACAAGCCACAGGAGCAGCCACGCCCCAGGCGCGCTCGCATTCGCTCTTCTTGCTTTGCGCCGGCCCTCGAGAAGAAGAGGCACAGGAGCAAAGAGCGAAAATCGAAAAGAGAAGAAGCAGCTTCATTCCCTCCTCATCGGCGAAATTCCACCATCACTCTAACGCCTCCGTGTAACCTGATGAGAATTCCCGGCAATTCCTAGACTTCCCTGCTCGTATTTCTTAGCCTATTGATATCCATGAAGATTGTTTCAGCGGGCGTTACCAATATCGGAAGGAAGCGCAAGGTGAATCAGGATTCCTTCCTGATGGAGCCGGGCTCCAACCTATTTGTGGTGGCCGACGGAATGGGCGGCCATGCGGGGGGCGAAACCGCCTCCAAACTCACCGTAGAAACCGTGGTGCAATCCATCGTGAGCGACAAAGCCACCAGCCTCAACGCCGAGCCAGGCGATCTCGTGATGGGAGCCGTACACCGAGCCAACACCGCCGTGCATTCCACCGCCGACAAAAACAAAAGCCTCGCCGGCATGGGCACCACCGTGGTCACGATGTATTTCGCCAACAATAAGCTCTTCGTGGGCCACGTAGGCGATAGCCGGGTATATATGGCCCGCAAAGGCCAGCTCTGGCAGATCACCAAAGACCACAGCCTAGTGAACGAGAAACTGAAAGCGGGCATCATCACGCGCGAGCAGATGAAGCGCGACCGTTCCCGCAACGTGATCACCCGTTCCGTGGGCTTCGAGAGCTCCGTGCTCGTGGATATCTATGAAAAAGAAGTGAATCCCGGCGAGCTCTACCTCGCCTGCTCCGACGGCCTCTCCGGCATGGTGGAGGATTCCGAAATCATCCGCGCCATAGACGAAAAGGGCTGGGGCACCACCGATCTCACCCCCCTCGCCAACACCCTGATCGAAATGGCGAACGCGAATGGCGGCGACGACAACGTGACCGTGGTGCTCGCCCGCGTGGAAAAAGAATAAAACGCACCTTCCCGCCTCCGCTATTTCCCTGCCTCCCTACAGCCATCGTTCCGTAACAATTCCGCCCTAAAACCGCGAACTGCCCAAAAAAACGACAGCTGTAGAACAGCTTTCCATCTAACGATCCCCTGCCTCCGCGCGGATACGGAAAAAATGCCGCCTTCTCAGGCATTTAGCCGCCGGCACTTGGCACCCTTCCTGCGATTACCCCAGCAGAGGCCAGGAAGGCCGCCACCTGAAAGGAATCAATATGCAAGCATCCACCCGCCTCCCCTATTACTTCAGTACCACCGGCGCCACCGCCCGTGGCGCCACCCTCAAGCCCCTCAAGATCTCGCTCCCCGGCGCCAGCATCGCTGTTCTCACTGCCCTCCTCCTGATGACCACCTCCATTCCCGAAGCCGGAACGGTTACCAGCTCCGAGATCCAGCCTCTCGACGGAACCGGCACCTTTGAAGAGCTCAGCCTCGAGGAAGTGGTGGGCCATTTTGAAAAGCGCCTCCCCCCTGCCTACCGCAAAGAGGCCCCCAAGCTCGGCCGCCTCCTGCTCGAGCTCAGCGAAAAGCACCAGTTCGCCCCCACCTTCCTGCTGTCGGTGATTGAAACGGAATCCAGCTTCCGCGTGAATGTAACCTCCAAAGCGGGAGCCGTGGGCCTGATGCAGCTTCTCCCCGCTACGGCAAAAGAGATCGCCGCGAAAAACAATATCCCCTACAAGAGCGAGGCCGATCTGCACAAGCCCGCTACCAATATCCGCCTCGGCGTGGCCTATCTTTCCTGGCTCCGCCGCCAGTTCGGCCACTCCTTGCACTATGTGGCCGCCTACAACCTCGGCCCCACCGCGCTCCGCAGGCGCCTCAACGCGGGCAACTATGAGCTCGGCGCGATCGATCGCTACGTGCGCACCATTCACGAACGCACCCGCAATCTCCGGAACGCCAGGGAGCCCGAAGCCCTTCCCGCTCTTCACCATGCCGAGCGCGCGAAGGCCGTGCTCTCCGCCTCTCTATAAATTGTTTATATAGATCAAAAGGAAACGCGGCCCAGGAAACACTTCCGGGCCGCGATCTTTTTTAGATTCGCTTCAAATTCAGCTGAACTTAAAGATTCTTTTTGCAGGAAGCTTCCGTGCAATGCGAAGCCTGAAAGTGAGAAACGCAGGTGCTCCGCGCCAGCCCCAGCGCCTCTTCCTGCGATAATCCGGTTCCCGTAAACACCTTCGAATTCGCTTCCACTTCGCAAACCCAAGCGTCGCCCGCGGGATCACGGCCCGGCAAAACGGATGGAGGCTTCAGGCCAGGAGCGGGAAGCACGGCTTTCGCCTCCTTCTCCATTTTTGCCTTCGTAGATTCAAAGCTTTCTCTATAGGCCGTGAAAGCCACGGAACGCGCCTCATCCTGGCAGGACTGCAGAAAAGATAGATCGGGATCACGGCCCTGCTTAGCGTCGCGAACGCCACGAGCCTGGCCCATTTCGCGATTGCAGTCAGAGCCTAGGATCGGCTTCTGTCCTGCACAGGAATAAAGGGCGAAGCCAAGCAAAAGCGCAAAGCCCCTCCACCAAAAATGTCGCATCTCAACCCTCCCAGGTCTCAAAAAAAATATAATGCGAGGCGGCTCCGAAGGAAACGAAAAAATCCCCGAGTAAGAAGTGATTTCTCGAGAAGAACAGTTCAGCAATAGCCGCCGGAATCGAGCGTTCCGTCACTAAAACAAATAGAAGCGCGCGCCCAAGTGAAGATCCAGATACACATCAGAGCTCGGAATCACGCCCACATTGACAGCACCCATCATATAAATTTCGAGAGAAGGGTCCGCGAACCAGTAGGAAATTCCTACAGGGAGGCGAGGGCCGAAAACCAGCTCACCATCATTGCGTCCCGATTTGGAACGCAAACCGAGACCACCTCCGAAAAAGAAATCAAAGCCTTCTCCATTGATTTCGAAGGTATGCGGCCGATTCCATAGGTAATCGGTATAGACCTGAAATTTGTTGTCCCCGAGAACTCCCCAGCCTGCTCCGTATCCAAGAGAATTTTCCTCGGAAACCCAGGTTCGCCCCGTGATCCCATTTGGGCTCCCCAAGGTGAGCCCCACTCCCGTGCTTTGAGCTGCGAAGGTGGAAAAAGGCAAAAACAGAAAAAGGAGAGTGAGAAATTTCATGGGCTTATAACTAACAGAATTTTTTCATGACGGTGCGCGAAAAGGCTGTGCTAGCGTTTCCTGGAGACTATGGAGGGTCTGACGATGAGAGTGGTATGCCAGCAACCTAATTATCTGCCTTGGCTCGGTTATTTCGAGCAGATCGCCCGAGCCGACGCTTTTGTTTATCTCGACAACGTGCAATGGATCCGGCAAGGAAGGCAGCACCGCACCAGACTGCCCTTTGCCTCGCCTCCCGCGAATGTTTTTGAAAAAAACTGGCTTACGGTTCCCGTGCACGGCCAAGGGCATCGCGATCGCAAATTCAGCGAGATGGAGATCGATCAATCCCGCGCCTGGCCTAAAAAGCATTGGGGAGAAATCCAGGCTCTCTACGGAAAATCTCCTTACTTCCGAAACCAGCTGGAACCTCTCCTCCGGCCCTTTTTCGAAAAGGCCAGCCAATATAAATTTCTTATCGACCTCTGCGAGGAGAGCGTGGCGATTTTCTGGAAGCCACTGCAATTGCGCGCCCAAGTTTGGCACGCCTCTGACCTCGAACCGGAAGGCAAGAAAAGCGAACGGCTGATTCACCTCTGCCAAACGCTCGAGGCCACCGAATACTATTCGGCTCTTGGCGCCAGCCGCTACCTCGAGCTTCCCATGTTCCGGGCGGCACAAATCCAGGTACGCTGGCAGCACTTCCGCCTTTCGGCCAAGGATCCGGCGCGGCCCTGTGATCATTCCATACTCGACTGGGTAGCCCACCACTCATGGGAAGAGATACGCGCCGCGCTCGGTGCCACGCGCGGAAGCATTCCGGAAAACGCCGCTCTAGGCGAAGGAACGGTAGAGGGAGTAGTGAGCCTCGTGTAAAGGCGGATGCACGGCACCCAGCCAGGGGTGATCTTTCTCCACGCAATCCCGCACGGCTCGCCCTCGCCCCACCACCTGAATGCCGTGCCCACGGGCGAGCTCCCGCAAATCGCCAAGGGTTTTGGAGATCGCTTCCCTGGTACCGTAATCATAAATAAAATATATTTCTGCCACCGGCGGCTTCCAGGAAGGATCGGAGATATCCGCCTGCAACATACTCGCCCGGCCGGCCCCGAAACGCTCCAGGGCCTTTGCCGCCTCTTTCACCCGCTCAGGAACCAGTTCAAAGCCTAAAAAGCGGCATTCCGGAAAATGCCGCGCCAGCACGAAACCCAAACGCCCGTAGCCGGCCCCCAGATCCACCACGGCAGAGCCGGCCTCAGGACGAAGCTGCTCCAGCCAGGCCCTGAGCTCCACATAAGGAGTGAGAAAGATGCTCGGATGCCGATCAAGCCAGCGCTGCTGCCCATCGCCCGGATCCCGGATTTTCGCCTCCACTTTTTCCACCTCGATACCAAGCCAGCGATCTGCCATGGCGGCGTGGCGTTTTGCCGCGGGATAGCTGGACGGTTCGAGAGGAAGATGGGGAAAAGGATCCGCCGGATTGAATTCGAACATAACGCCCTTCTCTTACCATAGCGCCCCTTGCATGGGCAGCGTTCCGGCATAGAATCGAAGGCATGAAGATCGGAATACTCACAGGCGGGGGCGATACTCCCGGATTAAACGGCATCATCGAAGCTTCCTGCCGCGTGCTCCTCTCCAGAGGCGTGGAAGTGATCGGCATCGAAGACGGTTTCGAAGGAGTTTTTCAGGGGAAAAACCGGCCCATCAAAAGTGCCGATATCGAAAACCTCCATTCGATGGCCGGCACCTTCCTCGGCACTTCCAACAAAAGCGGAACGGAAGGAAGAGAAAAAGAGTTCCTCGCTGCCTGGAAAAAGCTCGGGCTCGAAGGCCTCATCGTGGCCGGAGGCGACGGCACCTTCGCCGGCCTCAAGCCCTTCGCTTCCGATATCCCTCTCATCGGCGTACCCAAAACCATCGACAACGATCTCTCCGGCACCGAAGTTACCTTCGGCTACGACACCGCCTGCTCGGTGGTGGCCGATTCCGTGGACGCCCTTCGCGCCACCGCTGATGCCCACCGAAGGGTTCTGGTGGTGGAAACCATGGGCCGCACCGCCGGCTGGATCGCGCTCGGAGGCGGCATGGCCTCCTTCGCCGACGTGGTGCTGCTGCCGGAGCGCCCCTACTCTCTTTCCCGCCTGAAGGAGTTCATCCTGAGCCGGAAAAAAAGCGGAATGCGCGGCCTGATGGTGGTGGTGGCGGAAGGAGCCCATGCCGAGGGAGAAGATACCTCCGTGGCTTTCCGGGTGAAAGGATCCCCCCAGGCCGAGCGCTATGGCGGGATCGCCTGGCAGCTCTCGCGGTGGATCGAAAAAGAATGCGAGTGGGAATCGCGCAATGTGGTGCTGGGCCATCTCCAGCGCGCCCGGCCGCCCACGCCCACCGACCGTTTCCTCACGCTCGCCATGGGAGTGGAAGCTGCGCGCATGGTATGCGAAAAGCAGTGGGGGCAGTGCACGGTTTATCGAGAAGGAAGAGTGTGCCGCGCGCCGATCGCCGATATCATGGGGCCCGCCCGCCTGGTAACGCCCGAGCACCGCTGGGTGAAGCTGATTGAGAGTATGGGCAATTTTATCTGAGCCCCGCCATAACACTCCAGCGGATTAAAATGCCCGTAGAGCCACCCGCGCTGCATGCCCTATACTAAGGGCATGAACGGTTCCCCCGCCAACACCCCCGCCAAACCCTGGGGCACCTGGGCC
This sequence comes from uncultured Bdellovibrionales bacterium, assembly GCA_964612065.1. Classification (GTDB taxonomy): domain Bacteria; phylum Bdellovibrionota; class UBA1018; order CAIPTA01; family CAIPTA01; genus JAKFYM01. The sequence continues at coordinate 34,102 of CAZTCD010000010.1, read as the reverse complement.
AAGCGATTCGCCTCCGCGCTTCTCGCCTTCCATCTACTTGGAGTGATCACGGCGCCGAACCGCGTGAGCTTTCTCACCCAGTCCATCGCGCCTGTTTACTATCCCTACATGAGCCTCCTCGGCCTCTACTCCACCTGGAGCTTTTTCGCGCCCGAGCCTTTCTACGCCCCCGTGCATATCGACTATAAAATCGAACGCACCGGAGGCATGCCGGTAGCAGGGCGCTTTCCTCCTGCGGAAAATCCCTATTTCTTCCGCGATCGCTTCAACCGCCGCATCAGCCTCACCCGGCAGCTGATCGGCACCGACGGAAACATACGCGGGATGTTCATGAACTGGCTCTGCCACCAGTACCCCGGCCTTGATTCCGCGCAGCTCTGGGGCGTGATGGCCACGATCCCGAGCCTCGAGCAGGTGCAGCTCGGCGACCGGAAGATCACCGATGCAGCGGAGCTTCGCACCCAGGTGCTCGGCACGCATTACTGCCCGGAGGCCAACTGATGCTGGGCTGGATGTTCGCGGAGTTCCGCGCCCTCGGGCAGGCCTGGAACCGCTTCTGGTTCGATTCCCGCTCCGAAGATACCCTTACCGCGCTCGGCGCCTACCGGGTAATGTTCGGAGCCGTGGCGCTCTTTTTCTATTTCACCCGGGCTCTGGACCTCAGCTTTTTCTACAGCGAAGAAGGAATCCTTCCTCTCTCCCACCTCCGCGCGCTCCCGGGCCTCGAATACCGCCCCACCCTGCTCGCCTGGATCCCCGGGATTACGTTCGTGCTCGTGCTCCACTCTCTCTTTCTTCTGGCGCTGCTCTCCCTCACCCTCGGCTTCTTCACCCGTTTCTCGGCGATCCTCGCTTTTGTTCTCCACCTCAACTTCATGAACCGCAACCCCGCCATCCTTTTCGGCATGGACACCATAGGAACATACTTTCTCTTCTACCTCTGCCTCGCCAATAGCGGCGCCCGCTATTCCCTCGACGCCTATTTCGGCCGGGCCAGAAACTCACAGGGCCCCTTGAGCCATATCGCCTGGAGACTGATGCAGGTGCAGGTGTGCGTGGTCTATGCCTATTCCGGGCTCGAGAAACTCAAAGGCATGCGCTGGTGGGATGGCTCGGCCCTATGGGACGTGCTTTCGATCGGAAACATGCAACGCTTCGATCTGAGCATCGTTTCGCACTTTCCGCTGCTTCTGTCTGGCGCCGTCTATCTCGTTCTGCTCTGGGAGGTTTTCTTCCCCGCCCTGATCTGGGTGCCCCGCCTTCGCCTGCCGATGCTGGCCTTCGGGGTATTCATGCACATCGGGATCATTCTTTTCATGAACCTTCCGAGCTTCGGCCTGCTGATGATCGCCAACTACCTGCTCTTCCTGAAAGCGGATGAGATCGGCAAAGGCCTGGCGGAAACGAAACGCGTTCTTCGCCTGGCCTGATCCGGCTCCCTATTCCACTCTCAGCAGATCCCCTTTGGAATAAGCATTGAACTCCGGCGCATACATCGACTGCACCGTAGCCGGCCCCACCCGGAAGGTGCCCGCCATATTCGCTCGAAGGCGGTATTTGAACGAGTACTCTCCCACCGGCAGGCGCGAGAAAAAGAAGTTCGAACCACTGTCTCTGGTTTCCTCGTACCAGAAAATGCCGAGATCCCACTTGTATCCGGAAGCCAGGGTCTCCGGCTCGAAGCCCGCTCCCCTCGGATCGCGGAGGTGAACGTACTCGGCCTCATGCTTCGAACGCAGAGAGAGCTGCACTTCGAGCTGATCGCCCACCTGGATCTTCGCGCCTTCGGCGATCGGCTCAAGCTGCCAGGCGCCTCCTGCCTGCACCCGCCGGAAGTACTTGCGGCTCACCTGAAAGAAATCGCCGCTTTCCGCTTCCGGCAGCTTTTCCGTGGAGAAGTGCCAGGCAGCCGAAACAAAGGCCATGCCCTTGGAGGTTTTGCTCGCCACGATCCGTGAATTCGCCTTCGGCTGGATTTTCTCGCCCGGGATCACGATCTGGTTTTTCTTTCCTGCATATCGATCCGGCGAAAAGGTGAACTCCGCCTTCTGCGTGCCAAGATCGAGGCTGATCGTCTCTTTCTGCCCGAGCTCCCCCTTTTTGCTGAGATAGTGCACCAGCGCATAGATCGCTTCCGCCGTGGCCCGGGTGCTCTTCCACTGGTTCAGCTTTTTATTGAGGAACAGCCATTGCACCAGCCCCTCGTTGAGCTTGCTGGCGGGAGACAATTCCATCTGCGTGCGCAGGGCAAAGGCCTGAGTGTCCACCTCGTCCCGGTACCAGAGCCAGGAACGGTCTTCCCTCGCCCAATAGGTGCCGAGCTCTTCCGAATGTTTGGCCGAATCCATCACGGAATCCCATACGAGTTTTGCGTCGGATTCCCGGCCGGATCGGTGCAGGGTGAGAGCGAGATACCCCTTGAGAAGCGGGCTGTGCTCCTTCCAGTGCCGGAAGCTATGCTCAAGCAGCTTCTTCCGGAGCGCGGGTTCAAAGAGCCCGCCATCCCACTGGCCTCCCTGGTAGGAGGAAAGAGCGAAATGCAGCAGAGTGACCGATTCCCAGCCGGTATCGTCCTTCAGCATTCTGTCCAGCTCGGCTTCGAGCCAGGAGCGCACGTAGCTCCAGGCTTTTCTCACCAAATCCGCGGGCACCGCCACGTGAAACTCGGCCGCCCGGGACAGGCCCAGCAGAATGTACAGAGTCATATGCAGATCAGGAGGACCTCCCTGAAACCAGGGAAAGCCACCATCCGGCAACTGAGCCTTACGAAGCTTGGCGAGAGCGCTTTCCCGCACTTCTTTTGCCACCGCGGGATCGAGGATCCGGGCCAGCTCGCGGTCTTCCTCTCCTCCCTTCGCCGCCTGCATCCACGGGCTTTCTTCGAGGCGCATGCGAAGGTTCGGATCCTCTCCGTTAAAAGCCTCCAACCGGGATTTCCTCGTGGCGAGAGACTTGGCCATGGCCGCCACCGCAGGAAACTTATCGAAAACAGAGCTTACGATGCCCGTGGAGAGAAAACGGTTCATCGTTTGCTCCACGCATTCGTAAGGATAGTTCACGAGGTAAGGCAACGCCTGAAGCACTCCGTAGAAAAGCTGGGCATCTACGGTTACCACCATTTTTTCCTGCAACATGGATGGATCGTCCATCCTGGCGAGGTCGGCAAACTCCATCGTCTTGCTGCTTTTTCCGCTCAACGTCACAAACCGCGATTGGGTGAGATGCATCCGGCTGGGCAATACGGGAAAGGGGCGGCGTTCCCCGTCGGTATATTCGCCGGCACGGGCTCTCACGGAAAAAGCGAACTCGCCTGTTTTCCGCGGGGCCTGGATCGGAAACCGCAAAGTGGTGGAGCCCTTTGCGCCCACACGGAAAGCACGCTTAGAAGCACCCTGCAGCGAGAAATCCGCCAGAGCGCTTTTGCTCTTTGCGAGATCTTCTATATCGAACGAAAGCTCGCCACTCAGAGCGGAATCGCCAGCATTATTCACCTGCACCTGGATCTCCGCCTTATCCCCTTCCCGCAGGAAGCGCGGAGCATAAGGACGCACCATCAGCTCCTTCACCGTTTTCGTTTCCCGGCTGGCGGAGCCTCCGCGAAGATCCCGGGTGAGGGCATGCGCGAGCACCTTCCAGGAAGTAACGGATTCCGGCGCCGTGAACTCCACCGACACACTTCCATTCCGCCCGGTGATCAGATGGGGAGCGAAGAAGGCCGTTTCGGAAAAGTTGGTTCGCGGTGCGCCTTCCTCTGCCGCGGGTGCCGCCTTCGCTCCGGTTTTCATCTTGGCGCCTGCGATGCCCGAAGATTCCTTCATCATCGAAGGGGCCGCATCCGATTGCGCCATCATCATGGATTCCATCGGCGCCTCTCCCCTAGCCATCATGGCAGCGGGACCGAATCCTCCCCTGCCGCGGGACCCCGGCCCCCCGATGCCGTAAGCTGGATAGAACTCCAGCCGATCCGGCAGGAAGTGAGGACGGTTCGGGCCGCCTGGCAGAGAGTTCAGAATTACCATCCCATGCGCGGCGCCCAGCGAGATTGCCAGGCCGGGAGCTCCCGTGCGCTGGGGGTAGAGCGACAATATACTGGGATAGGAATGAGGCGCGAAGAGATCCAGGGAGCGGTCATACATATAGGCCAGCACTTCGGCGGCCCCCTCCGGCAGAGCACGCCCCTTCTCCCCTTTCACGGTGATCCGGAAATTCTCCTTGGCGCCGGGGCGAATTTTATCCCGGAAAGTGGAGAACTCCACGTTCAGCTCGCGATCACTCCATGGCACGCTCACGTTGGCTTCCGACCTCAGGCTTTGAAAATCCCGCACTCCGCTCGCCACCACGGTGAAGCCGCCGCGGTCGGCCTCGGTAACGGGAAATTCCAGAAGGGCGGCCCCTTTTCCCGTCTCGAGATTCTTCTTCAAAACGCGTCTTCCCGCGCGAAACACTTCCACCTGAAGCGGCTGGGAAGAAAAACCGGAATGCACGAGCACCCGGGCCTTTTCCCCCACCTTTTGCGTTTTCTTTTCGGGGATCACGAGGATCGGGAAAGGAATCTCGGGCTTGGCCCCCGCCACAAGGAAATCAAAGGAAGCCTCAAAGGGCGCGCCGAAGGCATCCTGGGTGCGATAGCTGAGCCGGTACACTCCGGAACGGTTTAAGGCAGGCAGCTTGATCGGCCCTTCGCCCTTGGCGTTATGTTCCACCTTCCCTTGCATGATTTTCTCCGCCTCTTTCCAGGAGCCGGAAATCTTCTCCCAGCGGAAATCCGTTTCCCAGCGCGCGCGCATCCGATCGCCCTCGAGCTGGAAGGCGTCGGCTTCCGTTTCCCTGGGAAGATCTGCGGGAAGCTTCAGCTCGCCCTTCAAGAGGGCAAGGGAATAAGTGCCCCGGCCCTTGAGGGGATTTCCATCGAGATCGCTGAGCTTGGCATTGATCTGCCCGGCCTGCCCCGTGCGGAGAAATCCGTTTTCCAGCTCGAGGCGTGCTTCGAGCGCCACAAAACCCAATCGTATGGAACGGGAAGCCGTTCTGGTTTCGCCGCCTTCGTCGGTGATATCGGCTTCCACCTGGAAGGTATAGCTCACGCCGCTTTCTTTCTTTCTCTCATCTGCCCGGGGAGTGAACTCGATCGGGAACTTGCCATCTTTCTCCAGACGGCTGCTTCCGGTGGCCACGGTTTCCGCCGGCCTTGCCCCTCCCGGAAACCACCAGCCGCGCCAACCCCACCACCAGGGAGCCACTTCGGTTCTCGTCACTCTCCAGCTCACCTTGCCGGCGCTCACGGGCAAACCGAAATAATAGCGGGCTTCGCCCGTTAACTTCGCCTTCTGATTCAGGCGAAGGGGAGCTGAGCTTTCGAGAATGGACGCCTCGAAGGTGGGGCGCTTGTATTCCTCCACCCTAACGCCTGCTCCCCCCGGAAAATTCTGCACCTGCAGCTGCCAGGATCCCAGCGGCTTGCCGGCAGGAATCAGAAACTCGCCGGAAGCTGAGCCGAAGGAGCCGAGCTTCACGGTTTTTTCGGCCACCAGCTGGTATCCCGCATCGAGCAAGCGCACTCTGGCCTGCTCCCCGGCTTTGGCCACGGCAAATGTTCCATCGGCCCGCTTGCCCCGGTATCCCACCACCTTGAAGTGAAGCTTCTGTTCCGGGCGGTAAACCGAGCGGTCGGTAAACACCAGAGAGGCCGTGGTTTTCTGCTCCGGCTGCTCTGACCCGAACCAGATTTCCTGGTCGTCAAAAACAACCTGCCCGCCGGAGCGCGCGACCAGAAAATAATTCCACTGCTCTGTCGGTTTCCGTGCCGGCTCTTGGAACACGGCCAGCCCGCCGCCATTGGTTTTCACCCGCTCCACGAGATCCGGGGCGCCTCTCCAGTTGTAACGATAGAGGCTGATCTCCACCCCCTCCACCGGCTGGCCCGATTCCCCTTTCTGCAGCAAAGCTTCGGTGCTGCCACCGCCCTGCCTGCTCGTGCTGAGCACGAAGTCCGTCACCAGGATCCGCAATGCCTGCATTTCGTTCCGGCTCCGGGAGAAATCTTTCTGCTGGGAAGAAACGATCAGGTAGAGGCCGGGCCCGAGTTTGGGGGGCATAACAAAAAACCGGTGGCGGGAATGATCCTTCGTCTCCGGCAGATCCACCGACCATTCAGCCGCGGGAGCTCCGGCCAGCCTGGCCTCGATCTCCTCTCTGCGGATCTGGCGAAACTCATTGCCTTTGCCCGATTTCAGCAAGGGCTCGAACTCGATCGGATAAGCCCGGAAGGAAAGAGAGCGGATGTTCTTGTAGTCCACGAGTATCGAGCGTTTTCCGGCGGCATCTGCCCGCATCGACTGCAGGGAATACGAAGGGCTTTCGATCGAATGCACGATCACGGCGCACATTTCCCCTCCTGCGGTGGCCGGAAAGGCATTCCTTCCCTTTAAAGCTTCGGCCCTGGCGTCGATCAGCTTGCCGGCCCTGTCTTCCGCCTGAATGAATTCCCCGAGCAGCGCCTGCCCCCTCGCCCACCACGGGCCGGGATTTCCTTCCACCTGCAAAGCGCGAAGGGCTTGCCGCACCAAGGCCCGGTCCTCTGCCTCGCTCGAAGCCGAGTGCAGGGCTTCGAAAAGCTCGTAACGCGCTTCCAGATAAGCGTCCTTTTCCCCTCGCTCTGCATGAAACGCGGCGAGCTCCGCCAGCCAGCTCACGGCCTTCTCAAGAGGATGCACCTCCGCCTTGGCCGCCGGTATCCTCGGCCCGTTTTTCTGCCGCGCCAAACGCTCGACCCCCAGCCGATAAACCTCATTGCTTTCGGCCGGGCTCCAGAACTGCTGATTCAGAAGATGCTGAACCGCGAGATAGACGAGGGCATCCCGGAGCAACGGGCGCACTCCGGCCGGGTAAGAGTTGGCCTGCAGGGCAAAGCGGAACCAGGAGGGCACGGGTTGATCGAGGCCAGCGCTTTCCGCCATGGCGGCATCATAGGAGCGCGAAATCTCTTCTCCTATCTGCCGGGTGGTCCAGGTTTTGAGGTTTTTGAGGTCCAGTGAGCTGCCCGCATTCTTTTCCCTCTGGCCGATCTCATAACCGTACATTTCTTGGTAGCGCATGAGCGCCTGGCCGTAAAAAAGATGCAGGAGCGCGCGGGCTGCGGGATCGGAAGGCCATGGCTGCTCCTTGAGAAAACGCACAGCCGTTTCATACCCGTGAAGCGCCATCTCGAGCTGCGTGGCTTTTGCCAGAGCTTCCGTTTGAAAACGGGCGTCTTTGGAATCCCTCGCCTGCTGCAGCACTTTTTTGGTGGCCTCGAGCGCTGCCTGGAATTTCTGCTCGCCCGCCAGCCGATCCACCTCGCTCCAATTTGGTGCCGCAAATGCCTGATGCTTCGAGAATAAAGAGAGCAAGGCAAAAAGAAAAAACGAATTCCAACGCGTGTGCATGTGACACCCTCTCGAAAAAGGGGGGAAAACTCCCCGAAGACGGTTCGACGGCAGAAAAATTTTTACTCAGGACCGGGAATTTTCCCAGGAAGAAAGAACGGGCCCCCTAAGGGGCCCGAGCACTGCGTTAGTTGACTTTTTGCAGGACGAAACTTTACTGAGGAATGAAGGTAAGAGTGGTGGCCACGTCGGCGATCACGCTTCCTTCCTTCGACCAAAGCACTTTTCCGGGCACTCTGAGGCCGCTGTCCCCTTTGACCCATTCCCCCACGAAGGAGATCTGGCCGATTTCGGGCGAGGAGCATTTCACGAAAAATTCCCGCTCGCCCACTTTGGCGTCCTGGCAGGTGATGAATTCTTCCGCGCTTTCGGTAGTGGCCACTCTGTCGAGCTTGGCGGTGGCGTGAAATCCGGAACCATCCTCTTTGCGGTTCAAGCTGAAGAAGTTCAGGCGGCGCTCCAATCCTTCTACGGGATCAGAGGAGGAGTAGATGCCGGTGAATTCCGATTTTTCCTCCCGCGGGCTGTCTCCTCCCCCGCCCGCAAGATTCACGTCGTGGGAAGTAGTGCGTGTGCGTGACTGCACCCAGTAGAAGGCGACCATTGCCACGGCCAGCAAAGCCACGGCACCGATAAAGATCTTAAGCGCTTTGTCTTTGTTATCCATACCGATGATTGTATCGAAAGGTGGCCTCAGGCTCCAACCCGGAAAAAGGTCGGGTCACTGTCGAATGGGAGGTTGTCGACAGTGACCCGAAATCGATGGAGCTAAAAATGGCCCCTGGGGGATCCGCGGCCCGTATTTCCCTCCGGGGGGGGAGGTTTGGGAAATACGGGGGCTTCTTCCTAAAATGCTTTCTTAAGATGCTGCATAAGAAGGGCCAGCACAAACCCTTGAAATCAGGCTGCCCTTTCCTGAAAACGTGCTCAAGGGCTTAGCGGCTGTAAAAAAGTTCGCCGAATTCGAAGGCCATTCCTCCCTCCTTTTTATTCTATCGGGCGCTGCTGCTGCCTGTATCTTCGGAGAAATCGGCCACCTGGTATTCGCCCCGGTCTTCGCTGGCCCCGCGAAAGGAGGGAAATCGAGCGGATTTCTGCGCTACCGCGCAACCCGATTGCTTGATCGACGACAACCGCGCCTCAAATCCATCTCCAAGCCCGGCGAGCTTCTGGCGCAGTTCGCGATCAGCTTCACGGAGAGGCCCGTTTTCTTTTCCGCTCTCACCGAGCATTTCCAGGGCTTTGCGGCAGCCTTCCTGCTGGGCCTGGGTGGAGGCAAGGCTCACCCCGATTCTCAGGCGGGCACCGAGAATCTGGCGCACACGCCCCTCGTTCTGGAGCGCGATCTTCTGGCCCTTTTCGTAGTCGGCGGCGTCGGTGGCCAGGCGATCTTTCACTTGGGCCACGAGGGTTTCGGCCTCTTTGATTCTCGAGGAAGCATCGGCCATATGGCAGGTGGCATCGAGTTTGGCTTCGGCATCTGCCACTTTCTCGCTCACCGCTTTTTCATGGGATTGGAGCGCGTTCCAGGCGCTGTCGGGAGCGGGGCCGGTGAATCCCTTCACGATATCAGCCCCGAAGGCAGGAGGACTGCAGGCTTCCACTTGCGCCACGAATTCCTTGATCCGGCCTTCCAGAGAGGATTTGGCGGTCTTAAAGGCCTCGCTGCGCTCTTTAAGCGCGGAGGGAGAATCGGCAAAGGCCGGAAGGGAGAAGGAAAGAGCCGAAACCATGGCCAGGGAAAACACGCGAATCATGCGCACTCCTATGGAGGCTTAATGCCTCTCGATAGGAGAATCGGATGCATAGGCGATGCCGTCCTGGCTCCTCAGGGAAACGCCTCCCGGAAAGCGAGGGCTGTAGATCTTCTTTACAGCCCTCCGGGAAATCTACAGGCTTTCTAGGTGGCAAGCCCTTCGCGGCGAAGCGCTCTCAGGAACACCTCGCGATAGGCGGAATCCGATTGCATCAGATATACAGCGCTCTTGGTGCGGCTTCCTACGATCCCGTCCTGGTAAACGCTGGGGCCGATGGAATCCGCCCCGTTCACTTCCATTGATGTGGCATTGATCGCGCGCTGCAGGCGAAGGGCGTCGTCGAGAGAGCGCACCTGGATCTGGTTTGAGGCCAGAAAGCCCGCGTACTCGCTATTGAGATCCACTCCGCGCACGATGTTCGGCGCATGGATGCTTTCCTTATACCGATCGTAGGCATGCCAATCCGGAGCGGCCCAGGGGGAGGGAGCTTCCGCGCGCGCTGGCACTTCACCGGTAACTCTTGCGCCCGCCTTGCTCTCGCGAATTAAATCCCCAACCACGGAGCCCGATCCTTGTTCCGCTTTGCCTGGTTCCTTCAACGAGGATTTCGGAGGAAGAGCTGCCACCGCAGCGGGAGCTCTATCCCCGGCTTTCACGGCGGGAGTTGCCGGCACTTTCTTTTCCGCCACCGCCACGGCATCCGCGCTGGAGCAACGGCCGGCCAGTGCCCCGAGGCTCTCCGCTTTCAAGGCAGCCGAATCTCCCAGACGGCCCAAATTGCTCTTCACATCGTAGGCACCTTGTTTTTTTCCCGCTCCTATCCAGGCAGCTTTGCTTTTTTCCATATACTGGAGAACAGAATGATAAATCACCTGGGGATCGGCTCCTCTCGAGCAGGAGCGGTAACGGCGGCAGGCCTCTTTTCCCACGATATCGAACATGCCTTTGGGTTGATGGCAGTTCCATCCCTGGTATTTCCGCATGGCCGCATGAAGCGAAGGAGTGGATTTCCGCGCCACAATTTCAATGGTGGAAGGCTTTCCTTCCGGGAAGTTCTGCTCGAGCTCCCTGGCTACCAGGCTCCTGTATTCGAGCATCCGCGCTTTGAGCTCTGCCGGCCCCTTATCGCAGGCATTGGCGGCGATGGGTGCGGCGAATATTCTGGCGCCCTCTTTTTCAATCTTACGCAGGCTGGCCGTGAGCTTGGCCTCAGCCACTTTCACCGCCTGGTTTCTTTCCGCCATTTCCGCAAGGTCTTTTTCGCGGTTGTCGTTGTACTCGCAGTTCGCCATCTGCCGGAGGCGCGCGCTGGCCTGCTTCCATTCCTCCAAGGCCTTCTTCAGCGAGGCTTCGCTTTGCACCAGGCTTTTGCGGGCCTCCTCGAGATCGAAGGCGCGGCTTGGAGAGGGAGTTAGGGTGGCCAGGATAAGGGAATAGATGAGCAGCATGAGAAATCTCACGCAAATTCGCCACCTACCTGGATTCTCTCCTAAGAGGCTGAAAATCGGCCCTTCTCCGGTGTATCCACCCGGAGCTGTTTCGGAAAAGATTGGGGGGATTTTTTTACGGCCCTACAAAACCTGCGCAGCCGCTCGTCAGGCGGCCTCACGCTCGTATCTGCCGTCCCAGTAGAAACTCAGCGGCTTGGAGGCCTGCAGCCGGCAAGCTCCGGCGGCCGCTCTTTCCTTGAAGAAATCGTAGAGGGTGCCGCAGCGGGCTTCCACCACCCACTCCCCTTTCTCTTCCCTTACCTTCACGAAATCCGGGCTGGCGTAGCGGCCTTCCATGAATTCGTTGTCGCGCAAGTTGAATCGGGCAAAGAGGTCATAGAGCGTGGCTTCCGGAAACTCGAGGCGCAAACCGTCCTTCGCCTCGATCACCAGGGTGAAGGGATTCCTGCCGTCGGAACCGCAATAATACGCTCCAAAATTCTCGAGATGAAAATGACCGCCCTGCTCCCGGATGATGAGTTTTTTCAATTTGCACCCCCTGAAGAAAGGTATCGTCCAGCGGGAGGAAAGCTTGAAAAACGAGCAGGCTAAAAAAGGCCGCGCCAGGAAATTTCATATCCTGGGGAATACGTCTCTTTCCAGACACCTTTTCTCGAACGCGGAAGGCCCCGGATTAGAAAAATGTGATGTTGCCTCAGGAAACGTGACCTACCGCGCAATGCTGGTAAAATAAGCCCGCCCTGAGAAAGGTGATCCCATGAAACTCTTTTATCTCTATACGCTTGTACTTCTTTTCGCCTCCCTCTCCGCCCGTGCGGATGAGACCGTGATCATGTGGACCTGCACGCTGGAAACCGCTAACGGGCAATACCACGGGAACCAGGAGGAAAAAGGGGCCGCAAGGCGCGAAGCCTATGAGTATTGCGCGGCCGACAGCAGGAACGAGGCAGGAGCCTGCGACCGGGCCTGGTACGCCAGCCTTCTGGACCGCAAAGCCTGTGAATATGTACTAGGCGACTGAGGCGCGAAGACCTGCGGCCGAAAACACAAAAGCCCCGCTGGTAAAAGCGGGGCGTTCGTTTTTTCAGGGAAGCGGGCTTTTATTCGCCGTCGTAGTAGTCGCCTTCGCCGGAGCTTCCGCCGCTGTCACGGCCGCTATTGCCTCCGCTATCACGGGCTTGGAAAAACTCGTCGTCCTGGAAGGAGCGTTCGTCCTGAGCAGTGAGCTCGTTAGGGACACCCATACAGCCTCCGGGATTGCTGGAGGAAGGAATGCAGCTCTTGGCTTCGGCCTGAGCGGCGAGGGAGAGAACGGCAAATACGGTGAAGATAAAAGTTTTCATAGTGAGACTTACATCTCAAGACCGGTGCCAATCCCAAGCCTATGAAACCGTTAGACAGTTCCTGCGCCCCACTGACTAAAAATGTGACAGAAGCCAGATTCGTAACACCCGCTGGACTTGGCCTACTTGCCCGTCGGACGATTCCAACGATGGGATTGGGAAAAAGCGAAAGCCGCCCCCCATCGAGCGGCTTTTGATTTTTTCTCAGATCGAGGCGCCGATGAGGGCCAGCCGTGAGGCGGGCTCCTGCCCGCCGGAACGGGGGACCGAAGAGGCAACGAAGAGATGAGGAAAAAGCGAAAGCCGCCCCCCATCGAGCGGCTTTTGATTTTTTCCAAGACCGAGGCGGATGAGGAGGGCAGCCGTGAAGCGCCCTACTGGGCGCTGGAACGGGGCACGACGATTCCAACGATGGGATTGGGAAAAAGCGAAAGCCGCTATTCCCAGATCTCGTCTTTGCCAGCCAGCCAATCCTTCACATTCTGAAACGTCACCGACTTCGGCCGTTCCAGCGGGAAGCCCAAAGCGCGGCTCCAGATCTGCGCGGCCTGCACACCGAGCGCGCGGCTCACGCCGAAGAGCACAGTGTAGTACTCGTACTCTTTCATCCCGTAGTGCACGAGGATGGCCCCGGAATGGGCGTCCACATTCGGCCAGGGATTCTTTATTTTGCCGAGGCTCTGAAGAATCGGCGGAACAGTTTCATAAATGCGCCAAACGATGTTCACGATCGGATCGTTGGGCATATGCTTTTTGGCGAATTCCATCTGAGCCGAAAAGCGGGGATCGGTTTTGCGAAGCACGGCGTGGCCATAGCCGGGCACCACTTTGCCGCCCTCGAGGGTTTTCTTCACATATTCCTCGATCTGCTCTTTCGAAGGCATCTCCACGCCCAGGCTCTTCTGCATTTCGAAGATCCATTTGATCACTTCCTGGTTGGCCAGGCCGTGGAGAGGGCCGGCAAGGCCCTGCATGGCGGCCGTAAAGCTCTGGTAAGGATCGGAGAGAGCGGAGCCAGTGAGATGCGAGGTATGGGCCGATACGTTGCCGCCCTCGTGATCGGCATGGATCGTCATATAGAGGCGCATCAGCTCGAGAAAGCCTTTCGACTCAATGCCGAGCATATGGGCGAAGTTCGCGCCCCAATCGAGATTCTGATCAGGAGCGATGGTTTTGCCGCCATGGTATTTGCGGCGGTAAACATAGGCAGCCACTTCGGGCAGGCGGGCGATCATATTCATGGAGTCTTCGTAAACAAAGCTCCAGTAGTCTTTCTTGTTGGCGCCCTTGGCGTATTCGCGGGCGAAGATGCTCTCCGTTTGCAGCGCGAGGATGCCCACGGAAACCTGGGTCATGGGGTGGGTGGACAGAGGGAGCGCGTCGATCGCTTTGAACACGTGGCCTGGCACCTGGCCACGCGCGCGCCAATCCTTGCTGAGCTCGGCCACATCCGCCTCCGAGGGAATTTCCCCGGTAAGCATCAAATAGAAGAGGCCTTCCGGAAGAGGCTCACTGCCGCCTTGGGCTTTGGGCAATTTCTGCTGGAGCTCTGGAATCGAATAACCGCGGAAGCGGATGCCTTCGTTGGAATCGAGAAGGGAGGTTTCGTAAATCATCGCGGTGATTCCGCGCATTCCCTGGAAGGCCTGGGCGAGCTGCACTTCGCCTATCTTTTTGGTTCCATGCTCTTTGAGGAGCTCTTTCAGCTCAGCGGCTTGGGCATCGGCTTTGGACTTAAAGAGATTCTTCAGTTTTTCCATATGGGCACTTCAAGGGTTAATGGGTTTGCTGGTTGCAAGGCACACGACTTTTCCTAGGATAAACCATGCCGTTGCGAGTGGTGAAAATATCCGCATTGACGCGGCGAGAATACAACCTAAAGTATCAAAGAAATTACCGGAATCGTTTAGCCAGGCGCTGCATCCAGCCCCAAACAGCCCTGCTTTGATAGTCTTCGCGCCCGCTAAGGCCCTGCATTACGCCCTGGAAGTCGGTAGAGCTTTTGTTCTGGCTTAGCTTGAGCTTGGCTGCACGGCTCTTCACCTTCATTTCGAAGGCTACGATGCTTTTGAGCAGCACGCCTGGCGCCGCAAGATCGGGGGGAATTTCAAATTTCCAGCCTTGCGGCCCTTCCGTTTTGCGGCTGAGAGCCAGCAGGATCTCCACGGTTCTTTCTTCGCTCTCTATCAATGTAGCCGTGCCGCTCAAATGAGCCACCACATAGTTCCAGGTAGGCACATCACACTGCTCGTACCAAAGGGGTGTTATATAAGAATGAGGCCCGTGAAAAACCGCGGTGCTTTCCCCGCCCTCGAGCGATTTCCAATGAGCGTTGGCACGTGCCATATGGCCGAGCAGAATCCAATCCTCCCCTCTTTTCTCCAGCAAGAGAGGGAGATGGGAAATCAAATGACCGCCCTGCTCGTCCACTGAAATCAGAGTGGCGAAGGAATGAGCTCCCACGATCTCCTCGACATCGGAATCTGTTCCCTGAAAACGACTGGGGTTATACATTCCAGCGACTCCCGTTCGATCTGCGGTTCAATTGCGATCTACCGTAAAAACAAAAATCGAACCAGTACATAGGCCAATCCGTAGAGATAGCCATAGAAGAAATTCTCAAATCCGAAAGGTTCGATGCCCTTTCTGGCCTTGATCCATTTGCTCATCGAAAGCACAAGACCCGTTAGGCCAGGGATAACAATGAAGATCACTACCTTTCGCAAGGGCTGATCTGTTACGGGCTCCGGCACAGCCAACAGGCTTCCCACTCCCAGGACTCCGCCCACAGCAACAACAAACGCAATTCGCTGCCACGTTTTCTGGAGCACCTTCATCGGCTCCTCAATCAATAGGGTGGCCAGAAAATCAAAAAGGAAGAGGGCGACAACTACCGTCCAATAGACAAACAGATAGAAATCAAGAAACACACTCAAAAGCAGATAGAGAAGGTCCCACATGGTGCTATCTTATCTGCCAATCGAGAGCAGAAACACTCCCTGCTCAAGATCCTCTTTCACGCTCCAGCCCTGCTCTTTCACAAGGCTCACGAAAGTTTCCCAATAGGGACGGCCGGGATCCGTGAAAACCGCTTCCTGCCAGGAGGGATAGCTCCTCAAGAAACTCACAAGCTGCTCGGGCTGCTGCCGGTCGTATACAATATCGCTTCCGATCAGGAGCTCGGCTTGCGGAAGATTTCGCTCAAGGCGCCAGTCGAGAAACAGATAATCAGGGCCGCTCAAGCCATTTCGCTCTTTGTTTTTCTCGAGAAACACCGGCACATCGGGATGCAGATCGGTGGCCGTTACAAAGGCTCCGGCACGAGAAAGCACCAGCGAGGGAAGCGCCAGCCCGCAGCCAATCTCGAGCACTTCCCGCCCTTTCCACTTCTCCCCTTCCGCCGCCATCTTGCGGGCCAGGGCCATGCCCGCCTGCCAGGGCACGCCGAAATAAGGGCAAAGGCCCTCAAATAACTCCGCCCGGTTGGTGCGTTCGTATTCGGCGAAAAAAGCGTCGATGGTTTCGTCGAGAGATTTGAGGCGCTCGATCTCGAGCTCCGCGGCCCCGAGAGGAATCCGCTCCACTGCTGTTTCGAAAGGAAAGGAAAACTCCATTCGCCCGGCCTCACCTAGGCCTTGCAATAAAGCCGCACGGCCTTCGCCAGCTGCTTCATCGTGGTATTTTCGATATCCGCCTTCCTCTTCACGAGGAACACATCGGTTTTGCACACCCGTCCTTTATAGGGCGAAGGACGGCGCACCAGGCGAAACTCCTTCTGCACCACCTTATTGTGCAGCTCCACCACGAACACCGGAAAGAAACCAGCAGCCTTCCCACGGCGGCAGAGTTCGAGCCCGCTTTCGAGCAGCGTAACTTTATATTTAATCTTGCGGGGGTAAGCATCGTCGGGCCAGCCGTCGAGGCCACGCACCCGCGAGGGGGAACCGAAAATGGGATTCACCGGCACCACAAAAGGAAGATCCTGCTGGCCCACGTTCGGAAAGGCCTTCTCGGCCGTGAACACTCCCATCTCGATCGAAGCCACTTTCAGGAAGTCGAGTTCGGGGTGAGGCACGGGCATATAAGTAAGGCCAATGTCCACCTGCCGTTCCACGAGCGCGCGCTCGAGCTCGCCCGGCAGCACATCATGCACCGTAACGGCGAGATCCTCCCAGCCGGTATCATCGAAGGCTTTCAGGAAATACGTGGAAAACACCTCGAAGGTGGCGATCCGCACTTCCTGCGTGGGATTCCTCTCGCTCTCGGCGGAGAAACGCAATTCCTCCAGCCCGCGCAGCACTTCCTTGGTTTTATCCGCAAAGCGGCGGCCCGCATCGGTGAGGCGGATGTTCCGGCCGGAACGAATGAAGAGCTTGAGCCCGAGCTCCTCTTCGAGGTGATGGATGGCTTTCGAAAGCGAAGGCGGGGAAACATGAAGGATTTCCGCGGCCCGGCGCACGCTTCCGGTTTCTGCTACAGCACTGAAATATTTGAGGCGAACGGTGTCCATAAGGCAACAATCGTTTACTACGATTTCCTATTCGTTTCCAATCGAAACGGTTAGGTTGCTTGAACCGGGGCACAGGAACCTCCCGGAAGAAAGGAGCCCCGCCATGAAATCTTGTTTTAAACCAATCAGCTGGAAACGCAAGAAAGCCGGCTACCGCTGGCACTGGGCTCCTTATACGGGAAGCTCAGGAGCGAAGCCACAAGGGATTCACCAGGCATAAGGATGCCGCCTGGCTGGACCTCTTCTGGGTCCGGTTCTGGGTGCGCATCCCCGAGAGGCCCGAGAGGGTCTCTTTCTCCAGCCGGCGGTAAAACCGGCTGTCACCAATCCGCTACGAAATCCCCGCCTACACATCTTGGCGCACCCGGGGCCGGAACAAAAAAAAGAGCCAGTGAGAGATCGTCTCACCGGCTCTTTTTTTGTGCGCTGGATCCGCTTAGTCGTGCGAGCAGAACGAGCCTACCACGCACTCGTAGGCGCGGTCGTACTGGCTCCAAACGATTCCAGCCGCTTCATAGCGGTTCTTGGCGGCATGGCACTGGGCACGGAGGGCGCGCATGCGCTGGGCGAAGCCAGGCTGAGCTACCGAGGCGGAACCAATCACGCGGGTGCTCATGCACTCGTTGATATTGGCGGCGGAAGCGGGAGAAGCAGCGAACATTACCGGCAGGGCGAGAGCGAATAGAACTTTTGCCATAAGAAACTCATTTTTGAATTTAACTCAAAGCGTAAAGCAGGCAACGCCTGCCCAGCGCTTCTTAAGGATGCATTCCACGGGCCGAACGCATCCTGATGGCTGGGAACAGATTCACAAGAGCCATAAGGATACCCACAAGAGGCAATCCGCCTCAAACACGGTGCCGCGCCTCGATGGAAAAATAATGATCAATACAGCTCGAAGTGAAACGCTCTTTCCCCAGCAGGCGGGGCTTCGTCTTTTCTCACGGTAAAATACATCCGCCCGATCTCGCGCCCATCGTTCGTTTCCACGCTCACGCGCCAGTCGCCGGAGCCGTAGTCAAAATTCGCCTTCGAAGTGAAGCCGCGGAACCCCTCTTTGCGGCCGCCGGTCACGGAAACCGGGATCCGGTCCGAACCCTGCCATCCGCGTTTGGCATCGTAATACTGCCAGCGCACATAAACGGTATCCGCAAAGCGGCCGGGGCTGAAGATCGCCACGAAGAAATGGATCTTGTCGCCGGGGCGGGCCACGAAATCCTGATCCCCGGAGCGCCAGAACTTCCACCAGGGCCGCTCATGATAAAGAACATAGCGGTCTTCCACCGGGATCAGGGCATGGCCGTCGGGCACGGGCTGGCCGGAGTCGGAAACAATCGAACGCAGGAAATAAGAGCCCGGCGTAAAGAAGTCCGGAAGCGGGCGCTCCTCGGCGAGCACATACCCGGCCCTCACCTTTTCCACCTTGTGGTAGATCCCCATCTTCAGCGCCGCGAGCGGCACGGGTGGAATCAGGCCGAACAAATAAAGCACCAAGAAAAGCCCCGCGGTGCCGAATCCGGGAATCACCAGCCGCCTGCGCAGCTCCGCCGCCGGAAGATGCTTTTTCAAGCCCACGTAAATCAGCACCAGCGATCCCACCGTGGCCCCGAAGGCCAGCAGAAAAGGAATCCAGCCCACGAAGGTGAGGAGAATCGGAAAGAGCAGGGAGTAAAAACAAAATAGGCACACGGCCCAGAGCGAGATCTTGATGTCGAGCCCGCTCCTCTGCACGCTCTTCAGCTCATTCGCCACCATCACACCGAGCAGCAGCAGCACGAAGAGCACGGAGGAAAATACCGAAGCGCTCTTCAGGAAAAAGAGCGAATAAATACTGAAGAGGGATCCCAGCAAAAAATGCTGGAGGAAATCCCGGTATTCCCAGAAGCGCTCGAAAAAACGGGGAAGGCGGATGGCCCCGGGTGCCGCGTCCCGCACAAAATCAATATAAATGATCCCTCCCACCACCACGAGGTAAACCACCTGCTGCAAAATGGTAAGAGGATCGTCGATATCGCTCAGCGTAAGCACATCGAAAAGAAAGCCGCCCAGAAAGAAGGCGATGGAGAGCTTAAGCTCATGCGTTTCGAAAAAAGAAATCGCCCGCCCCTTCAGGGAACCGGCGGACGGGGGCGTAGGAGGAGTTTGGTCCATTTCCCTAAAGATTCTAGTGTTGGCTTAGGCCGGGAACCAGCTCTTTTTCGCTTCGCCTCTCCCGCCCTCCCTGCTACGCTCTTATCGACGATCGCTCCCCCACAAGCTTGAGGACGGAATCCGATGAACCTGATCGATATCTCCATCCGGCGCCCTGTATTCGCCTGGGTACTCATGTTCGGCCTGATCGTGTTCGGGGCCGTTTCCCTGAACAAGATGGGCGTAAGCCAGATGCCCGACGTGAACTTCCCGATCCTCTCCGTGAGCTTCACCTACGAAGGCGCGGCCCCCGAAGTGGTGGAATCGGATCTGCTGGAAGATATCGAGGAACGCCTCCTCACCGTGGAAGGCATCAAGGAGATGCGCTCCACCGCGGGCCAGGGCACCGGCAGCATCCGCCTCGAATTCGATATCAACCGCAACGTGGACGTAGCGCTGCAGGAAGTGCAAACCGCCATCAGCCAGGTGCGCATGCCGCAAGGGGTGGATCCGCCCGTGGTGCGCAAGCAGAACCCGGAAGAGGACCCCATCATTTACCTTTCCGTTTACGGCGGAAAGAACCTCAAAGAGATGCTCGATTGGACCAACGAATTCCTCGTGGACCAGCTCTCCTTCATTCCCGGCGTAAGCGAAGTGAACGCCATGGGCGCCAGCGTGCGCAACCTCCGCATCTGGCTGGATCCCGTGAAGCTCGAACGCAATTTCCTGGCCCTCTCCGATGTGATCGACGCTCTCCGCACCCAGCACCTCGAAAGCGCGGCCGGCCAGTTCGTGCAGGGGAAGCAAGAGCTGCGCGTGCGCTGGCTCGGAGAAGGAACCTCGCCCGAGGAAGTGGGCGAGATCATGATCCTTCGCCGCTCGGGCGGCATGATCCACAACCGCGCGATCCGTATCAAAGACGTGGCGAAAGTGGAAGACGGCCTCTCCGACATCCGCCGCCTCACCCGCGTGGACGGCAAACCCGCAGTAAATCTTTCCATCAAAAAGCAGCGCGGCACCAACGAAGTGGAAGTGGCCAAAGCGGTACGAAAAAAGCTTGAGGAGATCAAGCCCCGCTTTCCGGAAGGCTTCAACTACCGCATCAACGTGGACATGACCCGCTCCACCGAATCCACCGTGAACCTCACGATGGAAAAACTGCTCGTGGCCGGCGTGATCACCATCGTGGTGTGCTTCCTTTTCCTCGGCAGCTGGTCAGCCGCGATCAATATCCTTTTCTCGATCCCCACCTCCATCGTGGGCACCTTCACCATTCTCTGGCTCTCGGGCTTCACCCTGAACCTCTTCACGCTTCTCGCCCTCACCCTCGCGATCTCAATCGTGGTGGACGACGCCATCATGCTGCTCGAGAACATCATGCGCCACTACCGCATGGGCAAGAATTCCGACCAGGCCGCCTTCGACGGCTCCATGGAAGTGCTCCCCGCCGCCACTGCCGCCACTCTCGCGGTGATCGCCGTGTTCCTGCCCGTGGTGTTCATGAGCGGCATCGTGGGCAAGTATTTCTTCCAGTTCGGCGTAACGATGAGCGCGGCCGTGCTTCTCTCTCTGCTCGAGGCCGTAACCATCACACCTATGCGAACCGCCGCCCTGCTCGGCGAGGAGCAGAAAACCTCACGCTTCGAAACCTGGCTCGATCACCTTTTTGAAAAGGTGGCCGCCCGCTACCGCACCATGCTCGCCTTCACGCTTCGCTGGAAACATACCGTGGTGATCGGATCGCTCGTGCTCTTCGGGGCATCTCTCTTCGTGGTGAAAAAGGTGCGGCAGGAATTCGTGCCCGCCCAAGACCAGGATCTCATCGTGGCCATCGCCCAGCTCCCGCCCGGCTCCTCGCTGGATTTTGCGGAGTCTGCCGCCAATCAGGTGGAGAAGATCGCCAAGGCGGAGCCCGCGATCGAAGGATTCTTCGTGAGCTACGGCACGGGAGGAGGCCCGGGCGCGGGCGGTGCGAGCATTTTCATGCCGCTCGGCCTCGTGCCCCGCGACCAACGGAAAGAAACCCACGTGGAGATCATGGAGCGCCTGAGAGAGAAGTTCAAGGCGGTGAAGGGCGTGCGCGTGAATATGCGCGATCTCTCTGCGCGCAATCTCACCTCCGGCCGACAAAATCCGCTCGCCCTCAGCCTGAGAGGCCCGGATCTCGAAGTGCTCAATACCAAGGCCGACGAACTGATCGACAGGCTCGAGAAGGAAGGCTTCGGCGTGGACATGGACAAAGACTACCGCCCAGGCCTCACCGAACTGGTGGTGAAACCGAACCGCCTGGCCATGGCCCAGAGAAAGGTGAGCGTGGAGAGCGTGGGTAGCACCCTGAGCGCGGCCGTGGGAGGCCTTCGCCAGGGCCGCTATACGGCCGAAGGCCGCCGCTACGACATCCGCTTCAAATTGCGCGAAAACCTGATCCAGAGCGCCGAAGACATCAAAAAGCTCCAGGTTTGGAATATGGCCGGCACCCTCGTGCCGCTTCGTGATCTGGTGCATATCGAAGAACGCAAGGCCTCGCAAACAGTCAATCGGGTGAACCGCACCCGCGCCATCTCGGTTTATGGAAACGTGCCCAAGGGCGGCTCCCAGCAGGTGGCTCTGAATCGGGCCTCCGCCGTGGCCAACGAGATTCTTCCTCCGGGCTATGGCTTCGCGCTCGAAGGCGCTTCGGCCGGCTTCTCCGAGGCTTTCGGCTCTCTCTTCACGGCCATGATGGTGGGCATCCTCGTGGCCTATCTGATCCTGGCCGCCCAGTTCAACTCCTTCATCCATCCGGTTTCGGTGCTGATGGCGCTGCCGTTCTCCCTCACCGGAGCCTTGCTCGCGCTCTGGATGTTTGGGAATTCCCTCAATCTCTTCAGCTTCATCGGCCTGATCGTGCTGATGGGGATCGCGAAAAAGAACTCCATCATGCTAGTGGAATTCACCAACCAGATCCGGGAGAGAAAGCCGGGCAGTTCCGTTACGGAAGCTATGCTCGAGGCCTGCCCGATCCGGCTCCGCCCGGTGCTCATGACCTCTTTTGCCACCGTGGCCGCGGCTCTTCCTCTGGTACTGGGCTCCGGCCTGGGCCACGAGGCCCGCACTCCGATGGGCCTCTCGATCATTGGCGGCACCATCGTTTCCACGGCGTTAACGTTGTTTGTGGTGCCTTGCCTATACCTCGTGCTGACAAAACTCGAGAGCAAACGCAAAGTTCGGCTTCGAAGCCCTCTTGACACTAAGCAAGCGTGAATGAAATAGTGGGTGCCGAAATCGAGAGAGCGGCTCAGCGCTCGACGTCGATTCAGGGGAATACAGGGGGACACCAATGAACGCTTTTTCTATTCTTTCGATCGCCGCTTCTTCCATCCTTCTCGCCGCTCCGGCCTCAGCCCTCACGGCGCCCGAGGTCAGCTGCAAGGCGATCTTCCGCACTCTCGACGAGAACAACGACACCATCGAGAAAGTGCAGAGCCTGGCCGTAACCCACGTGATCGGCGATATCGTGAAGCAGGAAGTGGAGCTCGAAGGAAAATACTTTTCCCTCACGGAAGAAAAGGGCGAGCTCTTTGCCCAGATCACCACGGCCCCGGAATACGTGAAGGGCTCCGTGGTTCGAGGCGCTGCCGACCGGCAGGGCCGCTTCACCGTTACCGAAGTGAACGGCTATACCGTGCATCGCCTGGAGTGCCGCTCCCTGAGATAGGGAAATCGAGCCGGCGTTTCGGAGGCTGTTTTTCGCTACCTTGACTCTTTAGGAGGCTGGAGTTTAGATTCCGGCCCATGAAAGCCACTCTTTTCTTTTTGTTTGCCCTCTCCACCCCGGCCCTTGCCTCCCCGTTTCCGGCCTCTCCCGAAGCCGATTCCGTGCATGGCACCTACCACGGCACCCAGCCCGATGGCCGCGGCTGCCACCTCAAGATCCTGAAAACTGGTGGCAAAACCCAAATCGAGTTCACTGATTCCATGAGCAGCCGCACTTTGCGAAACGTGGATAAGGAGCTCAACGCCCAGCTTGCCCGCCGCTCGCCCGAGCTCGTGTTCAAACACAGCCGCCAGAGCCTCGGAGATGTAACGATCCATCTCGTGATCGTTCGTGGGCCCGGAGGCCGGCCCGCCTCGATGCATGGCCGGGTGAACGGCTGGCTTGAGGCCGAGATCAACTGCCGCTTTCGCTGAAAAATCGGAAAACCTGGAAAATCACAGGATAAAGCTCATTTATTTTAAGTAGTTGCTCTCCTCCCCCCTTCGGATATTCGCTTTTAAAGCTCCGGGATTTCCGGTAACATAATATACTGTTTTGCTTTAGTAATTGATTGCACACCCTGTCCCTATGCAGCCCTATCGGAGGCACCCTCGATGAAGCTCCCGCTCTCTCTTCTCTCGGTACTACTTTCCCTCCCCCTCTCCTTGGCCCAGGCCCAGCAGCCCTCCGATCCTTATCTCTGGCTCGAAGACGTGGATTCCTCCCGCTCCATGGAATGGGTGAATGCCCAAAACGCAGGCACGCTCGCCAAACTCCAATCGCGCGCTCTTTATCCGGAGCTGGAAAAGGATTTCCTCGCAATCGTAACCTCCAAGGCCCGCCTCCCTTCGATCTCCATCCATAAGAAAAAGGTGTTCAATTTCTGGCAGGACGCCTCCCACCCCCGCGGCCTCTGGCGCACCACTTCGCTCGAGAGCTACAAAACCGAAGCTCCCGCCTGGGAAACACTCCTCGATCTGGATCAGCTCAATAAGAAAGAGGGCGTGAACTGGGTATGGAAGGGAGCCAACTGCCTGCAGCCCGAAGGCCGCCTCTGCCTCGTGAGCCTTTCGCGTGGCGGCGGAGATGCCGTGGAAGTGCGCGAGTTCGACAAAGCCTCCCGCAGCTTCGTGAAGGACGGCTTCCGCGTGCCCGAGGCGAAAAGCGATGTTTCCTGGCTCGACGCGAACACCATTTTCGTGGGCACGGACTTCGGCCCTGGTTCCATGAGCAAGGCGGGCTATCCCCTCATCAATAAAAAATGGAAGCGCGGCACGCCCCTTTCCGCGGCCGAGGAAATTTTCCGCGGAAAAGCCGAAGACATGACCGTGGAGTCCTATGTAGTGAACCAGCCCGGCTGGAAGCCTGAGTTCCGCAATCGCTATCTCTCTTTCTTCGAAAAAGAGATCAATCTGGTGCAGCCAGGTGGCACTCTCGCCAAGCTCCCATTCCCCACCAACGCACAGCTCTCCGCCGTGATCGGCTCCAAAGCCTTCGTGCTTCTGCAGAGCCCGCTCAAGACCAAATCGAAAACTTATGCCGAGGGCAGCCTTGTTTCCTACAACCTCCTGAAGGCGGCCGAAGGCGAGGCCGGCCTCGAGGAGCTTGAGCTGGTGTTCGCGCCCACCCAAAAGCGCTTTCTCTCGGATGCTACCCGCTCGGGAAACAGCCTCCTTCTCACGGTGCTCGATAACGTGAAGGGCAAGGTGCTGAGGGCCGATCGCGTGGGCAGAGGCTGGCGCCTGAAAGAAGTGAAGATCGGCGAGAATGGGATGGCCGATATCGTGCACGGAGATGCGTATTCCGAAACCTTCCTCGCGTCCTATATGGATTTCGTCACCCCTACCACGCAATACCTCGGCTCCTCGAAAAAACTAAGCGTGGAGGCTCTCAAGGCCTCTCCTGCCTTTTACGACAGCGAAGGCATCGTGAGCGAGCAGCTCGAAGCGAAAAGCAAGGACGGCACGATGGTGCCCTACTTCCTGGTGCACAAAAAAGACATGGCCCGCGATGGCAAGAACCCCACCGTGCTCTACGGCTACGGCGGCTTCAAGGTGAGCATGACACCGTGGTATTCCGCGGGCTACGGAAAAGCCTGGCTCGAAAAAGGCGGCGTGCTGGTGGTGTCGAACATCCGCGGTGGAGGCGAGTTCGGCCCGGCCTGGCACGAGAGCGCGCGCAAGCAAAACAAGCAGCGCTCCTATGACGACTTCATCGCGATCGCCGAAGACCTGATCGCCCGCAAGATCACGAGCCCCGCGCACCTCGGCATCGAGGGCGGCTCGAACGGTGGACTGCTCGTGGGTGCCGTGATGGTGCAGAGGCCGGATCTTTTCGGAGCCGTGCTCTGCGAAGTGCCCCTGCTCGATATGATCCGTTATCACCTGCTTCTCGCCGGCAACTCCTGGATCGATGAATACGGAAATCCCGATATTCCGGCCGAGCGCGAATGGATCCTGCGCTATTCGCCTTACCAGAACGTGAAGGCAGGCGTGAAGTATCCGGAAGCCTTCTTCACCACGAGCACGCGTGACGATCGCGTGCATCCGGGCCATGCGCGCAAGATGGCGGCGTTGATGGAAAGCCTCGGCCACTCCGTTTACTACTACGAGAATACCGAGGGAGGCCACGGCGGCTCCTCCACTCCGGCGCAAAGGGCGAAGATCCTCGCGCTTCAGTATACCTATCTCTGGGCGAAGCTCGGCGGGAAGTAAATCGCGTTCCCACGGCACCGACGGACCAGCTGACGCAACTAGTCCTCGGCGCAGAGGTCGCTCTGCGTTAGGGGCCAAGAGCGTTGGCGCTGAAAGCTTTTCCGCCAAACCTCCAGCCGACCTCTCCCATCAAAGCGCCCAGCGAAACTGCGCGGCCCCCGCCTCCCATGTTTCGCGGGTGCCGAACTTATCCAGGTCGAAGCCCGCCTGTATCCTGAGCTCGGCGAGCTCCGAAAAATTCCAGGAATAACCAATATCCATGCGTTGGTTGAAGGCGCCGTCCACGTCGGTGGTTTGCCCGATATTCTGCCCATCCACCTTGCCGTGATGGGTGCCGGAATAGTTTAGATACCACCCACGAGGAAATCGCAGAAACAATCCCAGCAGTTTGTCGTTATAGGTGAGCTTGCCGCGCGTGGAATCCCATTTGCGATGGGCAAATTCCAGCGTCGGGATGAATTCGTAGCTTGCAGGCAGCAAATTATAGAGCGGCGCCTGCGCACGCAGCAGGATGCGGCTCGTGGTCCAGGCTTCGCCGGCTATCGAAGAGGATGGCGCGGATGGATCGCGGGCCTCAAATTTTCGATCCGCCTGCAGGCGAAGATTCAGCCGCCAGCTTTCCGCCATCCGGCGACTTCCATAAAGAGAAAGGAATTCTTTGCGGTGGCGATAGGAATAAAGCTGGTCCGGAAAATCCCATTTCGATGCGGTTTCCTGGCGGAGCGCGTATTCGAGGAAATCACGGCGCTCACGGAACAGCACCCGCCCCACCAGGCCGCGCGCGTATGGCAAGGCATTGCGATCAAAGGTATCGGTGCGATCATTGCGCCTCTGGCGGGTGAGGTCTACCCAGGTATGAAAGAGGCGGATCTCGTGCCCTTCCGAAGGGCGAAACAGAAGCGCCAGCCCCACGTCATTTTCCCGCTTGGTATAGGAGGGCTCGCCATAGCCGGCGATTCCGATTTTTTTCCAGGGAAACCAGGCCAGCTCGAAGATCGTGTGCTTGGATTCGCGATCGTGATTTCGCTCATCAAAATGCAGGAGGCGAAACTCCAGATTTTCTGTGAGATTCGCTTTTACTTTGAAGCGGGTATCCATCAGGAAGTGCACGGAAGAGATGGAACCGAATACAGTGTCCACAGCGATATCTTTTTCCAACCACTGAACTTCCCAAGCGGCGGGCTTCTGGAATGAGTAAACATCGCTCTGGTACTCGGCGCCCACCTTGCTTGGATCATCGAAGGCTGCCTGCTCGAGCTCGTTCAGTGTGGTGAATTCCGGAAAGCTCTCGTCAAAAGCGTGCGCCTCGCGGATCAGCAAGGCTACAGATAGAATAAGGAAAAAAGTTTCAAGGCCTTTCATCTTATTATTTTTCATCTTACTACTTTTGTTATCTTGATTTGGCGCGCAGAGTCGATGCACGCCGCAGTATACCCCATATCCCCCACCCCCGATCAGCCACTGAGCCCGATCACCCGCTCCGGCCCATACAACCCACAGAACCCACAGAACCGCACGTTCCGTGCCTTCTCGACTCAAAATATGCCCCTTCCTGCGCACAAATTCTTTGCCGAAGCGCGCGCGCTTTGAAAAACTCATCTCATGAAAAAAATCAAACCCGTATTGACCCTGGCTGGCGCCGCGCTTGTGGTGCTTGAACTTTCCTCCTGTGCCATGCTCACGCGCTATAGGTGCAACAAAGAGTATGCGGCGAAAAAAGGAATGGAGGACGCCGACAAAGGCCAAACCTCGATGCCCTCCCGCCTCGAAGGCAATTCCTGCGATGGCGAATATTCCGCCTCTGATTTCTCCAAAGACTACAACTACGGCTTCATGATGAAGAAAAACGAGATCTGCCAGGTTACCGAGGCCGCAAAATTCGGCCGCGCCGATGGCGAGAACGGAGACTCCAACCGCTCCAGCAAAGCCAGGCTCGGCATTTGCAAAGACGTAGCCAGCATCAAAAAGCTCGAGGGCACTTACGAAGCGGAATTCAAAAAATCCTACTGCGCACCGGCCCGCGCCACCAAGCTAGGAAACGCAAGAGCCGCGGCCTGGCAGATTTCAGATTTCGAAACCGCCTTCTCGGATTGCAAAACCAATACTTCCACCCTCGCCCGCGCCTATAAAACGGCCTACGACGACACCATGCGGAGCAATTGCACTGTGGCCACTGCGGAAAAGAGCGCCGTAGACGAAGCCAACGCCCGCAGAGATGGCGCCGCTGCCCGCGCGCGCCTTCAAAACTGCACCACCAATAAAGAAACCGCGCTCGCCGCCTTCGATAAAGCCTTCCAGGAAAACCAGGCCCGCATCGCCAAGGCGGATGCAGAAGCTGCCGCCGCGGCCGCCGCACAGGCCCGCGCTGCCAAGGTAAATGAATTCCTGCGCACCACGGCCACTTCCGTTTTCCCCTTTCAGCTGCGCAGCTATGTTTCGCGCTGCTCGGTGGCCAATGATCGCAGCTACGTAAGCGTGGAAGTGGAGAACCAGTATCCGGAGCAGGTGCTGATCCAGGGCAACTGGAAATTCCAGTACTACAATACCGATTTCGCAAAAATCACCGAAGACCGCACCGTGGAAGCCGTGCTACTCACGGCGAACAACAAAAAATCATTCCAGAAGCTCACGTTACCCAAAGACGCCACCTTCTGCCGCGCGGAGCTGATCTCGAGCAATTGAGTTAAGCCACTGCTGCTTCACAAAAAAAGACCGGGCCCCGCCCGGTCTTTTTTTGCTTTCGCAAAGCTTCTACTCCTGCCCTCTACGCCTTCACCTTCTTCGACAAATAATAATCGTAGTGCGCGTCGGTCACGAGCAGCTGATTTTTATCGAGCTCAAACACCCTCGTGGTGATCTCTTTCAGGAAATGCCGATCGTGGCTCACGATCATCACCGTGCCCGGGAACTTCTTGATCGCATCAAGCAGTGCTTCGCGCGAGGCGATATCGAGGTGGTTGGTGGGCTCGTCGAGCACGAGGAAGTTGGGTTTCTGGGATAAGATCTGCGCCAACACCACTCGGCTCTTCTCGCCCCCGGAAAGCACCGAGATCTTCTTCTCGATCTCATCCTGCGAGAATTTAAAAGCGCCGGCCAGCGAGCGAAGCCAGCCCACGGTGGCGTGGGGGTTCACCCGCTGCAGCTCTTCAAACACGGTGGCCGAGGGATCGAGCACGTCCATGGAGTTTTGCGAAAAATAGCCGAGGCGCACGCTGGGTCCCACGGTGGCTTTGCCCTCGGTGGGCTCGGTGGCACCGACGATGATTTTGAGCAGGGTGGATTTTCCTGCCCCGTTCACCCCCACCACCGCCACTCGATCGAGCCTCCGCACCACAGCCGTGGCATTGCGGAACACCAGCTTCTCTTTTCCTTCGGGCGTATGCCAGGTCTTGCCGAGTGATTGGATGTTCACCACATCATCGCCGCTCCTGGGCGGCTCAGGCCACTCAAAATTCACCACTCGCTCCTCGGGCGGGATTTCGATGCGCTCGATCTTTTCCAGCTTCTTCACCCGGCTCTGCACCTGCGCGGCGTGAGAAGCGCGGGCCGCGAATCGCGCAATGAATTCCTCTTCCTTGGCCAGCATATCTTCCTGGCGCTTGGCGGAGGCGATCAGCTGCTCGCGGCGGATGTCGCGCTCTTTCTCGTAGAAATCGTAATTGCCGCCATAGGGCGTGATGCTTTTATTGGCCACCTCGAGCACCCGGCTCACGAGGCGGTTCATGAAGTCGCGGTCGTGGCTAGTCATGAGGATGGCGCCCTCGAAGGCCGCGATCCATTCCTCGAGCCAGATAATGCTCTCGAGATCGAGGTGGTTGGTGGGCTCGTCCATCAGGAGCACATCGGGATTGATGGCGAGGATCTTGGCGAGCGCGATTCTCATCTTCCAGCCGCCGGAGAAGCTTTCCGTGGGGCGATGGTAATCTTCCGGGCCAATACCCAGGCCCGTGAGGATCGCGGCCGCGCGGCTTTCGAGGTCATATCCGCCCATGGCCTCGAACTGGCTCTGCTTCTCGCCGTATTCCTCGAGGATCTTGGTCATCTCGTCGGGATCGAGCTCGGGATCGGAAAGCTTGGCTTCGATTTCTTTGAGGCGTTTCTGGATATTTTCCGCGTCGCCCACGGCCGAGATCACTTCCTGAATCGCGGAGCGCCCTCTCATATCCTCGATATGCTGCGAGAAGTACCCCACTTTCGGCTTCCCCACCCGCACCACGCGCCCGCTATCGGGCTCCTGCTCGCCGGCGATCAGGCGGAACACAGTGGTCTTGCCGGCGCCATTGGGTCCCACAAGGCCGATCTTCTCTCCGGCATTGATCTGGAAGGAGGCGTTTTCAAACAGGACCTTGGGCCCAAACAGCTTGGTTACGTTGGCAAATTGAATCATGAGGTAGGGCCACCTTAGCAGATCGCCCTGCGCACTGCCAGTTTCGGTCTTACCGGTTTCAGCCCAGCGAGGGCTCAGGAGGCAAGGGAGCCATTCGCCTCGTTTTTGAGACGCCTCACCTGAAGCGACAATTCGGCAAACCTGCGCCGGTGCAGCTCCAAACCCGCGTTTGCCCGCGGCAGGGAATCGCTAGGAGCGTTTGCGGTCCAGGGATCGGCTTCCGGCTCCAGGCGAATCGCATCGCAAAGCTGGGGAAGCCCTGGCCTCAGCCAATCAGAAGCCGAAGGCGGCACTGTTTCGAACGCACGTTCGTTCCGGCTGTTTTGCTTTCTGCGCATAATTCTGCGCATCCCTCTACGCATCTTTCTACTCATCGAAGCTTTCCTCCCTGGAATCAGAGCCCGAAAAAGACGGTGCAAACACAAATACCATGGAATGCAAAACAAATGCCCGGAAGACAGCAGAAGGAAAATGCGCAGCGTCGATTCCCAGGGAAGGGGAGGAATCCGCCCCGGCAGCGTCGAGCTTTGCCTCACTGGCGCAAACCCTCCGCTCCATCGCCCGCCAGACGCAGATGGCGGGTATATGAGTTGCATCTTCCGATTCCGAAGGAACAGCAAACATTAGGAGACAGATTTATGGCGAACCAACCAAAGAACAACCAGAACAATCAAAACCAACAGAATCAACAAAATCGCCCGAATCCGAATCAGCAAAATAGCGAACGCAAGCAGAACCAGGAAGAAAGGTACCGCGAGCGCGATCCAAAGAACCCCAACCAGAATTCGATGGATAGGAACGTTTAAGCCGGTACCCAAAGAAGAGTCCGGAAGCCCACCAGGGCTTTCGGACTCTTCTTTTAACATCCACTCTCTGCCTTTCGAGAAACCAAGCCGATAGACGCCACCGTTGCCGAAGAGTATCCTGAACGGCAAGCACCCTATGCGGCGATTTTTATTTCTCTTCGTATCCCTGCTTTTTCTCGTGATCGTTGGCGGAACGGCCGCCCTCTATCTTTTCCGCGACCAGATCCTGCTCCACCAGCTGCGATTCCGTGCAGGAGCTTTCGCCCCTTGGGAAATCAAGCTCTCGGGGCTGGAAACCAAGGTGCTAGGCCCCTTCTCGGTCACCCTCCATCACCTGGAGCTGGGAAAAAAAGAAGGCGGAGACGCTGTTCAACTGAGGATTGCCTCCGCCCGCGTTTCCTCCCCTCTCACGATTTTGGGCCTCTACCAGGCCTTCACCACTAAATCCGTACTCCCTCTCACCGTCGAGCTGAACTCCCCTCAGGTGCAACTCCCCCTGCCCCAAGCCAAAGCCTCCGAAAAAGGCGCTGCTCCTCCACCCCCCTGGCCGTCCAGCCTGGATCTTCCTCTTGCGCCGCCTCTTCGCCTCAC
The DNA here is from genome assembly GCA_964612065.1 of uncultured Bdellovibrionales bacterium. Classification (GTDB taxonomy): domain Bacteria; phylum Bdellovibrionota; class UBA1018; order CAIPTA01; family CAIPTA01; genus JAKFYM01. The sequence goes on along the minus strand of CAZTCD010000010.1, from coordinate 3,253 downwards.
GCTCTCCTGGAGCAAAGGAGGAGTTAGTGGAGCCTACCGGGTGGAAAACTCCGAAGCCAAGGTGAACGCCCATCTCAGCGCCCGAGCGGGAGAGGTGGAAGGACAGATCTCGGGCGGATTTGCGATGGCGGGCGCCGAAGCTTCCCTTCCCGCCGATGCGAATTTCAAGCTCAGCCTCTCCTCCCAGAAAATCAAGATCGATCACCTCGGCCTGAAAGCAGCAGGCATCGAAGCCAAGAGCTCGGGGGAAATCGATCTCGCCCCGGTGGTGGTGAAGTTCCAGCTGGAGGCCTCGGTGCCGGATCTTTCGCGCGTGAGCCTGCGCACCGAAGACAAAGCCGCTCTCGGTCTGGCGGCCCTTCCCTCCGGATCCTTTCTCGCTAAAATTGCCGGCGTGGCGAGCAATGGCGCGCTGAAAGCAGGCGGGCGACTCAGCCTCTCCGACTCCATATGGCAGCTCCGCCTTCCGGAAAAAACGATTTTCGCCAAAGCAGCGGAGGGCAGCAGAATAGAAGGCAAAGCCCGCCTGAAGGCCGAAGCCCCTTCCTTCCTCCTCGAATTTCCGCTTCTCGGCCAGGGCCAAAGCCGCCTGAGCGGGAACCTCGAAGCCGCCCTCGACCTCACCGAAGCCCTCGTGGCCAAGGCCGGACAGCTGGAAAAACCGGCGGGCGTTCCTCTCCGGGCAGAGCTCTCCGCCAAGCTCGAAGAAAAAGGCATTCAAGTGGAACGCCTCTTCCTGCTGTTCCATACGATACAGCTGCAGGGCTCCGGCGCGCTCAGCCAGCCCCTCGGAAAGCTCGTGAGCGGAACGTTCAAGGCAGAAGCCAAGAGCCTGGCCGGCCTGCCCGCGCTCTTGCCTGTGCTGCACGAAAAGAACGAAGCGGGGGCCTCGCTCAGCGAAGCCCAGGGCTCCATCGTGGCGGAAGGCAAGATCCGCTTGCTCCCCCAAACCCCGGCCCAGAGCCTCGTGGAATTCCGCTCACTCACCGCAAAGGGAGTGCGCCTGCCGCTCGCCTATCGCAAAGATAAAATCTCCGCTCAGGGCCTCCTGATGGCAAATATTCAGGGCGCCGGAAAGTACGATGCCGGCTCCCTCGAGCTGGGCCGGAGCTCTGGTTCGGCCGATCTTTCTTCTCTGCAAATCGAGATGCCGGGCTTCATGAAAAAATCCGGCCGCAAGCTGCTTATGCAGTTCGACGCCAGCGGCTCCTCCACGCGCATACAATTGCGAAAACTCGCGTTGCAGGCCGACGGCCTCGACGCCTCCCTTTCCGGCACCGTGAGCACCGCCAAGAAAGGCCGGGCCGATCTTTCTCTCGCTGCCACGGCGAAAGCGGAGCTCGGTCCTCTCAGAGAATACCTGCCGAAACTCCCGGTAAAAATCTCGGGCGGCAGCTTCGGCCTGCAGGCCAAGGTAGGCGGGGCCTGGCTGCTGGAAGGAGGGATCGAAAAGAGCCCCCTCTCGGTAAGCGGCAGCACCACGGCGAAGCTCGGAGCCATCGTGATGCCGGAAAGCGCGGCATCGGCTGATCCAGCCGCAGCAAAAACAGAGCCTGCTCCCCTGCTCCCTCCCTGGCCGGTGGCCCGATCCCTTCGCCTATCGTACCGGGCGGAGCTGGCGTCCTTTCAGCGGGGAAAGCTGGAAGCCAAAGGCATCACGGCCGAAGGAAAGCTAGAAGAAGGAAAGTTCTTATCCCAGATTTCCGTGGCCTCCACCTTCGGCGGCTCCGCCCGCCTGACCAATCTCGCCGGCAACCTCACCCAAGTGCGCCTTCCGCTGAGCGGGCGAGGCTCAGTGGAAGGAATGAATCTCTCCCTCCTCGCCGGCTTCGTGGACCCGAGCTATGGGGAGATCGTGAAAGGCACGCTCAAAGCCACGGCCGCGTTTTCAGTTCCTGATTTTTGGTCGGAGCAGCTGATGCAGAATTCGCGAGCCGAAGGCGAAGCCGAAATCCGGCAGGGCCATGTGAGCACGGCCTCGATCGATTCCATGCTGAACGCCAAGCTGGCCGGAATTCCGGGCCTGGGCGATAAAGCCAAAGTGAAAACCGGAGGCCTCGCGGCCGATATGCGCACGCGCTTCAAGGCGGAAAACGGGGTGGTCCACCTCACGGATTTCGTGGGTCTCACGCCCAAAAAGGATGAGATGAAAATGAACGGCACCCTCGATCTGGCTTTCAACGCCGATATGAAGGGAGAGGCCCGCCTCGTGGATGCGCCCGTGCGCGGTGCCGTGGGAGAAGCGAACTCCGACGAGCAGGGACGCCTGATCGTGCCCTTTCATTTTCGGGGCAATCTGAAAAACCCCTCCGTGGACATCGCCAACGACATCATCGAGAAGATGCTCGCGAAAACCGCCACTCGCGAAGCGCAGAAGCTGAAAGACAAGGCCGTGGAAGAGGGCAAGAAAAAGCTGGAGGCAGAAAAGAAGAAGGTGGAAGACTCGCTCAAAGACGCCGGTAAAGGCCTGCTCAAAGGGCTGTTCAAGAGATAGAGCGACAATTTAGAGCGACTGGCGAAGCAAAAAGCGAAGCGAATGGAAACGAAGGCCGGCAGTGAGCCTTAAAGCTCCACGCCCACCTGGCCCACGCAGTTTTCAAGAGAAACGCGCCCACCCTTGATCTTCAACGCAGCTTGCTTGGGCACCTTGAGATTGAAATCGGCTTCGCAGCGGGCGGAATAAAGATTCTTGCTCGCCAGTTCCACGAAAAGCAGATCGTCTCTTTGCTCGATCACGAGGCGGCAGCGCTCGTCATAACGCTTCTTCTTCACCTCGAGCTGCGCCACTTTGCCATCCACGCCGCTCACACGGATTTGCCCGGCCGATACGCGGAGGTCCACCCGTTTCACGCCCTCGAAGGCATCCGCTCCCACCGCATGCGCGAAGGAAGGCAAAAGCAGGCCAGAAAAAAAGAGCACGGAGAGAAGGGCCGTGTGTACGGGCTTCATGGGGGGAGTTCTCCTTAGTTGAGGCCTCTTTCTCTCTTGCCCGAGAAAGTTTGTCAATGAATCCAATGCTTTCGGCAAAAATGCTTAGGCGCCTGCCGAGGCATTTCGCTACAATGAGGGCAAACCTAAGGATGGGGATTGAAATGATGAAGATTTTTCTGCTTGGAATGGCTGTTTTTGGCTGCTCTCTCTTTTCCACTTCCGAAGCCCAGGCGCTTCACAAGATCGAAGTAACCACCACAAGACAAACCACCGCGCGCGCCTACCGGGAGATGCCTGATGATAAGGGAATCATGCAACAAGT
>CAZTCD010000009.1:0-60185 GCA_964612065.1 uncultured Bdellovibrionales bacterium | reverse complement strand
GAAATTCACGCTATGCTATGCGTAGAAATCGGAAACAGTTTTGTTGAGCAGCACATCCACCACCGTGATCTGGGTGGTGCCGCTATTCCCGGAGGTAGTACGGAGCACTGGTGCCGAGAGCTCTGGCGTGGAATTGGCCAGCACTGTTACTGAAACAGGTGCAAGGCCCGACATCTGCGGATCCCCGTTATCGGTCACGCGCACAATGAAGATATCGCTGCCCACATAGCCGGCCTCAGAGGCATAGGTGGCGAATCCATCCGGACTCACCGAAACGATCCCGTGCTGGGGAGGCGTGGCGATTTCATAGGTAAAAGTTTGCTGCTGATCCGGATCATTGGCGTAAACCTCAGTAGCCTGAGGTTCGCCATGAGTAGTGATCGGATTCGCCGAAGGCTGGGGCGGATGATTGGAAGGCCCTACGATTACTGGAATCGTCACGGTACCGATATGGCCATCGAGATCCGTCACCTGGATGCCAATGGAGTCCTCGCCCGTATATTCCGATGAAGTGGCGTGATAGGTAACCAGGCCGCTCGAAGAAACCGTGGCGGTGCCGTGAAGGGGCGGCTGGATCACGAGGAAGAAATGGCTGTCACCCGGGGTGGCATCGTTCGGGAGCACTTGGGTGGTGCCCGTGCCTCCGCGCGGAACCACGATTGGGTTGGCGATCGGATTCGGGCTTCCGTCCACCTGCACAACGGCAATAGAGGGATCGCTCTGCAGCTGCTCTTCGGTGCTGAGCTCGTGCACCACAAGCTGGATCACATAGGTGCCGAAGGCCGAGGGAGTGATTGTGGGGTTCACCACGGGGTCGAGAGTTTGCCCTACGGAATAATTGGAGTTCGCCGGCACTGAAACAAACGTCCACGCGTAGCCAAACTCTGTTCCTCGCGGGCTATAGCTCTGGCTGCCATCCAGCTCAGCCGAATCTCCGAGCCCCATCTTGCGGCTTCCGGAGGCCACGGCCACAGGCTTTTCTGAGCCCGGGGCGCCGCTGAAATCGGCGGCAAAAAATCCGTTTCTCAGCACTACATTGGTGGTGGTGGTGCGAATAAAAAAGGAAGTGGTGGTGAAAATCAGCTCGACATCCTTGGCGCCGGAAACACCGCTGAAGCTCGGGGTCACGGCCACGATCTTGTTCTGGCTGATGTAAGTGGCGCTCTGGGCCGGAATACCGCCGAATTTCACCTGCACGTTGGGCGTAAAGTTTTGCCCGAGGATGGTTACCTCGGTGCCGCCGCTCACGCTGCCGGTCATGGGACGCACGTCAGCGATCTTCGGCAGATCCGGAGAGGTGGGATCGGCCTGCACGGCGAACGAATAGGATTGCGTGCCTACTTTGCTGCGGAATCGCTTGAGTTGGGTGAGAAGCTCTGTCTTCAGCGCGATTTTCTCTTCCCGCTGGCTCTGCAGGATCCTGCGTTTGGTGGGATCACGTTCGGCATTGATCTGGGTAGTGATCCGGGAAATATCGGTATCCAGGGCCTTCACCGCGCTCCGGATATCTTTATTGGTTTTGGGATCTTCGAGGAAGAGCGTGGCTTCCACCGTGGAAGCCTTGATCTCGTTCTGGATACCGAGAGCAATGAGAAATAGGCCCCGGGAGGGGCTTGTGATGTTCGCCACAGCCTCACCGTTCCACTTGGCTTCGACCGAGAGATCACGATCGGAAAAGTCATTCTCCGAGTTCGCGATCAGATTGAACTTTTGCCCTTGAATGGGAACCGATGGAGAGGAGGAAAAAGTAAAGAGAGGCGCCGCCAGCAGGCCCACGTGTTTCTTGGGCTTCTGCTTTTTGAGCCTGGTTAGAAGCAGCCGCGCTTGTTTGCCTACGGCATCTGCTTTCGCGGGAGCCGCTATCGCCTGGCCTGAGCCAACCGAAACCACAAATCCAACCAGCAAGGCACAAAACAATCTCTTCATATGCATCTTTCCTTGTGCAACAAATTCAAAAATCAGAAATTTAATTTAGGGATTTACAAGAAATTCCAGAACAGCCGGCTCTCCCACCAGCGTGCGGTTCAGCTCGAGCTGTTCCTGGTTCACCGTGATCTGTTCGAGATCGAAAGATTTCTGCGCCATGAGCCTGGCGATCACTTCGCTGTCTGTTTCATGGGTCAAAGCTGCGTCCACGGCCACGATATCTTCCTGCAGATAAGCAATGGATTCCTGCAGGCGATCGGCGAGCACACCATCTTCGATATAAAGAACCACTTTGTAGGTATAGCTACCTGCGGCCGTAAAGGGCTCGGTGGTGTAATGGGTTTTGTTGCCGTTGCCTTTTACGATCGGGAGGAGCTGATCATTCAAGGTGGCGCGGAAGAAGTAGCGATTCTTGCCTCCCGGATCCGTGAGCTCAGTCACAGTAAGAGTGGCTTTTTCCCCCACTCGGTAATCCGTGTGGTTGGTGTCGATCACGATCAGGCCGTTATCCGGCCCAGGGGCAGCGGGAGGAGGAAGCTCCTCTCCCGAGGCAGTGATCGTGATCAGGGCGGGGATTCCATCCACCTTCCCGTCATTCGGAACAAGCTTGATCACATAAGCGCCGTTTTTCACGCAGTTCAAAGAAGTGGTGGGGTTCGTGCTGCTGGAAAGAGAGATATTGCTGCCGGCAGGCTGGGATACGATGCTCCACTGGTAGCTGAGCGGCTCCATATTGAAATCCGTGGACTGGCTGGCATCGAGCGTGATGGAGGCGCCCACATTGGCTGCAACGGGCCCTACGATTTTTCCCACAGGCACGCTATTGGGTATGGCGGAGAAGGAATCATCACCCACGGAGAAGAAAAATGCTCCCATCTCCGTGCTCTTGCTGCCGGTGAGATTGATGTTTCGCACCTCCAGTAGAAACGTGCCGTTATTCATGATCCTGAACTCCCGGATCCCGGGATTGTTCGAGAGGTAGCGGTATCCGCCGGAAATTGCCTGAAAAGAACCGCTCGGCAAGGCCTGGATAAATCGGCCATTATCGAAACTTACAATCACCGCTTCCTGAGGCACCCGCATTCCGTTGTTTCCCGCCCCCAACTGAAAGCTCCCGGAAGCGTCGATGGAATCCTGCCCAGGGGCCGAACCGAATATTGGCGCCAGGCTCAAGCTCGTAATCTCGCCGCTCACACGGGGCGCAGGAGACGAAAAAGCAGCAGTGGAAAACAAAAGAGAGGCGCCAACAAGCGCGTGAGCGAATCCGTGCACAAAAACCCCCATCCATGAGAAGTGCGAAGATATCTACTTAAATTAGATATGTGAAAACTCTGTGGGTTCTCCGAAATTTAGGCAAGGTCTTTTTTTTTAGGAATTTTTTGTCGCAACGCTCGCGTTTAGATCCGGTCGCGCTTGCTTATTTTTGGCCAGAAAAAAAGAATCGCGCGGCGAGCTAGGAGCATCCCAAAGCTGGAAAACAGCTTTCACCAAAAAAACGACGGCCCATCCGAAGATGGGCCGTTCACGGGTAACGCTAACGAATTGCTAAGAGCTCTTAGCGAACTACAGGCTTAGCGCCCTGCTCGCCCATGCACTGCCACCAATCGGAAGAACCGAATTGGTAAGCATCGCAGTAGTGTGCGCCTTGTTCGCCCATGCAGCGCCACCAATCGGAAGAACCGAATTCGTAAGCGTCGCAGTAGTGAGCTTTTACTCCAGCGATCTTGGCACCGCCGTCGCCAATGCACTGCCACCACTCAGAAGAGCCGAACTCATACTGATCACAGTAGCTAGCCTTAACGTTAGCGATCTTGGCACCGCCTTCGCCAATGCACTGCCACCAATCAGACGAGCCAAACTCGTACTGATCGCAGTAGCTTGCCTTAACGTTGGCAACCTTCGCGCCCTGCTCACCCATGCACTGCCACCATTCCGACGAGCCAAACTTATAGCTGTCGCAATAGTGCGCGTTAGCGGAGAACGGAACGAGAAGGAAAAGAGCCAGTATCAATTTTTTCATTTTAACTCCCTATTTTTTGAACAGGGTCCGAGGAGAACGCTAACAAAAACCACACGGAAACGTAATAGCGTAGGAGAGCTAATCGTCCTCTATGACGCGCATCAAAATCTGCGCTCTCACCCACCTCTTCATTCATGAATGGAATTTGTTTATTACGATCCTGACTAATAAAGGCAATTACACGGTGCAGCTCCACCCCGAAATCTTTAGTATTTGCTCTAAACTGTCGATAAGCCGGTATGGGAGCCCTGAGCCTTTCCACCCGCATCTTCCTCGCGAGCTTTCTCGTTTCCGCCCTTCTTTTTTGCGGAATCTTTTTTTACGTAAAAGGCTATCACTCTCAACGCGAAGCGGCGCGTGCAGAAGCGCATTTCAATACCGCCCTCCTCCGCTTCAACGATCTCCTCCAGCAACAAAACCTCGACCGCCCCAAAGTGGCCAGCATCCTCGCCTCCGGCGCCGAGCCCGACAAAGACCGCATACTCACCCTCCTCCGCTCCATCGGCCTCGTACCCGTGCTCCTGCGCACCTCCGGCATCGAAAGCCGCGAACTCATCCTCCAACCCTCCGACACCGCCCCCCTCCGCGCCCTCGGAAGCAAACGCGCGCAACTCACCCTCGCGCAGAAATCCTTCTTCGCCCAAAGCCTCGAAACCGGCCCCAACGATTCCTGGAAAGTAGTACTCCTCTTTCCTCTCTCCGAATTCGAGCGCGCCAACAAAGAGCTCCTCGACGCCTTCCTCATGGCCGGCCTCGCCCTCCTCTTCCTCTCCGCCGTATTCTCCCAACTCCTCGCCCGAGAGGTAATGCGCCCCCTCAGCGAGCTCCGCGATCGCGTGCGCTCCATGGCCATCAGCGTGGGCTTCGATCCTCCCGCCTCCCGCGGCGACGAAATCCGCGAGATGACCCGCTCCTACCTCAACGTGGCCCGCCATCTCCAGGAATCCTTCGAGCACAAAAAACTCGCCCTCGAAGAGCTCGAAACCTACAAAAGCGAGCTCCTTCGCTCCAACCAGAACCTCCAGCGCCGCCTCTTCCAGGTGAAAGTGCTCCTCTCCCTCTGGAGCGAGCGCGACTCCTCCCTCGATGTGAAAGACTTCCTCTCCCGCTTCCTCGAAGCCCTCCTCCCCGGCCTTCCCTTCGAATACGGCTGCATCATCATCCGCCCCCTCGCCAACCTCAGCTCCGAAACCATCTTCGCGCGAAAGATCGAGCTCGCCGCCCCTTCCGCCCCCACCGGCGAAGAAGGCCCCGACAAAGCCACCCAGTGGACCGATATCATCGATCCCCAGGTGAAAGACTTCCTCCTCCGCGAAAGCGAAAGCTGCCAAAGCTCCCAGACCTTCAAACTCGGCCTCGTGGACGGCCACATCCGCCAGGGCTCCCCAGCCACCCGTCTCACCGTGCTCACCCTCCGCCTGCAACAAGGTGACGAACCGCTCGGCTCCGTACACCTCCTCACCGAGCAACCGAATCCCCCCATCCCAGCCACCCTCACCGATTTCCTCCTCAGCCTCACCGCCCAGGTAGCGGCCCAGCTCCAGATCCAATCCCTCTCCCTCACCACCCGCGTGGATCCCCTCACCCGCCTCTACAACCGCGGCTACCTCAACGATCGCCTGCGCGAGGAACTGGTGCGCTCCGCCCGATCGAGGCAAGCCTTCTCCCTCGTGATGCTCGATATCGATAACTTCCGCGAACTGAACGACCAACACGGCACCCAGGCCGGCGACGAAGTGCTGCGCAACGTGTCCGCCCTCCTCAAACGCTGCTGCCGCGGCTCCGACGCCGTATGTCGCTACGCAGGCTCCGAAATCGCCATCCTCCTCACCGACACCGCCCTCTCCGGCGCCAAAACCTTCGCTGAAAACGTGCGCAAGGCCGTGGAGGCCGAAGTGATTTCCGTATCCGGAAAAAACCTCCGCGTAACCGTGAGCATGGGAGTCGCCGAGCACCCCACCCACGGCTCGGGCCTCGAAGAACTGATCACCAAGGCCGAACACGCCCTCCTCGACGCCAAAGCCGAAGGCCACAACCGCTGGCGAGCCGTGGCCAGCTGACACAAGAAACGCAGCGCACGGTGCGCTTTGACCGCATACACGGAGCCAAACTGGCTCCGAAAACTCCCTTTGCCACCACCTCTCCCCGCAAAAAAGCTGGCACGCCTGATGCTTTAGGCAGCTTGTCTGCAAAGCAAAGATACGTTCCCCAAGAGCGATAGATATTTTTTATTTATCGATCGCAGGCGCCTCTTTGCTTGATGAAACAGTGCCTCAACGTTCATTACCAAGGAGATCCAAAGTGAAAACTCTCATTGCTCTCGTTCTAGGATTTTTCTTTCTCAGCTTCAGTCCGCAAGCCGAAGCCGCCACCTTTTCCTTCCCCAAGTGGAACGGCTACGGCCTCGATTGGTGCAAAACCTTCGAACACGACTGCGGAAAGCCCGCCGCCGACCTCTGGTGCCAGAAAAAAGGCTATCCCCGCTCCACCACCTTCACGAAGCACTTCCGCGCCGCCTTCCAAACCATGACCGTGGGCAACAACGCCATCTGCGATCCACGCTCCCACCACTGCGACTCCTTCTCCTCCATCACCTGCCAGGACGCCGTGGTAACCATCGTCCAACCCAAATACCACGGCTATCGCCTCGACTGGTGCCGCGTATTTGAAGGCGAGTGCGGCGCCCCCGCCGCCAACCAGTTCTGCCAGAAAGCAGGATACGCCGGCGTGCACAGCTTCGGCTTCCAGGGCCCCGTAAACACCCCCACCATGACCGTCGGCTCAAACGCCATCTGCGATCCCCGCTTCCACCGCTGCGACAGCTTCAGCTTCGTTCGCTGCCGAAGATAAACTACCCCAGCTCCTCCGATTCCCCGCCTACGCCGGCAGGCTCTCCCCAACCTCGGGAGGGCCTCCTTTTGTTAACGTACCGTGATCCATTTCCCACCTCCGTTAACCCTCCGTGAACTATCGATAAATATTGGTTAATTTTACAAGGCCACCCCCCGTTTTCAGCGTAATTTCTCTCCAAACTAGATGCATCACTCCTCCCCAATTGATATGAATGGTGCGCCCTTCACCGGGCACCAACAAGACGGACCCTGGATCTATGGAGAAACCTATGACCCCCCGACTTGTACTAATCGCGGCTACCCTGACCCTGTTTTCCGCTTCTGCCCAAGCCGAGGTCTGCCGCCTGGCAGATGGACGCGAAATCAGCACCAATTATATGGGCGACGTTACCTATCCCACCGAGCTCGTAGGCTACCGCCTGCGCGAGCGCGACGATCTCATGGGCTATGAGCTCTTCCGTCTCTGGAGCAATACGTATGACGTAGTGCTCGTAGACACCTGCGAAGCCAGCTTCGACCACGGCGGCGACGGATTCGGCCCTCCGGAACCCACCTTCATGATGAAGAAGCGGGGTGATCGCGGCAGCCAGGGCTCCAAAGGCCCTCGCTTCGACCAAGGCGGCCGCGACAGCGGCGGCCACTGCGACAACCAGGGCAACGACGACAGCTCCTGCGCTGATAACGGCAACGGACGCCAGCGCTAAGCCGCCCGGGTTTCCCGAAAACAAAAACGCGAACCGTAGTTTCACGGTTCGCGTTTTTTTTAAGCCTCTAGATCACACAACCCCTAGATCGCAGGCGCGCAGGCCTCATCGATTGAAAGCTGGTACTCCTTCGGGCGGAACAACCGGCGGAAGAAGCTGCGGTCCTTCTCCAGAGCCTGTGGGCGGATACGGCAGCCCGGCACCTTGCTGAACTCGCTGGAAACCAGCGCCCGGTGCAGCGTGATCCTCAGCAGATCGAGGTCGAGCTGGCTCTTCACCCTTGCCGCCGTGGCCTGGCTGATCTTCGCCTGCGCCTCGAACAAATGCAGCAGATCCGAAAGCCCGAGAGTGTATTTGCGGAACTCGGCCTGATACACCTTCTCCAGCAGCTCTTCGGCTTCGGCATTCGCGGCCAGTTGCTTCTTCACTTCCACGATCGATCCGATCGTGGCCTCGGCGAGCTGCTGCTGCTGAAGACGAAGCTCACGGGCGCGCAGCTGGATCTCGCGGATGTTTTCGTCGGCCAGGCGGATCGAAGGCACATAATCGAAGCCGATCGAGAATCCCGATCCCATGCTGAGCTGGGAGAAGCTTTTCACGAAGCCGTTTTCCCCGGGCGCCACATTGAGCGAAACACCGCTCATGAACCCGAACATCTTTTCGAAACGGGAGCTGCGCGCAGCCTGCGCGAGATAATTGATCTGCACGCTCTCAGGGCTGGCTTTCTGGATCGCGGCCACCACCTGGGAGAGAGGCTTGGCCTCGAGCGAGCTGGCCGGGATCTGCACCTTCTGGAAGTTGAATTCGGCGTTGAGGTCGAGCGCCAGCATCTGGCGCAAAGCGGCCTTCTCACGGAGGAGAAGCTCGTCCATCGCGGAAATGTTCGCGTAAGCAAGCTTCGCGCGGGCGGAGGCGTTATCGATATCTTCCTGGGGCACGGTGCCGATGAAGCGCTGCTGCTGGATCAGCCAGTCGCGGATCTGCACGAGATCGTTATACTGGCTCACGAGCACTTCGCGGATCGCGAGATCACCGAGCACGGTGGCGTACACAGAATAAGCTGAGGCGTATTGATTGAGCTGCACCAGCTTATAGGAAACCTTCTGGCTTTCGAGGAGGGCCTGGCTCTGGCGGAGGTTCGCCCAGTTGCTCGGCATGAGAAAGGGAAGTAGGAAGGCCACCGAAGTGATGCCAAAGCTGCCGTTCACGAGGCCGGTAAGGGTGGCTCCGAGGTTGAGGCGGGGAAGGAGGTTTCCCCGGGCGATCCCCACAGACTCCTTCGCCTGCCGAACTTTGGAGAGCTGAATCAGCACAGGAAGGTTGTTCCTCACCAGCATCGAGCGGATCGTGCCAGGATTGAGCGTCACGGTACGGGGCGCAGCGATCGCGGCCGGCGAAGCCATAGATAGAGGCAGGGAAAGGGCAAGAGCGACGGCGACAGCTTTTCTCATGATCATTGTTCCCCGGGGCGAAGGTCGAACTGATAGGAGATCCCGAAGCTTCCGCTGCTGTAGTTGCAGCTCCAGCCGGCATCGCGCTTGCGGCAGCGCAAGGAAGCCTGGGTGGAAATCGAGCCCTGCACGATTCCCTGGAAGCGGATGGTGCCGGCCTTCTCGTTCAGCTCCGCGCCTGGCAGGGCGAAGGTAACTTCGTCGAACGAGAGCTGAAGGCCCACGAACTGGGTTTCGAGGAAGTGATTGAGAAAAGCTTCGTCGGCGCTCTGGGGATTGCGATCCAGGCGCAGGCGCACCTTCACCGTTTCCGGCCCCCGGCAGGGAGTGCCCCGGCGCCGCGGGATGCAGTTCGGATCCTGAAAGGATCCGGAATAAAGCTGCATACGAACCGGATTGGGTTCCACCGAATCCTGACCGCCGAAATCGAGCGCCCCATCGCGGGTGAGGGCGAAAGAGGCGGGGCTGCCCGGGCGAGAGCTCGGGCTCAGGGTGCCGGTGAAGCTGCCACCATTGATATTGCCGTTGATCGTAAGCTGCACGGTGGAATTGCGCAGAGGCACCGAAAGGCGGCCGGAGAAGGTTCCGGCGGAGCCTTCGTCGTTGGAGGCGAATTCCGCGAGCTCAATCACGGCCGAGCTCTGTTCGGCGGAGGAATAAACCGTTACCCGGCCCTCGAGCCTGGCTTTGTTGGTGGTGGTATCGCCGCTGTCATTGGGCAAGCGAACCACGTGAAGCTCGAGCTCCATGGCTCCAATGCTCTCGCCACTCTGCTGGCTTTTGATCGAACCACGATAGGTGCCGGCCACCGAGGCGAGGCGGTTGGCCTCCACGTTGGCTTTTTCTTTCTGGTGATCTTCGAGGCTTTTGTCGCCGCCGCAGGAAGCAAGCAGCAGTCCACTAAGCGCGAGCAATATGAACGATCGCATCATTCCCCCTCTCCCTTTTCATGGGAAGCCTTGGAGCTAACATGCCGTTTTGCGAGGGGTCAAACAATTAGTTAACAACTGCAATCTTTCTTGACTCCCCTCCTGTAACTGCCATAGAAGGCAAGAGTTCCTGGGGGAAATCCATGCGCTTTAGCAGCCTTAGCTTCATCTTATTAATCGGATTTGCGTTTTCGCTTTCCTCCACGCCAAGCCAGGCCGGCGCCATCAGCCTGAAAGCCGCCGTGAATCGAGCCCTTTCGGCCAATCCCGCCCTGCAGGCCAGCAAAGAAAAAGTGAACGAAACCTCCTACAGCATTTCCGTGGCCAAAGCCGCCCTCTTTCCCGAGATCACGGCCTACGCCTCCGCTTACAAAAAGAAAGACTCCGTTGCCAACCGAACCTCCGTTCCCTTCGGGGGCAACGCCTACAACTCCTACAACGCCAGCATCAAGGGCGAACAAACCCTGCTGAAATGGGGCACTTTCTCGGCTGTGCGATACGCGGACTATGCCGAGCAACTGGCCCAAAACGACGCCGATACCGCACAGAGAAACCTCGTGCGGCAGGTGATCCTGGCCTACTTCCGCGTGGTTTACGACCAGAAGCGCCTCGAAATCCTTCTGCAGCAGGAAAAGGTGATCAACGAATCCATCGTGGTGGCCCGCCAGCAACTCGGCGGCGCCGGCAAACGCACCGACTATCTGCAGGTGCGCACCCAGGCCGCCCTCCAGAAAACCAAGATCTCTTCGGCCCGAGTGGATCTCGCTTCCTCCGCCGCGGAGCTCGCCACCCTCCTGGGCCTGCAGGAGAGCACAGACCTTCCGCTGCATTCCGCTCTCCCCGACCTCTCCACCAAGATCATCGATGAAAAAGTGAACCTTCCCGAAGCCGAGCTGCTCGAAATGAAGCGCATCCAGCTCCAGCGCAACCAGCTGGGCGAACAAAGGGCCGTGGTGTTCGGCGCCGATCTCCCCTCCCTCAGCCTCGTGGGCCTCTACGATTTCACCAACTACAAAAAGAGCGAGCTTTTCGATGGGGCCTCCAACAGCTGGAGCGCCCAGCTCCTGCTCACCATTCCCCTCTTCAGCGGCCTCTCTTCCGTCTACGAGAGAAAAACCCTCAACTCCCGCGAAGCCCAGCTCGAGCTCTCTGAACGCGACACCCGCCTCGCCCTCGACCTCGCGCAGGTGAAAGCCCGCAAGGCGCTCGAGGCCTCTGAAGCCTCCCTCACCAGCGCCCGCGAAGCCGCGGAACTATCGGAGGAATCCCTCAAGGTGGGCACCAAGGATTACCGCCTCGGCGTGATCGATTTCCTCAACTTCCTGCGCGTGCAGGAAGCCAACTTCACCGCCACCACCTCCCTCCTCCAGCTCCGCTACGACAATATCGCCGCCTACGCCAACTACTTCGTGGCCTCCGGCCAGAGCCTCTCGCAGCTCGTGGATCTTCTCTCGTCGGAGAAGAAAAAATGATCTTTCCACGCTGTATGATATCCGGCTTGACCTTGGGCCTGCTTCTCTCCTCCTCCGCAACGTCCTCCGCGTGGGCAGCTCCCGCTGCGGGCACCGCTGCCACTCCCGCAGCCTCCGAAAGCGGCGAATTCTCCGTGGAGATCCCCAAGAGCTCCCTTTCCCTCAGCAGCTCTCCGGATGGCTTCGTTCCGCGCCGGGAAACCGTGCTCGAGATCGGGGCCTCTTCCTGGACTCCGCGCGGCTTCGAGCGCGGCACCTACCTCGGAGCCAGAAGCTCCGCCGAACGCAGCTCTCTGCCCCTCCTTTTCCTCAGCGCAGGCTTTCCCCTCACCCGCCTTCCCCACTCGATGGAGATCCAGGCAGTGGCCGGCCTGGGCTATGCCCGCCTGCTTCGCCCCGAGCAGAAACTGAATCTCTTCCTCCTCCGTGCCGGCGCGGAACTCCGCGGCCCCTCGCTCCTGTCCGCCAAGGTGGAGCCCTTTCTCGGCGCCTTCGCCCTGCCCGCCGCGCTTCTCAGCCCCGCCTCTCCCCGGGAAGGCGCGGTTTCAGCTACCGGCATTGGCTTCGAGCTCGCCGCGGGATTCCGGGTGTTTCCCGCCTTCCTCACTGGTTTTCTCGGAGGAGGCCAAGGCTCGATTTCCCTGGGCGCCCACCTCACCTCGGGAGACGTAGGCGGCTCCTCCTTTCGAGGCAACGGCCTCTTCACCGCCCTCGGAGTGGCTTTGTGAGAACTTTCTCAACATCCTCAACATCCTCGGCATCCACCGAAATCCGCTCTGAGGTTGCGAACCTTCTCCTCGAGCTCATTCCCGTGCAGATGAAGGCACTTCGCGCCGAAGCCCGCGATTGCCGCGGCACCCTCACCATCCCGCAGTTCCGCATGCTCGTGAATCTGACCGACGGCCCCCTGAACAACAAATCCCTCGCCCAGCTCCTCGGCGTGAGCATCGCGGCGTCCTCGCGAATGTCGGAAGGCCTCATGAAGGCCGGCCTCATTCACAAAGAAGCCCCCCTCTCGGGCGACAAACGCTCCGTTTCCCTCAGCCTCACACCGGAAGGAATGCGCCGGGTGGACGAAACGAAGCGCGAGGTGCGGGTCCGGTTCGAAGAACGGCTTTGCAAACTGGGCGACGAGGATTTAGCGCGCGCGCACGAGGGGCTCGAATGCCTGAAACGCTTTTTCGCGCTCACCTCGCCGGGCAAATCCGGGCCTAAGCTTGTTTCGCCTGCGAAAGCTTCGCCAAGGCGAGAGTCAGGCAAAGAGCACTCTCCCCGTCTTTGATCTCGTTCCGCTCCAGCATCCCCAGCACTTCGCTTTGGCTGAAAAGCCCTACCCGCTCGATCAGCTCGGTATGCTCGAGCTCCTGCTCCCCGGAGGCCTCCACGCCTCTCGCTAGATAGGCCGTTAGCTCGAGGTCCATCACTCCGTTGCCGGTATAAAATTGGCCAAGACGTTCCAGCACGCCTCCCGCATAGCCCGTTTCTTCCCTCATCTCCGCCCGGGCGGCTTCTTCCAGGGAGAGATCGCGCTTATCCCCAATGCCGCCGGCCGGCACCTCCCAGCACCAGTCGTCCACGGTATAGCGATAGGTTCGGATCAGCACGATCTGCCCCTCGAGGGTAACCGGCACTACGAAAACCGAGCCGGGATGCTCGAGCCAGGTATAGGTGATCTCTTTGCCGTGCACGCGCACCTTGTCCTGACGGATATTGTGCCAGGGGCTTTCGTGGATATAGCGGGCTTCGATCGTTTCCCAGCCCGCGGCTCGGCCTGTTTTTTTGTCTTTCATGCGTCTATTGTGCACGGTTAATGGTTGGCGTTACTGGCCTCTTCACTTTTTGCCAAAATTTTACCTAAAATTTCAGACACTTTGCTCTAATAGCCTTTTCGCTGCAAATTCGCTAAGTGGTTGTAATAAAAGAGCCCTTTTCGCCATCAACCATTAACCGCGCACAATAGACGCTACAGACCGATCTCTTTGAGACGCTGGTCCAGATACTCGCCCGCGCTGATATCGGGATAGCTTTTCGCCCCCATCCGCTCGATGCACTGAGGCAGTGGATTGAGCGAAACCTCCGAGCGAGGGTGCACGAAGTAGGGCATCGAGAAGCGGCGCTCGCGGGAGTTGTCCGGATTCACCACGCGGTGGGTGGTGCTCTTCAGCAGTCCGTTCGTGAGATTTTGCAGCATATCACCCGTGTCCACGATGATCTGGCCCTTCAGGGCGTGGATCGGCAGCCAGGTTCCGTCGCGGCGAAGGAGTTCGAGGCCTCCGGCGGTGGCTTCGCAGAGAAGAGTGATGAAGTTGATGTCTTCGTGGGCGCCGGCACGGATCGAGGCGGGATCGCGGTCTTCCGAAACTTCAGGATAGTTAATCACGCGCAGGATAGTGTTTCCGTTGGTAGCCATATCCGGCAGGAAGTTCGGTCGCTCCCCGATATAGAGCGAACAGGCCTCTAGCAGGCGTGCGGAGCAGAGATCGAGTTGGCGGTAGAGCTCGAGCAGAGCGGGTTTAAAGCCCGGCACTTCGGTGGGCCAGAAGTTCGGCGGGTATTGCGCGTTCAGGGCATGCCCATCGGGCAGTTCACGGCCCACATGCCAGAATTCCTTGAGATCGGCGGCTTTGGCGCCCTTGGCATGCTCTCTTCCAAAGGAGGTGAAACCGCGCTGCCCTTTCAGGGCGACGTCTTCGTACTTCTTCTTCACGGCTTCGGGCTGGTCGAAAAAGGAAGCCGAGAGATCGTAGGCCTCCTCGATCAGCTCGTGGTCCACTCCGTGATTCTGAAGGGCAAAGAAGCCGTAATCCTTGAGAGCATCGCCCATTTCCTGCACGAACTTTTCCTTCTCGGAAGGCGTGCCTTTCAGGAAATGGTTCAGGTCAACAACGGGAATGGTCTGGTCAGGGTGATGCATAATACAGCCTTTACTATTCGTACTGGCTGCTTTTTAACTCCACCATTGCGCTGGGTCAAGACAAGAGAGCTTCAGAATCCGGCGTTTATTCCCCGGCCTCGCCCCCTGGCTTCCTCTTTTCCACCACCATCTTGAGCACCTCCTGGTGGGCGTCGCAGCCAATGAGCTTGAGGTCCTCCAGGGCGGGCCCTTGATAGGGGGAAAGCATCCGGTCTTTCACCTCTTTGATCCTCGCGAAAGCGGCCTCCACCTGCTCGGCGCTGATCCGGCCCTCTTTCAGGTGACGGAAGGCGGCGTCCATGGCTTGGCGGCCCTTTTCCTCGGTGCGGTAGAGAAGAAGATCACAGCCCGCGTTGATCGCGAGGGCGATGGCGTCATCCTCGCCGAAGTTCCGGGAGATGGCGTCCATGAGCATATCGTCGGTGATGACGAGCTTGGTGTAGCGCAGTTCTTTGCGGAGACCGTTGGTGATCGTGGAATACGAAAGCGTGGCCGGGTAGATGGGATCGAGCGCGGCATTGAGAATATGGGCCGTCATGATCACGTCCACGCGGCTACGGATCACGCGCACGAAAGGCTTGAGCTCCCTTTCCATCAGCTGATCCCAGGAGGCATCGAGGCGCGGAAGATCCACGTGGGAATCCACATGGGTATCGCCATGGCCGGGGAAGTGCTTCGCGCAGGCCAATACCTTGTTGGCGATGAATCCCCTCACCATGGCGGAAGCCATGCGGGAAACCACCTCATCATCCGAGCTGAAGGCTCGCTTGCCGATCACGGGATTGTTGGGGCGGGTGTGCACGTCGCAAAGAGGGTGAAAATTGAGGTTCACGCCCACAGCCTTGAGCTCCTTGGCCATCACCTCGGCCACCATAAAGGCGAGTTTGGGGGATCCGATCTCGCCGAGCTGGGCCGGCTCGGGAAAGGAAGTGAAGGGCTTTTTGAAGCGCTGAACTTTTCCGCCCTCGTGGTCCACGCTGATGAAAAGAGGCAGGCCGAGGCCGCGATCGCGGGTGTCCTGTATCCGTTCGCTGAGCTCCGCCAGGAGGGCCGGGGATTTATCGTAGTTGTGGGCGAAATACACCACGCCGCCAGGGCCATAATCGGAGAGGAATTCTTGCGAGGCCTTTTCCAGCTCCACGCCAGGCACGCCCACCACAAACATCTGCGCGAGCTTCGCTTCTAGATCGGGTCTTCTGGCCATAGTTTCAGAGTTTACCTTTTATTGGGGCTCAGCCTGGGAGATCAGGGGTGGGCACGGTGGGGGGTGAGCTGGGCCGTCAGCCGCTGCTGCCCTGCTTGATCCCCAGCTCCTTCATCTTGAGCTGAAGGCCTTTGCGCGAAATCCCGAGATGCTCGGCGGTGCGGGTGATATTCCCGTCCATCTCCTCGAGCGCTCTCTCGATCAGGTCTTTCTCGAGGCTCTGGGTTTGCCGGCGCACGATCTCGCGGAAAGATCCTCCCTCGGTTCCCGAGGAGAGATCGATCTCGGAACGAAGATCCTGCGGGATATTGCCCGCCTTGAGCACAGCTCCATCTGCCAGAAGCATCATACGCTCGAGCACATGCTCAAGCTGCCGCAGATTTCCAGGCCAGCTCACCGAGCGGAAGATATCCATGCATTCAGGATCCACCTTCTCCACTTTCTTGTTCAGCTTCTTATTGAGCCTCTGCAGAAAGAAACCCACGATCTCGGGCAGATCCTCTTTTCTTTCCCGGAGAGGAGGCAGAGTTACCGGGGCCACATTGAGTTTGTAGAAAAGGCCTTCCGAGAAATGGCCGTCTTTCACTTCTTTGCCCAGTTCTTTGCGCGAAGCCACGATCAGGCGCACATCGGCGCTCTTCTTTTCACCCGTCAGGGCGTTCTCAAAGGTGCCGGTTTCGAGGAAGGAGAGAAGCTTCACCTGGCTCTCCTGGTTGAGCTCGGAAATCTCGTCGAGGAAGAGAGCGCCCTTATCCGCAAGCTCGAGGCGGCCGGGCTTCTGCCCGCCGAAAAGCTCGGTATCGATATTCATCGAGGAGATCGCGAGGCAGTTCGCTTTGAAGAGCGGCTGGAAGGAGCGATCGGAAAGCTGGTGGATCTCTTCGGCGAGGTATTCCTTGCCGCAGCCCGTTTCGCCCAGGAGAAGAACAGTGCTCGGCGTGGGAGCCACGCGCTTCACCATGGCCCGGAGTTCCGCCATGGAGGGGGAGTTTCCACCGAGGAGCGCGGAGGCAGCCAGCTCGGGAAGAGGCGTGGCGGCGGCGGGGCTCACGCTCAGGCGCTTGAGGCGCGCGGTATTCACCGCCTTCTGCACCACGGAAACGATCTCGCTCTGCTCGAAGGGCTTGGTCACGTAATCGAAAGCGCCGCGCTTGATGGCGTCCACGGCGGAATCCACGGTGCCGAAAGCGGTGATCATCACCACGGGCAAACCGGGATACAGGCGCTTCACTTCCTCGAGGAAGGCCATGCCGTCGATATCCGGCATATACAAATCGGTAACAGCAGCGTCGTAGGGGCCTTTGCGAAGGGCATCGAGAGCCTCCCGCGGATCGGTGAAGCCGTCCACCTGGAAGTTTCGCTTCTCAAGAATGGCCTTCAGAACGGTCACGATATTGCGTTCGTCGTCGAGCACCAGCACGGAGCCGTTCGCCTGGTTTTCTTCGAACATCTCGTTCTCTTTCATAAAACCTCCTGCTCCGATTCTCTACTTCGCGTTCCCGCTCAATCTCTAAACTCCCCGATGAATCGCAAGGTCATCAAGGTGCCTTCTCCCGGCACGCTCGATGCCTCCATCCTTCCGTTATGGGCCTCCGCGATTTTCTGACAAATCGAAAGGCCGAGCCCGGTTCCCTGCGGGCTCTGAGTGAAGAATGGAATGAATATCTTATCCATTACTTCGGGGCTCATGCCAGGCCCGTTGTCTTCCACCGACAGGCTCACTTCGGTTTTTCCTTCGCGTATTGTACGAGCCAAACGCAGTGAAATGGTAGGGGTTTTTTGCCCTCGTTTCGCTGCGTCATCTTGAGTAATAGCTCGAAACGAATTTTCGAGGAGATTCGTGAGCACCAATCCCAGCAAAGCGGCCTGGCACTTAACTTGTGGCATTGCATCAGGAACCTGCACCCGAAAAGAAATCCCGGCCCCCTCGGCCTTCGCGCTGAAGCGCTCGCCCACCTCACGCACGGTAGCTCGAAGATCGGCATATTCGGGTTTGCCCTGAAACGGCTTGGCGTAGTTGAGGAACTGGGTGACCACATCATTCAGGCGGTTCACTTCCTCCACGATGATCTTCAAAAAAGGCTCGGAGGGATCACCCGGTTTGGCATCCAGCACCTGGGCCGCACCCTTGATCGCGCCGAGCGGATTGCGGATCTCGTGCGCCAATCCCGCCGCCATCTCCCCGATCGTGGCCAGGCGATCGCGCTCTCTCAAGCGCGCGTAAATATCCAGCTCGCGCAGAGCCTCTCCCGCCCTTTCAAAAAAAGGCGCCAGCAAAGGAAGCGCGCCCCAGCTCTCATCCCAATGCTCCGGCGGCTCGGGCAGGCTCATCGTGGCGAACCCCAGCACCACCTGATCGTGCACGAGCGGAAAAGCCAGGGTGGAAGAAAGCGTTTCCAACGCCTGAGTGGTGAGCTGCGTGGCGGCCACCCGGCTGGGCAGGGTTTCCCTCAGGCTTTCTCTTTCCAGTTCCGCCGTGAGGATCGGCATCCAGGCCTTTTTCTTGCTCCAGCGCTGGATGAGAGGAAAAGAAGGCGGCACGGTTTCCGGCAGCTTCTGCTCCGGCGTGGAATCGTGCAGCTTGCGGAAATATTTCCCCTCCGCATCGATCGCGTAAAAGCTCAGCATCGGCCCGTCGAGCGCTTTCGACAGAAAGCCCGCCGTAGCCGCCGCGATCGCCTCGCCCTGAAAGGCTCCCGCGATCTCCTTGCTCGCCTCCTCCACCAGCACATTGATGCGCTTGGCTTCCTGGAAGAAAAAAGTTTGAAACACGAAATTCGCCAGTGAACGCACCGGATCGATCGTGGCCACGGCGATCGATGCGGCAAAGAACGCATTGATCATATAGAGCGAAAGGTTCGCCTTCACGAAGGTGGTGATCAGGATGAAGATCCCGAACACCGAAAGCGCTCCCACCATATTCACCAGAAAGCGCCCCACGATCCTGCGCGGAGAAACCAGGCTCTGGTGAAGCACGGCGTCTTTGATCGCATAGAAGTAAAGCGCGAGCAGAAGGTTTCCGATTGCCGGGAGAGTGCGCCCCATCCAGGGCACGCGATCGAGCACGGAGAGGAGCGTTACCACCACACCGCCGAGGTAGAGCCATACGTTTCTGCGCCTCAGCGCCTGCCTCATTTCGATCGAGGCAAAACGGGCGAACTCCCCCCAGCCCCCCCGGGGCTTCACGCTTCCGATCGCCTCCGACACAAAGAGATACATATTCGCCACGATGATCAGCGCCGGAGAATAGAGGGAGAGATCCCGCACCCAAGCCGTGCGGTCGAGGCCGAAGGTAACGAGCGGTATGAGCAGAAGTGAGGTGCAGAGGGCCGTCCACTTCAGCCACTTGAACACCCAGCCTTCCGGGCGGAGGAGCACATCGAGAAACACCAGGCTGAGCGGGGCCAGGAGGAGATTGAAGATGATATGCGTGCTTTCGAACAGCCTCCACTCGAGCACGTTCGCCACAAAAAAGGAAAAGGCCCAGGTAGAGATGGAAAGCGTGAGGGCCGAATAAGCCAAATTAAGTTTGTTGCCTACTCCGCGGCTAAGTACGTAAATCCCCAGGGCGAAGCACACGGCTGCGAGTAAGAGCGCGCTTTCAAAGAGAAGATCGATTTTCGCCGCGTACATAGTTCTGGGTCACGCCTTCCTGCGCCCGGAGGGCCAAAACTCAAGAAATCACTCAAAAATTCCGAAAAATCTCCAGAGCATGACTTTACCAACGAAAGCCCCAAAGGCACAGAAGCCCTGGCTGGATATCACCATTTTCGCGGTGGTATTCGGCTTTCTGGCGTTTTCCCTCTATATGCTCCTCGGCTTCGTGCGAAAAAGCGATGCCACGCTTACAAAATCCGTGGTTCCGGTAAAAGCCACCCTCCCCCTGGATGCCACCTACCGCAAACCGAGCTCCGCCTCTCCGGCCGGCGCTGCCGGGCAAAGCACGGAGGTGCTGCGCCTCCCTTGCGTGGCACAGGCGAAAGGAGCGCGGCTTTCGAGCGCCGCCAAACAGATTCAGATCCACGCGGCCGCCTGCGACGAAGACATCAAGCAGCCCAACGCCTGGAAGGGCGTGAACGAAAGCTCAGGGGAAGAAATCCTGGTATTCGTGAATCCGAAGGAAAAGGTGCTCAGCACCAGCTACTTCACCCTGCAGGCGGGAGTGAACCGCCTGGTGTTCACGCATAAGCTGGGAAAGAGCGGAAGCCGCACCGAGCTTATCGAGATTTCCAAATAAGCCCTAGCGGGCTACGAGCCGCCAGAATCCAGACCAGTCGAAATGCCGCCCGGGATCTCCGTGATCGTTGCAGTTCTCGAGGCCGGTGCCATCGAGCATCCCTCTCTCGGCCGCATCATGCCCCACGATGCGCGTGGAGTTGGACGGAATGCCGTGGGCGCGAGAGAGATGCTTCACGATGCGCGATGCCGCCCTAAGAAGAGGCCCGGTAAAGCTCGAAGGATCTCTGAGAAAGCCTTCCATCTCAATTCCAATCGCCTGGGGGTTCCAGCAGCGTGCGTGCCAGGCTTTGTCTTTTTCCCGCACCAGCTGCTTCACATAACCGTCCCGGGCGCGCACTACATAATGGGCGCTCACCTTCGATTTCGGATTCTTGAGCCAGGAAACTGCGCCGTTGAAATTTCCTTCCGTGGTGTGCAGCACGATGAAGCGGGGGCGGATCGCGCCTGCATCGAAATTCGGGCTGCGATCCCAATCGGAGCCAGGCGCTTCTCCCCCGTTTCCACGAGGCACGGGATCCCCCCTCTCAATGGGATCCGGAGCCGGCACAGGCTCCGGCGCAGGAGCAGGGCCGGGAGCGGGGCCACACCCCCTCCAGAATCTCCAGCACCAGGCCGCTTCCGGCTCTTCGATCTCCGCCAGGCGCACTTTCACGCTCAGCAGACCGGCCTTCGGGCCGTGAAAGAGCTCCAAAGCTTCTTTCCCGTTGCTCGCGCCCCAGGAGCGAAGCACGGCGCCGTCCACAGTTCCGCCTTTGGCCAGCTCCGTGCCGATCAAGGCGGCCGCAGCTTCGATATTCGCGCAAGGCTCTTTGACCACGAGATCAGGATCCTGCTTCGAGGCGGCGGCTGCTTCGCGGAGAGAGTGCCCGAGGGCGTCGTCGTCTCTCAATCCCATCACTCCATAGAGGCGCTGGTGCCCGTGCCCCGAGTGATCGTGCTCGGGAGGAATATTATGAAAGCCGCCGCTTTCGGCCTGCGCGATGGCTCGGAGAAGAGGAGCAGGCACCTTCCACTTCGCTGCGGCCTGATCGAAACACGCTTCGCCCATTGCCCGCGCCTGCCATGGAAGAACGGCCAGAAAAATGCCCAAAGGCAGGAGAACGTTACGCATCGAAACCCCTTTCGATCCGAGGCACACGATTTGTTCCGGCTCGAACGCTCCGGGAGCGTTTTCACCGGTTTCCTGTGCGCCTCTATTGATGCCCCAAAAAAAGGATCAATAAATTTTAACCACCCACGCACGAATCTAGCTGCTGAAAAACACGCGCGCAAAAAAAACGAGCTCCGGTAGAAAAGCTCGAACGGGAATTTCCGAATTTTCAGGAATTGCGAATTGGGTCAGGTATCAGGGAAAGAACCGGCGATTTAGAAGCTAACGCTGTAGTTTACGCGAGCCTGCTCCATGCTCTTCTCACCGGAAGCGCCGCGCTTGGAGCCGGTCCAGCTGTAGTGATCGAGAGCGAGGCTCACTTTATCAGTGATCTTTTTATTCAGGCTCACGTTCAGCATCTGTCCCTTCACCACATAGTTGGCCTGGGAGTTAAGGGTGAGCTTGGGGAAGCTCTTGTTCATGTTCACATTGATCTCATCGGTGGAGCCGTTCACGCTGGTGGTGGCCACCGGATTCTGGAACACGATCGATCCCTGCTGCTTGAGCACGTTGATCTTGGTCTTGAGCCTTACGGGCTCGCTCCTGGCTTCCTCTTTGGCGGCAGGGAGATCCAGGCGGTGCGCGCGAGCGATTTTCTGCTCTTCGGTAAGCTTGGGTTCGGACTCATCACGGCCGCCGCCGGAAAGCTCACGGGCAGTTTCAAGCACGCGGATGGGCGCGGAACTGGAGTCGCCGCCTTTGATGAAATCGTGAAGTTGATCGTCCAGGATCTCGCGCGCGGTCCAGCGGGCCAAGCCCTTGCGGCTGTCCTCGTAGCGCTGCACTTCCCAGTAGCGGGGGCGCCAGATGGGGTTCAGGGCGGCGGCCTCGAAAGGCTTCACCTGCTCCAGATACTTCTGGCGCATCTTGGCTTCGAAATCCTCGTTGAATACCTTTTCCTGCGTGGTTTTGGACTGCATGAGAAGAGATTCGGCTTCCGTGAAATTGATATTGTGGCCACGGTCTACCGGGCGGAATTTCGCCAGGATCTCCTGCTTGATCTGAGAGAAGAAAGAAGAGGGCGCGCGGCGCTGGCGGGCATTTTCTGCCGCATCGGCCTTAACCTTTTCACCGGGCTTTACGGCAGCAGGCGCGGGAGCCTGAAGGCTCGAAGGGCTCTGAACGCTGCCCAAGGCGCCATGGCCGGGAACGATTCCGGCTAGGATGGCGGTGATCACAAGGCTGTTCAGCATGGCATGACGCATAAGTTCCTCACCCCTCCTCAAAGCAAATACGATACCAACGGTCAGGAATCGGTGGTTAACCACCATTTTTTCGAGTAATTTCGTAGGCTTAATGCGCATAATTACTCACCGCGTCAATAGTTTTAACACGGCATAGCGTCAAAACGCTATGCAGGCATTCGCTTTTTGTACGATTTTCCCTGCGGAGCATCCTTCTAAGCTTGGGCCAGCCCCAGATCGAGGATCAAGTTATTGTTTTAATTGGGTTTTATTCGGAAGCGTGTGCCGCCCCCGCTAGGGCTGCAGGGGCAATTGGGCGCACCACAAAGCCAACGCCATCAGGGCTCCGCTCACCACGGGAATCGCGAAGTTATCATCGATATTCAGAGGCAGGAGCTCCGAAACCGCACCCGCGAATCCCCCCAGGATGGAAAGGAGGAGGATCTTTCCCCCAGGGAAATGCTGGGTATGGAGATAAACAAAGGTGGCCAAGGCGCAAACCATGAATCCCCCCATGGTTCCCTGCAGGCTCTTATTCGGGAAAATCTTGCTGCGGCCGTAAAGCACCCCGAAAAAGGAAGAGGAGGGATCTCCGAGCGCCAGATAGAGAATCGACAATACCGCGACATGCTGAGGAAAGATCAGAAACGCAAAGAGGCAAGAGGCCTGATAGAAGGGGATCCCCGTGAGCGTATTTACCTCGGTGTCCCTCATCACCGGCCCCATATAGCGCACCGCTAGAGAGTTCACCCACTCCCATTTCGAACGGGCATATTCGATTCCCATTACGGTGGCCAGCACCGTGCCGAGTATGGCGGCCATATATTCCTTCGACCAGCCGAACACCAGATAGGGAATCAGATAGATCACGCCTCCAGAGACGTGAAAAAGCTTTCGCTGGAGGTGGAGATCGGAGCGATGGCGGAGGCCAGCCGTGGAGCTCGGCATCCGCAGCAGCATCAGCCGTTTCAGAAAAGAAGCAGGATCGAAAGCCATGGCGCTGATTCTAAGAGAAGAGGAAACATCAGGCAAAGTTTTGACAGGAATTTCTGCCTTCCCGGCCGAATCGATTCCGTGTTGACTTTAAACACGTCGGCGCCGGATAATTAAAAAGATGGGGGTTTCAGGTTACTCACAATCACTCTCAAAAAGGCGAGCCATTCGAGTTCCAACCCATGAATAATACGCCGGAAAGAGAAGCCCTGGTGGAAGGGTCAGAAAGCGCAGGCGCACCTCTGCAGTCGAGCCCTAGTCCGGCCTCCCCTTATAAACAAATTTGGGCGATCGGGGGCGGAAAAGGCGGCGTGGGCAAAACCCTGATCACCGCGAACTTCGCGATCACGCTCGCCAAGGCCGGCGCTTCCGTAACGCTCGTGGATCTCGATCTTGGTGGAGCAAACCTCCACACGGCGCTCGGAGTGGAACAAACCGAGAAAACGCTTACGGATCTGTTCTCGCCCGAGGTGAAAAACCTCGCCGATATCGCCTTCCCTACCTCCGTGCCGAACCTTTCCCTCATCAGCGGCGCGCAGGACTCCCTCAACGTGGCCAACCTTCCCCACGCGCAGAAGCAGAAGCTGCTCAACAAGCTCCGCCAGCTGCCGAGCGATTATGTGATTCTCGATCTGGGCGCAGGCACCAGCTACAACACCCTCGATTTTTTCCTGTCCGCCGATGTGGGCATTCTCGTGGTGCTTCCCGAGCCCACCTCGATCGAAAACGCCTACCGCTTCATCAAGGCCTGCTTCTACCGCAAGCTGAAAAACATCGAGTACCTCTACGATGCCCGCTCCTTCGTGGACCAGACCATGAACCGCAAGAACGAGCTCGGCATCCGCACTCCAGCCGATCTTCTCCGTGCTCTGGAAGAGCAGTTCCCCGAGGTGGGCTCCAAGGTGAGAACCGCGGTTTCCCGCTTCGACATCAAGCTCGTGGTGAACCAGAGCCGCACCGAAACCGATGCGGAAGTGGGCTTCGGAGTGCGCAACGTGTGCAAGAAATACTTCGGCTTCAACCTGGACTACCTGGGCCACCTGGAATACGACTCGGCCGTGTGGCAGAGCGTGCGCCGGAAACGCCCGCTTGCCCTCGAGTTCCCGAGCTCTCCCCTCGTTCCCAGCCTCCAGAAAATGGTGGGGCATATCGTGGCCGAGCAGGCCGAGAAGCTGAAGCGCTCCGAACTGGGCATCTAGCCGGGCATTGGGCCCATTCTAAAAAAAACCTGCAAACCTTCGGAATTGCTGTACTCTTTTTCTATGGGCAAGGAAGAAAAACGGCAGAGCTATTACGAAGTTCTCGACGTGAGCTTCAACGCGAACCCGGAAATCATCCGCACCGCCTATATCCGCGCGAAAAACGCCTATAACCGCGACTCTCTCGCCGCCTACTCCCTCTTCGACAAAGAAGAGAGTAAGCGCATCATCAACGAGATCGAAGAGGCCTACACCATCCTCTCCGATTCCGACAAGCGCCGGAAATACGACGAGAGCCACGGCATCGTTTCGTCGGAATCCGTATACGCAAGCTACCACCGCGGCAACCATGCCGTGGCCGCCTTCGCCCGGGAGCAGATGGCTTCCCAATCTGATCTCGACAGCTACAGCTTCGAAGAGGATCCTTTCCGCAAAGTTTCCCAGACTGCTTCCAATCTCAGCTCCCGGGAGCCCCAGGATTCGCCGGCAGAAAAAGCCCCTGCCTCACCAGCTCCCGCATCCACTACCCCCGAGCCTTCGCATATCGAAAGGCTCCGCGCTCTCCAGGACATCGGCCAGCCCGGCAGCGGCGCCCGAAACTACCAGATCAGCCGCTCCTTCGAGCCCAATCCTGAGATGGAAGAAAAGATCCGCAAGCTGGAGAACGTGAACGGCCACTTCCTTCGCTCCCTCCGCGAATACAAGCGCGTGAGCGCCGACGAGATCATGAATATCCTCAAGATCTCCAAGAACTACCTGAACGCGCTCGAGGAAGACGACGTGGACCGTCTCCCGGCCAACGTATTCGTGCGCGGCTTCGTGATCCAATACGCCAAGGCGCTCAAGCTCGAACACGAGAAGATCGCCACGGCCTATATGGACTTCCTGAAGGCGAAACGCCCGAGCTGATGAGCACCCTTACTCCAGGCGCATGGAACTCCATCGAAGTGGAAAGCGGAGGCGAACGCCTGGATCTTTTCCTGGCCAGGGTTTCCGGCCTTTCCCGCTCCCAGGCACAGCGGCTGCTCGAGGCGAACAATGTAACCGTGAATGGCACTCCTCCCGCCAAAGCAGGCCTTCTGCTCGAAACCGGCGACAAGCTGGAGATCTTTCTCCCGCTCCCCAGGCCTTCCGAGCTCACGGCCCAGAATATCCCTCTCGAGATCCTCTATCAGGACGATCAGCTCGCCGTGATCGAAAAGCCCGCCGGCCTCGTAGTGCATCCGGCCGCCGGCCATAGCGACGGCACCCTCGTGAACGCCCTCCTTCATCATCTCGGCGATCTTTCGAGCGGAAGCGGAGTGGGAGGAGAGCTGCGGCCAGGCATCGTGCACCGGATCGACCGCTGGACCTCAGGCGTGCTGCTAGTAACCAAAACAGATCATGCACACCAGAACCTCTCGGCCCAGTTCAAGGTGCATTCAATCACCCGACGCTATATCGGGATCTGCTGGGGGCACTTGCCCGAAAAAGGCGAATGGAACGCCCCGATCGCTCGAGACCCCAAGGAGCGCAAACGCATGGCCATCGTGGAAGGCGGGAGAAAGGCTGTCACCCGTTACCGCTCCGTTCGGCACTATGGCACCCTGGCCACGCAGTTCGAAGCCGAGCTGCTTACGGGCCGCACCCACCAGGTGAGAGTGCACTTTGCCTCCCAGGGATATCCGCTCGTGGGCGACACCACCTACGCCTCCCTCACCCGGGGGGGAAAGCAGAAGCGGGATCTCGGAATGGCAGCGGCAAGAAAAGAGGGAAACTTCCCGGAGATCGAAGCGCTGGAGCAGAAGGGCCGGCAGTTTCTGCACGCGGCCCACCTGGCTTTCGACCATCCGGTGACCAACGAAAGAATGGAATTCTCCAGCAAACTTCCGCCCGATCTGGAAGCCGTCATGCTAGGCTTCGGGAAATGGACACGCTGAATTCCCGGCTAACCCTCTCCCCGCTTCTCCGCTCCGTGCGCGGCTTGAGCCACGGCTTCACCAATAAAAAAATCACGAAAGAGGAGCTGGACCAGCTCGATGCGGGCACCGCCACCGCCAAGCAGGTGCATGGCCACGAGCTGATCTGGGCCACTCAGTTTGAAAAGCGCGCCCGCGACGCAGACGGCGTAGCCACGCTCATCCCCGGCCTGAGTGTGGGTGTGTATTCTGCCGACTGCACTCCTCTCCTCTCTGTAGCCACCGATAGTAACGGAACCCCGTTCGCGGTCATGGCCGTGCACGCCGGCTGGCGGGGCACTGCGGCCGGGATCGGAGAGAAAACGCTGCGCGCCTTCGCCGAGAAAGCCCTCGCCCTCCACCCTGACGCACAGTTTCTTTCCGCGATTGGGCCTTGCATCGGTCCGCAAAGCTTCGAAGTAGGAGAAGAGGTGGTGCAGGCCTTTCCTCATTCGGAAGAAAGAGGCCTGGCCAAATTTTTGCGGCTCGAGGAGGGAAAGAAGAAGTTTCTTTTCAACCTTCCGGGCGAAAACCTCCGCCAACTCCAAGGAGTGAAGAAAGAATTGGGCTTATCGCTGAAGATCGACTCCATCGCGCACTGCACCCTGGCAAGAGCAGAGGAATATCCCTCTTATAGACGCGATCGGGAAAAAGCCGGGCGCATCCTCTCCTTTATTCGCCTCCACGGATGATGAATCCGTAGCACCGTGCTAGGATTTCACCCAGGCTCGGAGAACAATGCAATGCGTACAAATTCCTCTATTCTAAAGGTAGTGATGCTCCTCAGCGTGATCGGAACCGCGATCTCGCTCAAACTCCTTTCGATCCACATCCGCTTCGCTACCGGCATGGCCGGCTTAACCGAAAACTGCGGTATCGGTGGCAATACCGGCTGCGCGGATATCGCCGTCTCCAGCTATTCCGATCTCTTCGGGATCCCGATCGCCTCGGTGGCTCTCGGCACTTATCTCGCCTTTCTGCTGCTCGGATTCCTCTCGCTGAAAAGCCCGCAGGGATCCAAAGAGAACATCTTCATGATGTTCTTCCTTTCCACGATTTCGATCCTGGTTACGGTAACGATGTTCGTGATCTCGAACTATATCCTCAAACAGTTCTGCTCGTACTGCGCCATGCTTTGGGTGATCAACCTGGCCATCTGGCCATTGCTCGTATTGCAGCTCGGCCTCGGCTGGGGTAACGCTCTCGCCGGCAACCTCGAGCTCCTCGGGGGACGAAAAGAAAACCTGCAAAGCGATCGTGTGCGCACTTCGCTGATCACGGCCGTGGTTTGCGTAGCCGTAGCCGTGCTGGGTGCCGTAGTGGTGAAAGCCAATGCTTCCCCGCCCTCCCACGGTGGCACGCTGGTGGCTGATTGGGAAAACGCTCCCATGGTCATGCTCCCAGGCGAAGCCTTTGGTGGGCCGATGTCCAAAGGATGGTCGGGCGAGGGCAGCCCGGTGATGGAAATCGCCGAGCTGGCGGATTTCCAGTGCCCGGCCTGCAAAATGGCCGGCCAGGCCCTTCGCATCTTCCTTCTCAAGCACAAAGATAAAGTGCGCCTCACCTACCACAACTTCCCGCTCGACGGATCCTGCAACCCCTTCGCCCCCAATGGTGGCCATCGCCTGGCCTGCGCCGCCGCCAAAGGCGGAATGTGCGCCGCCCAGCAGGGAAAATTCTGGGCCTTCCACGATCAGGTGTTCGACAACCAGGAGAACCTCTCTCCTTCGAGCTTCGAGGAATTCGCAAAAACCGCGGGCCTCGACATGGCTGCCTACGAGTCCTGCTTGAAAGACCCGGCCACCGAAACCGCGCTCCAGAAGGATATGCAGCTCGGCGAGATGATCGGCCTGCAGAGCACCCCTACCCTCATCATCAACGGCCGCAAGATGATCGGCGGGCGCTCTCCGGCTGAGCTCGATACTCTTCTCGAGCATCTCGAAAGCAAGCTGAAGAAATAGGCAGCATGCTGATCGACAGCCACGCCCACCTCGACTACGAATACGACCAGCCGGTGGAGCAGTTGCTGGCCCAGGCCAAGGCCTCGGGCGTAGAGCGCGTGATCGCCATCGCCGCCGCGGCCGACAGCCTCGACAGAGTGCGCGATCTTGCCGAGCGCTTTCCGCAAATCTGGTTCAGCTCCGGCATTCACCCGCACGATTCCAAGGATTTCACGCCGGAGATCTTCGCCCGCGTGAAGGAGCTTCATCAGCACCCCCGCTGCGTGGCCGTGGGCGAGCTCGGCCTCGACTACCACTACGATCTATCCGCCCACGATATCCAGCACCAGGCCCTCGAAGCCCAGCTCGCCTTCTCCGCGGAGATCGGAAAGCCCGTGGTGGTGCACACCCGCGAGGCCGACAACGATACCGTGCGCTTCCTAACCAAGCACAGCCGCGATTTCCAGGCCAAACACCCCGGTAAAGTGCCCGGCGTGATCCATTGCTTTACCGGCGGAGAAAAGCTGGCCCGCGATTGCCTCGCGCTCGGATATTTTATTTCTTTTTCCGGCATCCTCACCTTCAAGAACGCCGAAGAGTTGAGAGCGGTATGCCGCGATGTGGTTCCGCTCGAACGGATCATGGTGGAAACCGACTCCCCCTTCCTCGCGCCAATTCCCTATAGAGGAAAAAAGAACCAACCCGCGCATACGAGAGTGGTGGCGGAAAAAGTGGCGGAGCTCAAGGGAGTTTCTTTCGAAGAAATCGCCCGTATCACCACGCGCAATACCGAGCGCCTGTTTGGCCTCGCCCCTATCGCCAAAGAAGCTTGAGGCTCCGAATCGTGGAGCCCCAGGCGAGCGTCCACAGAATCAACACAGGGATCGCGGCCCACCATACGGGCACGGCCCACAAAAACTGAAACGCCAGCAATCCCAGCAGGAATCCCCAGGGATTGATCTTCTTGCCCTTTGCCGGCGGCAGAAGACGGTGCCCCGCCCAGAGAGCAGCGGCCGAATAGGAAATACCCGCCGCCAGCAGCAGCGCGAGCAGATAAAACGGCACGAAAAGAATCCCGATGATCGATACCAGCAGGAGCACGAGGATCACCGGCACCAGGAGGCTGCCGAGAAACCCCAGCGCCAGATTCTGCGGCCAATGCTTCACCAGCCGCCCTTCCAGAGAATCCTGCATCCCGGGAAATCCATAGAACATTGCCCAGCCCGAAAGCCAGGTGAGCAGAGTGGTAACCAGGCCCGCGGCCAGCTTCATGATCCAGGAAAAATGATCCCTCCAGATATTTCCCGCCGAACGCAACAGCCGCCAGAAGGGCCCCGCTTCCTTGGCCACCACGGTTTCGGCTCTTACATCAGCGCCGGGTTCGCTATCGAAGCTCCCTCCCATCACCACGAGGGACTTATTCACCTTGGCGCCTTCAAAAAAGTGAACCTGCCCGGAGAGAATCACGATCTCGTCCACCTCTCCATAAACGTCGAGCTTGCCCCAGAGAAGCACCACGGTTTTATAAAGCTCCCCCTTCTCGATCACGGCCTGCTCCGCCCCGAGCAGCACGTTTCCTTCGCTTTTGTCTTCGATCCTGAGGGACTGTTCGGTCGTGGTAAGGGCGGAAGCAGGTAAGGGCAGGGCCAGGGAGAAAAAAAGAAGAAGAAGGGTGGCTCTCATGCGGGCATTCTAACTCTAACACTGCGCAAAATGCGGAGGTTTTCTGTATGCTGGGCCACTGAACTTATGAAAAAACGCCCCTTGCTCACGATCTTCTTCGTAGTGTTCTTCGACCTGCTTTCCTTCGGGATCGTGATCCCGATTCTTCCGTATTATTCCCGCACCTTCGGCGCCACGGCCTTTGAGCTGGGCTGGCTGATGGCCAGCTACAGCATCGCGCAGTTCCTCTTCGCCCCCTTCTGGGGATCCCTTTCCGACAAAGTGGGCCGCAGGCCGGTTCTGCTCGCCACGATCCTTCTCGGTGCCTCGGCCATGGTGGGCACCGCCCTGGCCGGTACCCTCACCGTGCTTTTTCTGGCGCGTTTTCTGGCGGGTGCTTTCGCCGGAAACATCTCCACCGCCTCCGCTTATATCGCCGATATTACCTCCGCTGAAAACCGCGCCAAGGGAATGGGCGTGATCGGCGCCGGCTTCGGCCTCGGCTTCATCTTCGGCCCGGCTCTCGGCGGCGTGCTCTCCACCACCTCTCACGGCTTCACTCTCCCGATCCTGATCGCGGCCTGCCTGGGATTTCTGAATTTCATCTTCGCCTTTTTTGTTCTCGACGAGCCCGAAGTGCACCGCGACCGGGAAAGCAACAAACGCTTTCAAGCCCTCGGAGAAGCTTTCAAAAACCCTCGCACGGCCTACCCTATCGGCCTCTTTTTCCTGCACACTCTGGCGTTCACCCAGCTTGAAGTGGCCTTCGGCTTCTTCGTGCTTTGGCGCTTCGGCTATGAGGCCCACGGGGCCGGCTGGATGCTCGCGGGAATGGGATTCGTGAGCGCGCTGCTCCAGGGCGGGCTGATCGGGCGGCTTTCGAAAAAATACGGAGAACTGCGCCTACTTCCCGCCGGCTTTCTCTTCATGGGAATCGGGATGCTCGCCTCGCCCTTCGCGCCCGATACGCTTGTTTTCGTGATCTGCCTGCTGGCCGTGGCCACGGGCATGGGCATTTCGAGCCCTTGTCTTTCGAGCCTCGCCTCCAAAGGTGCGGCGGAAAACCGCAAAGGCGCCGTGATGGGGATTTACCAAAGCGGCAGCTCGCTCGCCCGGGTGCTCGGCCCTCCCGCCGCCGGCCTGCTCTATGATCGGGTGGGCCCTGGTTCCCCCATGGTGGTGGCTTCCAGCCTGACCTTCGTGGCCTTGCTCATCCTGCTCGGGGCCCGGAGACGAATTGCATGATGTTCCCCGAGCTTTCTTTTCTGCTCAACCTGCTGAAGCGGATCAACGGCCGTGCGAGAGTGGAGATGCCGGCCGAGGTGAAGTTCGGAACAGAAACATTTCCTATTTACACCATCACCTTCGGATCGAAGGATCCCTCCGC
Organism: uncultured Bdellovibrionales bacterium; assembly: GCA_964612065.1. GTDB lineage: Bacteria > Bdellovibrionota > UBA1018 > CAIPTA01 > CAIPTA01 > JAKFYM01. The sequence goes on along the minus strand of CAZTCD010000009.1, from coordinate 29,022 downwards.
CCCCACGCTCATCTTGAGCGGCGGCATGCACGGCCAGGAGAAGATCGGCTCCCAGGTGGCTCTTTCGGCCCTCGAAACCCTGATCGAGCTTCTCGACTGGGACGAGCTCACCGCCCATGCGCTCGAGCGCTCCCGGATCGCCTTCATGCCGATCGTGAATCCGGTGGGGATGTTCCTGCTGAGAAGATCCAACGGGAACGGAGTGGATCTCAACCGAAACGCTCCCCTTGAGGCCGATTCCCACTCCTATCCTTTCCTCGGCGGCCAGCGCCTCACGCCCTACTTGCCATGGTACCGGGGAGATCCGGGAGCGATGGAGGTCGAATCCAAAGCCTATTGCGATTTCGTGAGCCGCGAGGCCTTTGGCTCCAAGGCCGCGATCGTGCTCGATTGCCATTCGGGCTACGGATCCGTGGACCGCCTCTGGTTCCCGCACGCGCACACCTTCAAGCCTTTTCCCCAGCTGGCCGAGGCCTTCGCCCTCAAAAACCTGCTCGACAATACCTACCCCAACCACGTGTATGTGATGGAGCCGGGCGCGCAGGGCTATACGATGAGCGGCGATCTGCTCGATTATCTCTACCTCGAACACCGCAAGCTGAACGATCCGGGCAAAGTATTTCTCCCCATCACTCTCGAAATGGGATCCTGGATATGGCTCAAAAAGAATCCGGTGCAAATCTTCTCCGGCATGGGCATTTTCAATCCGATGCACCTCCATCGGCATAAGAGAATTCTCCGTCGCCACATCACGCTGATCGAATTCCTGCACCGAGCAGTGATCAACAGCCGGCACTGGGGCTTTCTGCGCGCTTCCGAGCGGGAAGAGCTCCACAAGGGCGCGCTCGATTTCTGGTATCCGGAAGAATGAGCACACCCAATAAAGAAACTAGAAAAGAAAAATGGTTCTTCCTGCGAGGTTTGGTGCGCGAAGCCGGCCACTGGAGCGGCTTTCTCGAACAGTTCGAGGCCGCCTTTCCAAACAGGCAGGCGATTGCTCTCGATCTTCCCGGCAATGGAACGCGTTTTCAGGAGCCGAGCCCGCTCAGCGTGGGAGAGATGGCTCAGGCGGTGCGGGAAGAGTTCCTGCGCCAGAAGGGCGAAGAGAATCATTTGTTCGCGCTTTCCCTCGGAGGCATGGTGGCCCTCGAATGGATGAAGCGCTGGCCCTCTGATATGAAAAGCGCGGTGCTGCTCAATACTTCAGTGCGCGGCCTCTCGCCCCTTCACCACCGCCTGCGGCCCCACAATTATCTGCGCATTTTGAAAATGACTCTGCTCGGCCGCCTCGAGCATACCGAGCGCACCATCCTCGAGATGACCTCCCATTCCAAGCACCGCTTTGAACAGCTCACGCGCGATTGGGTGGAGATCCAGAAGAAGCGCCCGGTTTCGAAGGCCAACAGCCTGCGCCAGCTGCTGGCCGCGGCCCGCTTTCATCCGCCCAAAGAAAGGCCGCCGATTCCCGTGCTGGTTCTGAACGGCGAGGGCGATCAGCTGGTGCATCCCTCCTGCTCGCAGGCGATCGCCAAGCATTGGAGCCTGCCCGTGCGTGTGCACCCTTCCGCCGGGCACGATCTTACTCTCGACGCGGGCGACTGGGTGCTGGAGCAGCTCAGGGATTTTCGCTGATCTTAAGTTGATTTCAATGGGGCTGATTTCAGAGGGCAGGAAAAACTAGCCTGCGATCACGTCCACGAAGAGCGCGATGAAGAGCAGGAAGAGATAGAGGATCGAAATCCAGAAAAGCTTCTTGGCCCCTTCCTTCGTTCGCAAGCGCAGCAGCTGCACTGTCTTCCAGAGGTAGTAGGCCCCAAGCGCCAAAGCCGACCACAGATAAATCGGCCCGCTGGCTCCCATGAAGTAAGGAGCCACGGTTACCGGGATCAGAAGAATCGTATAAATCAGGATCTCGAGCCGGGTGCGGTTCTCTCCGTGCGTTACCGGAAGCATGGGCACCTTGGCGGCTTTGTAGTCGTCCTGAATCGCGATGGCGAGCGCCCAGAAGTGAGGCGGCGTCCAAAGGAAAACGACGAGGAAGAGAACCCAAGCCAGAGGCGAAACGTGGCCGGAAGCCGCAGCCCAGCCGATCAAAGGCGCGGTGGATCCCGCGGCTCCGCCGATCACGATATTGTAGGGAGTGCGGCGCTTCAGCCAGAGGGTATAGATGCCCACGTAGAAGGCGATGGTGAAGAAGCTCCAGAAGGCGGCCACCCAGTTCGTGGCGAGGCCATAAAAGCCGATCGCCAGGGAGCCGATCACGAGGCCAAATTTGGCGGCGTTTTCGGGAGAAATCTTATGCAGAGGAAGAGGGCGGCGGCGCTTCGTGCGGTCCATCATCGCATCGATATCGCGGTCGAAATACATATTCAGGGCGTTCGCGGAGCCGGCGGTCATTGCCATGGCGAGAAGCACGAGCAGCAGCTTCACCGGCTCGTTCAGGAGAGATCCTTCGGCCACAATGGCGGCTAAGCCCGTGACTACAAAGAGTAATACGATGGTGGGCTTGGTTAGGCTAAGGTAAGCGGATATGCGATTCGTCATGGATGGATCTAGAGCGCTTCAACGCAAAACTGTTCTCCATGCTTACCGGATTTTAGCCCCTATTTCCATCGCGAAGCGGCAGAAAATAAAAAGCTTATAAAAAAGATCCACAATAGATCGGCCACTAGCAAATGCACCAGTTGCAGCCAAACGGGAGCCAGCAGCAGCACATTCACAAGCCCAAGCCCCAGGTTCAGGAGCGAGGTATGCAGCACGGCCTTCCCGAGCCGTTTCAGGTGGGAATGCTTTTCCCAAACACCAGCCGCCCACCAGGCAAAGGCCCCTACCCAGGCCACCGCCAGCACAGGGTGCAGAATACGGATTCTCTCGGCCACATGGGAATCGCGGGATAAATCCGAAAGAATGCCAGCCAGCACGCTCGAGGGAGGAAAGAGCGTATCTCCCAGGGCAGCCACCGCACCGAGGCCTCCGAGCGCGGCAAACCCCAGAAGAAGCGCTAGCTGCCAGCGCAGCGATTCCCGCTCAGGGATCCACCATTTTGCTTCGCTCGATTTGGCCGAAAGCGCGGCGGTGGTCAGGGCCGCGAGAAGGAAGAGCGTATTCACCAAATGCAGCGACATCGAAAGCACGCGATCGAGGCTCTTATCGTGTTCCACATAGCCCAGCAGCACGATGAAAGCGCCGATGAGAGCTTCCAAGATCACAGCCACCAGCGAAAGCAGGGCGGCCCGGCGGGGAAAGGATGATTTCGGAAAGAGCTTCCAGGCCCAGAATGCCTGGTAAGCCACTATAAGCAGAAGCAGTCCCGAGGTGAGGCGATGCGTGAATTCGATCACCGTCTTCTGCGCCATCAGCCCGGTCTGCACCAGCACACCGTTGCAGAGAGGCCAGTGCGAGCCGCAGCCAGCCCCGGATCCGGAGGCGCGCACGAAGGCGCCATATACGATCACGAAAACCGTGAAGCCCAGGCTGAAGAGGGCGAAATGGCGGTAATGATCTTTAGAATTGCGGTCGAGCACTTGCGCTTCCCGAACGCTATCGAACGGCGTTCTCGCTTCGCCTTATTGCGAAACTTTCTCGATGGCCATCTCGATCGGAATCGTAGGCTTGGCCGGGCCACCCGCGGAAGCAAGCTCTGCTTCGATTTCCGCATCGGCCTTCGCATCAGCCTTGCCCACTTTGGCGCCGGAACTGAAGCTCATCACATAGTGAACCAGAGCCCAGCGGTCTTCGAGCATCAGGCTCTTATAAGAAGCCATGCCCGTGCCGGGAGAGCCCGAGTGCAGCGTATGATAGATCGATTTGGCGGAATTCCCGAAGGTCCAGGAGTTTCCATCCGTGGTAAAATCGCGGGGCTTGGGGCTCAAGGCAGCGCCACCCGCTCCATCACCGTGTCCACCAGCACCATGGCAAACGGCGCAGTTGGTATTGTAAAGATCCTTCCCTTTAGCCACGAGCTCGGGCGATCCGGCGATAAAGGAATTCAGATTGTCTTTGGAAATCTGCGAAGCGGCGGCCTTCACTGCCACCGGCAACGGTTTCGGCCGCACCCAAAGATCGGAAGCACTCATCACGATCAGCAGAGCCAGCGCCACGAAGGAGCTGAGGATGAAGGCCCGGTTCAGGTTGTTGTCGTATTTGAGGCCCATGAAGAAGGCCATCACCAGGGCGGCCTTCACCGTGGCGATCCCGATATTCACCACGATATTGAACTTCCCGAAGTCCATATAGCTCGCACCCACGGTGAGCACCGTGAGCACGATCAGGGCGAGCAGGGTGTAAACGTAAATCGGGATCGGCACCAAGGGGTGATGACCGTGAGCTCCGTGCTGAGAATCGTGAGAATGCGCCATTTCACACCACCAGGTAAACAAGGGGGAAGAGGAAGATCCAGATCAAATCCACAATGTGCCAGTAGAGGCCAACGAACTCCACGGCCGCGAACTTACGCGAGTTGAAATCGCCGCGGTTCATCCGCCACATGATCCAGGCGATCGCGCCCATACCGATCAGCACGTGCAAACCGTGCGTACCTGTCATCACGAAGTAGAACGAGAAGAAGAGAGCGATATTGGGAAACTTCGCTACCATCTCCGGATTGTTGAAGTAATGCCCGGGATAGATGCCGAGGTGGAACTTATGGGTGTATTCGAAATACTTCACCACCATGAAGATCCCGGCGCACACAAAGGTGATCGCCAGCATCGCCATCGATTTCTGCTTCTGGTCTCTCTGGATATAAGCGATGGAAAGCGCCATCGTGAGTGAGGAGATCAGGAGAACCACGGTGTTCACCGCACCGAGAACCTTGTTCAGGTGGTGGTGAGCCTCGCGGAACATCTCCGGGTAAAGATACATATAGAGCCCGTATCCGGCGAAGAACACTCCGAAGAGCATGATCTCCGTTACGAGGAAGAGCCACATTCCGAGCTTTCCGGCCTCGAACTCGTGCTCAATGCTGTTAAAGTGGTGCGCGTGGTCTGCGTGGGCGTGAACGTCGCTCATGGGCTACCTTCCTTAAGTTCCGGCTCTCACGCCATATTCGTACGGACCAGCCGTAACGGTGGGCGTCTTTTCGAAGTTTTCCAGCACGGGCGGCGATTCAGCCTGCCACTCGAGGCTCTTTCCCCCCCAGGGATTGGCCGGGGCCTTGGCGCCGTTCTTCATGCTGATCAAAAGATTGATAACGATGAAGAAAATTCCCAGGCCGATGAACCAGGAGCCAACGGTGGAAACGAGGTTGCCCGTGGCGAATACCGGCAGATAGTCGTGGTAACGGCGGGTCATGCCGTCGAGGCCCACTTTGAACTGCGCCATGAAGGTTACGTTGAAGCCGATGATGAAGAGCCAGAAGCTGAGCTTTCCGAGGGCTTCGTTATACATACGGCCCGTCATTTTCGGGAACCAGTAGAAGAGGCCGGAGAAAAGCGCGATCGCGGCTCCGCCCATCATCACATAGTGGAAGTGCGCCACCACGAAATAGGTGTCGTGGAAGTGAAGGTCGGCGGAGAGTGTGCCGAGGATGATCCCGGTGATCCCGCCGATACCGAAGGTGAAGAGAAAGCCCATCGCGTAGAGCATGGGGGTCTTCAGGCTGATCGATCCCTTATAGAGAGTGGCGGTCCAGTTGAACATCTTCACGGCGGAGGGCACGGCAGTGGCCATGGTGATCAGCGAGAAGATGTAGTTGGCGAGCTGGCTCTGGCCCGAGGTGAACATATGGTGGCCCCATACGAGAAAGCTCACGAGGGCAAGGCCCAGGGAAGAGTAAGCGATCGCACGATAGCCGAAGATCGTCTTGCGGGCCATCGTGGGGATCACTTCCGAGATGATGCCCATGCCGGGAAGGATCATGATGTATACGGCCGGGTGCGAATAGAACCAGAAGAAGTGCTGGAAGAGCACGGGATCACCGCCGAGCTTCGGATCAAAGAAGCCGATGCCCAGAGTGCGCTCGAGCACGAGGAGCACCGTGGTGATACCGATCACCGGGGTGGCGAGCACCTGAAGCACGGAGGTGGAATAGATCGCCCATACGAAGAGAGGCATACGGAAAAAGCTCATGCCTGGGCAGCGCAGGGTGTGCACGGTGGCAATGAAGTTCAATCCGGTAAGGATGGAGGAGAAGCCCATCACGAAAACGCCCATCACGAGCGAGATCACGTTGGCGTTCGTAGTGGCCGAGTAAGGAGTGTAGAAGGTCCAACCGGTGTCTGCGCCAGGGCCGGAAAGAATACCGTAGAGGTTGATCCCCATGCCGAGAAGAAGCAGGTAGTAGGAAAGAAGGTTCAGGCGGGGAAAGGCCACGTCTTTTGCACCGATCATGATCGGAAGGAAGAAGTTGCCCAAGGTTCCCGGGATCGCTGGAATAATGAACCAGAACACCATCACCGCGCCATGGAGCGTGAAGAGGCGGTTGTAGGTATTGGCGTCGAACAGCTGCTGGCCGGGGAACATCAGCTCCAGACGCACCAGAAGAGCGAAGATCCCGCCAACCATGAGCGAGAGCATCGTGGTGAACATATACATCAGGCCGATGCGCTTATGGTCGAGAGTGCCGAGCCAGCCCATGATGCCGGGTTTACCGGCGTGGAAAAAATTTACGTTCGCAGCGTGAGCCATGAGTCGGTCCTCGTTATTTCAGAGTCTTGAAGTAAGCGATCAGGTGATTGACGTCTTCGTCGGAAAGCATTCCTCGGAAGGTAGGCATGTGTGGGGCGTAGCCCTTCACGATCTTCTTCATGGGATCCATGATCGATTCGCGGATATAGTTCTCGTCCGCCTTCACGATCGTGCCTCCCTGAAGCTCTACATCGGAGCCGAACATCCCTTTCACGGTGGGGCCGATGCCGCGCTCTCCTCCCACGGAATGGCAGGTTACGCAGGCCTTGGAGCGGAAAATGTGCTTTCCGCTTTCCGCCATCGTCATGGTGCGGCTGGCAGCCGGCTCCAGCTTCGGAGCCTCCGCGTTCTTCACTTCGAGCAGGCCGTCTTCCCAGCGCTGGAAATCCTCCTGGCTGAGCACGTGCACCACGCCGATCATCTTGGAGTGGGCGGTGCCGCAGTACTCGGCGCAGAAAATATTGAAGGTGCCGGTGCGGGTGGGCGTCACATGCAGGGTGGTGAACTGGCCGGGCACGGTGTCCTGCTTGATCCGGAATTCCGGAATGAAAAAAGAGTGAAGCACGTCTTTCGAGGTCATGGTGAAGCGGGCGGGCTTGTTCACCGGAAGATAAACCTCGTTGGTGAAGCTGCGGCCGTTGGCGTATTGCACCTGCCACTGCCACTGCTGGCCGATCACGTTCACCTCATACTCATCTTGTTTAGGGGAAATGATATAGGAATAATCGCGCCAGCCCCAGAGGAAGAAAACCGCCACCCAGATCGAGATCAGGAATACGCCGGAGAACTCCACCAGGTAGTTGCCGTCGATATAAGGAGTAACGTCGTTTTCCGAGCGGCGCTTGTACTTCCAGAGGAAGTAAAACATCGCGGCCATCGTTACCACGAACATCACCGTGCCCACGATGAGCGCTACGTTGATGAAGCTCTCGAATTTGTCGGCAGAAGTGGAAGCACTCGGCAAAGCGTTCACTGTGAAATTGTTCATGTGACTAAGAATTTCCTTTCCTTCGCTGGCGAAGGAACCACGCCAGCCAGGCCAACAACATCACCACCACCGTTAAGCCACCACCCAGCGACATCACTCGTGTTGCCAAGATGGCGTATTTGTTGCCCTTTGGATCGTAATGGTAGCAAAAAAGCATCAGTTTTTCAGCCAAAGTTCCAACTTTTCCTTCGCCGGCTTCCAGCAGACCGAGCTTCAGATCTCGAACCGGGTATTCGATTCCGAAGAGAGCTCTCGTGAGCTTTCCCGTCGGCGAAACCAGAAAGATTGCTGCGCCGTGTGCCCACTGCGAGCTCTCGTCGTCCCACTCGTAAGCAAAACCCGCCGCTTCGGCCACACGCTTCTCGCTACCCTTCAGGCCCACCAGAAACGCCCAATGCTTTGCGGCAGCTTCTTGTTGTGCAGGAGTAGGAAAGGCTTCCGTGATCGACTTCTTTTTACCTGCCGCCAGCTTCGGCTTCTCGTCCGGATCGATGCTAATCGTTACAATCTGGTAATGATCACCGGGCAACCAATCCAGCTTCGCCACGGTTTCTCGCACAGCGTTCAACACCAAACCGCAAAGCATCGGGCATTCGTAATAGCTGAGCACGAGAAGCACCGGGCGCCGACCATCGAACCAATCGGAAAGCGGACGCTCTTTGCCTGCCTCGTCCAGAAATTTGGCGTCGAGGGGGAGCTGGGTGCCCAGTACAGGATTCACCCCCACCTTCTCCAGATTTTTAGGAAGGCTTTCGGCACAATACCCGGAATCTATCGGGGCTGCGTTCAGTAAAAGCGCAAGAAAAAGCACAAGGCCGGGGAATCGGAATCTCATCAGTGGTCGCACCTTATCACTCGTGTTAGACCGGGGGGAGGAAAATCATGAAGACTCTGAAATCCCAAGGCCACGAATTCCTTTTCCAGGATCCCTCTTTTTTGCTTCATAAGCTCCCGTCGGGATCGGAGCAGCGCTTCCCTTACGACGAGCTCCTCCGAATCCGGAAAAAAACTTTCAGTGGCGAGATCCAGATCCGCTCGAGACGCTGCTCTACTACCCTCTCGGTTCTGAGCAGGGAACAGCTGGGGGACTTTCTGTCCCAGTTCTTCCAAGCCTGGTCGGCGAAAGCACCGGAAGCGGCAAAAAAAGCGGCTTTCGATTATGTGGACGAACAACGCGGCTTCACCGGCATCGCGCTGATTACGAGCCTTATTTTTTCCCTTCCCGTGGCTGTGGCTCTTTTGGCGGACTCGCACCAGCAGTTCTCCTGCACCAAAGAATTAGAAGCGAACGCGGTGCCCGGCGAGATCGCGATCGTGAAGGCCACGAAAAAAGATTCCCGCTCCTTCAAGATCAAGATGGAATTCCGGGCCCCGAGTGGCGAGATCATCAAGGCCGAAGACCTCGTGCGCACCAGGAACGAGAAAGACATTCCGAAAGCTTTGCCGATTTTTTATTCCCCTGAACGCCCCATCTGCTGGACCTTGACCAAAGGCCTCGACAGCTCGGAAATTCCCTGGGCGAAACGCCGGTATTTTTCCTGGTTCACTCTCCTTTTTGGTCTCTTTTTCCTGTCGGCCGCAGTGCTCGGGCTGGCCTGGAGCGTGCTGAAGAGAAGCCGCACTCCTCCTTTTTCCGACGAGATGCGAACGCAATTCGGTCTCAAGTAGCCCATGGATCGAGGCACCTGAACTAAGATGAACAAAGGCAAAAAAAGAAACCCGGCGTGATGGCCGGGTTTCTTTTTTCTGCTGCCGATGCGGCGGCTTAGTAAACGTGGTGGCTCAGGGTTTCGTGCAGGTAAGGATCCTTTACTGGAACCGTGGCATTGCTCGACAAGAACCTGCGCACGTTGAAAAGGAAGAAGCCGAGGAATCCAAGAGCAAATCCGGCATCCCAGATCGAGAGGCCGAGGTTCACGGAGAAGTTCGGCATCACGATCAGATAGATATCCAGCCAGGCACCGAAGAGCACCACATAGGCCACCTTCACCAGGAAGTTCGAGCGGCGCTTGTTCTGCATCGGGAGCAGAAGCAGGAAAGGAAGCACGAAGCGCACCGCCGGAAGGAGGATGCTCCATCCCACCCAGCCGGGAACCTGGCGCATCAGGTAATAGCCGGTTTCCTCGGGAAGGTTGGCGTACCAAATGAGCAGGTATTGGCTCACGCCGATATAGGCCCAGAAGATCGAGAAGCCGAAAAGGTATTTGCCGAGGTCGTGGAAATGGTTTTCGTTCACATTTCCCATATAGCCGTGATTCTGCAGCTTCTTGATTGCCACGATGGTGGCAGCCACGGAAGCTTGGGCGAAGCCCACGAATACGTACACTCCGAACATCGTCGAGAACCATTTAGGATCGAGCGATTTCAGAGTGTCCACAGCGAAAACCGTAAAGAGAGGCGCGAAGAGAACGAGGAAGAGAGCCGAAAGAGGCTTCTGCGCTCGGCGAAGTTCCACGCCGCCGGCTTCATCCTGGGCCACGGAATTTCCGATCAGGCGCCAGGCGAAAAAAGTGATCATGGCCAGGAAGAAGATCACCCGGGCAGAGAAGAACACCGTGCCGAAATATCCCATCTTGCCGTGAAGCAGGTGAGAGCTTTCCATGAAGGCATGATCCGTCCAGGGATAGATATGCTTCAGGCCGAAGAGCAACACCACAGTGGTGAGAGCCCCGAAGGCCACGTAAGAAGCGAAGCTCTCGGAAATTCTTCTCAAGGCCACGTTCCATCCGGCGCCGGCGAGGTAATGGATCACCAGGAAAAACAAACCACCGATTCCCAATCCCAGGAAAAGAGTGTTGTAGATCAAGTAGGCCTTCCACATCCGGGGGGCATCGAGAAAGAGCCCGGCCACGAAGGTGAGCGCCCCGAGCCCCATCAGTCCCATCACGAGAGTGTCGGTGCCGGAGGAGCGGGTGAGTTTTTTAGAGTCGAGTGCGTTCGTGGTTCCCATTTGGTCCCCTTAGTTCTTTGCCGTCTTCTTGAGCTCGCGGAGGTCCTCGGAAGTAGGATGCTCGGCGCGCTGCAGGGCGCGGATGTAGTGGATGATGGCCCAACGATCTTCGGGCTGCACTTGCTGGGCATAAGAAGGCATCACGCCCTGGCCCTTGGTGATCACGTGAAAGAGGTGGCCATCTTTCCAGCGGAGCATATCGTCGCTCTGGAGAGATTTCGGAATCGGGAACGGATTCACCACTGGTCCATCGCCCAAGCCGCGCACACCGTGGCAAACCAGGCAGTTCGTTTGGTAGAGCTTCTGGCCATGCATAAGCACTGCTTTGGTGCGAGGAAGAGGATTCTGCAGCTTGGCGTCCGCCTCTTCGGGAGTTTCGATCCGATAAGGCTTATGGCCACGGGCCACGGTGCCTTCCGGAGGAAGAAGCATGCCGGATCCGTTTCCAAATCCGTCATAACCCTTCATCGCCTTCAGATTTGGCGTGGTTGCCATGTGAGGCAGGTATTGCCAAATCGTATGCTCAGTTTGGCGGGAGCAGCCCGAAGCCAGAAGTGCGGCTCCGGCCACCAGCGCGAAGTGGATCAAAGGAATACGCTTCATACGGGCTCCGTAACTTGGCTCACCTTTTCGGCTTGCAAGGTGTTCAGAAACGACGAAACCTCACCCTCGCCCACTTTCTGGCCCGCGAACGGGATGTAAAGGGCGAAGCGGTCGTCGGTGATCTTGGGATCGAAAGGATTCGGCTTCAGAGTGGGAAGGCCATTCAGGAAGAACATGAATCCCGCCGTGGAAAGCCCGCCGAGAAGAACGGTGAGCTCAAACAGAATCGGAATAAAGGCCGGGCCGGAGATCAACGGCTTACCACCTACGTTGATTGGCCAGTCGAAAGCCGAGGTCCAAACCTGCAAGTGGAGCGCCACCATAAAACCCGTGAGGCCGCCAATGAACGTGGCCCAGGGAACGATCGAAGGCTTGAGGCCCAGATGCTCGTCCATCCCGTGGATCGGAAAGGGGGTATAGGTTTCCACCTGCTGGAAACCCTTGGTTCGTGCGGCTTTCACCGCATTCACGATCTCAGCGGCAGACTTGAAGTAAGCAACCGCCCCGTGTGCTGGTTTCATAACGTCTCCTTACAAAGGCGCTCAGAAAGCCCCAAGATCGAGGCGTCCGAAAGAGAGCAACCGTGAGCCGTACGTACTGTACGGCGGAACGGGGCCCGAATGAGGCAACGAAGAGATTGGGGCTTTATGAGCGCCGCCTTAGTGGCCATGGCTATCTCCCGTTTTCATCACGCTCTTAACCTCTGCAATCGCCACCACAGGAAGGAAGCGGCAGAACAAGAGGAAGAGGGTGAAGAAGAGGCCGAAGCTGCCGAGGGTGATCAGCCAATCGGTGAGCGAAGGCAGATAGTAATCCCAGCTCGAGGGCAGGAAATCGCGGTGGAGCGAGGTGGCGATAATCACGAAACGCTCGAACCACATTCCGATATTCACGAACACGCTCACGATGAACATCATGGGCACGTTTCTGCGGAAGCGGCGGATCCAGAAGATCTGCGGGATGATCGAGTTACAGGTGATCATGGTCCAGTAAGCCCACCAGTAAGGGCCAAAGGCGCGGTTCAAGAAGGCGTACTGTTCGTATTTATTGCCCGAATACCAGGCCACGAAGAACTCGGTGGCGTAGGCCAGGCCCACGAGCATGCCGGTACACATCGTGATCTTGTTCATCGCTTCCAGGTGATTGATCGTGATGTAGTGCTTCAGGTTGAAGAACTCCCGAGCGATCACCATCAGGGTTACCACCATCGCGAAACCGGAGAAGATAGCGCCGATTACGAAATAAGGCGGGAAGATCGTGGTGTGCCAGCCAGGCAGGATGGATACGGCGAAGTCGAAGGATACGATCGTGTGCACCGAAAGTACCAGAGGAGCCGAAAGGCCGGCGAGCAAGCCGTAGGCTTTCTCGTAATGGTGCCACTGCCGGCCCCCGCCCTTCCATCCCATGGAGAGAGCGCCATAAACCATGCGGCGGATCGGATTCACGGCCCGATCGCGAACCGTGGCTAGATCGGGAATCAAGCCGATATACCAGAACACGAGAGAGATCGTGAAATAGGTGGATACCGCGAACACGTCCCAAAGAAGAGGAGAACGGAAGTTCACCCAGAGGGGGCCCATGTTGTTGGGATAAGGCAGCAGCCAGTAGAAGGCCAGCCAGGGGCGGCCGGTATGGCCGAGGGGATATATCAGTGCGCAGATTACGGCGAAGATGGTCATCGCCTCGGCCGCGCGGTTAATGCCCGTGCGCCAGTTCTGCCGGAAGAGATAGAGTACTGCAGAGATCAGGGTGCCGGCGTGACCGATACCGATCCAGAATACGAAGTTGATGATGTCAGCGCCCCAGGCGTTCGTATTGTGAATGCCCCAAAGGCCCAAGCCCCACCAGATGGAGGCACCCCAGGCCGCTAGCCCGATGCCTAAGATAGAAGCCGAGATCAGGAAACTTACGTACCAGATCTTGGTAGGAAAGCTTTCCAATGGCCGGCAGATGTCGTTGGTGACATCCGCATAGGTTTTGCCCCCGGTTACGAGGTCCACTCGCTCGAGCTGGATTCCGTCAGTAGTCGCCATAGATTCCTCGTTCGCTCCTAGTGGTGGCCGCCGCCGCCATGGCCATCGTTTTTATGGTCAGGTGCACGGTTACGGACCTTCGTCAGATAAGTAACATTCGGGCGCACGTTGAGCTCCTCAAGAGAGAGGAAGCCGCGCTTGTTAGCCTTGGCCTTAGCCACCTTGCTGTTCGGATCGTTCACGTTGCCGAAAACGATAGCGTCAGCAGGGCAAGCTTCCTGGCAGGCCGTGCGCATTTCGCCATCCTGGATCGGGCGGCCTTTGTCTTTCGCATGGCTCTTGGCGGCTTCGATACGCTGGGTGCAGAAGGTGCACTTCTCCATCACACCCCGGCTCCGTAGGGTTACTTCCGGGTTCTTGGAGAGCGGGAGCGGATGCTCGAGCGAACCGTTCATATCGCCATTGTTGTTGTACCAGTTGAAGCGGCGCACTTTATAAGGGCAGTTGTTCGAGCAGTACTTGGTGCCCACGCAGCGGTTGTAGGTCATCTGGTTCAGGCCATCATCACTATGGGTGGTGGCCACCACAGGGCAAACCGTTTCGCAGGGAGCGTTATCACAATGCTGGCAAAGCATCGGCTGGAGAATCGTTTCCGGATTCTCCATATCGCCCGAGTAGTAGCGATCGATGCGGATCCACTGCATCTCGCGGTTGCGCTGTACCTGATCTTTGCCCACAGCGGGAACGTTGTTCTCTACGGAACAAGCTACCACACACGCGGAGCAGCCGGTGCAGGTGCTCATATCGATGCTCATTCCCCACTTATAGCCTTTGTATTCGAAGCCGCTCCAGATGCTCGGAGGAAGCTGGCCTTCCGGGAACTCCTTCACGATTCCGCTCGCAGGATTCTTTTTGAACTCCTCGAGAGTGGTATCGAACACGATATGGCGGCCTTCGGTGCTCATATGGGTTTGAGACAATGGTAGGCGCTCGCTCTTTCCGGTTTTGGAAATACGAAGACCCGTTACCACATGAGAAGGACGAGTGCCGGTGAGGGAGGAGCCCGTGAAATTCACGAAGCTCACGCCAACTTTATTGCCGATGCGGCCGTTGAAGCGGCGGCCATAGCCGATGTGAGAGGAAACCACTCCATCGCGCAGGCCGGGCTGGCGATACACAGGGAGCTCCACGGAATTTCCGCTATTCTCCACCTTTACATAATCGCCGTCTTTCCAGCCCATTTTCTGAGCGGTTCCCGGCGATACGGCAAGATAGTTGCCCCAGGTGAGCTTGGATACAGGATCAGGCAGCTCCTGAAGGATGGCGTTGTTGGCCTGGCTGCCATCGCCCATCCCCACGGAAGGAGCAAGAACAAGAACGAACTCGCCTTCGTTGCCTTTGGCCGAATTGCCTCTGGCAGAGGCCACAGCAGCGCGAAGGCCGCCGATCTGGAAATTCCGGGCAGAAGCGCGGGAGGAATCATCCCCCTGAATTCCGCTCATCAGAAGATCGTCGAGCCAATCCTGGAAGCTCTTTCCGCCGGATTGATAGCCGCGAGCGGTATCGAGCACCACTTTGTGGGCCGCTTCGAGAAGATCTTCCTTGGCGCCGGAGGTCCAAGCGATCAGGCACTCGAGAAGGGAGCGGGTGTTCCAAAGCGGGCGGATCGTGGGCTGTTGAATGCTGTACACACCCTTCACCGGGCTCACATCACCCCAGGCCTCAAAGGGATGGCTGGCAGCGGCCACGTATTTAGAAACTTCGGCGGTTTCGTCGAGATAGGTGCCGAGATACACCAGATTAGGAACGGCCTGGAGAGCCTCCTTGATCTTCATCGAATCCGCGAAGGCGTAAACGGGATTCACGCCGCTCACGATCAGGGTTTTCACCCCGCCGGCGCGGATAGCGTTCAGCAATTTCTCGAATTCCGAATGCGAACCCTGGAACTGCTGGCTGCCGGAGCCGTCTACCGTCTCTCCCTCGTTATCGAGCATGGAGTTGAGGAAGTTGGCCACGTTCTGCAGAGCCTGGCCCTGCACGCCGGGATCCCGGGCCACCACGAGGCCCTTGCCCCGGGCGCGGAGAAGATCGTGAGCGATCTGCTTGATCGCCTCAGCCTTCAGGCCAGCCTTGGGAGCGATGCTCTCGGCATTGAATCCGTTGAGCTCCTCGATCGTGCGGCCGCTTTGCTTGGCCACTTCAGAGGCGATCGCCAGAGCGATCGAAAGCATATCAGAGGGATGCACCGTAATGCGTTCATCGGCATTCTGGCCGGTAACGCTCATCACGGGCTCCATCACCACCAACTTGTTCATGGTGTTGCGGCTATCGAGGCGGCGCTTGGAGGAGAACTGCTTGGTGTATTCCGCTACGGAACCCCAGGTGCCAAGGAAGTCGGCGCCGAGGCTGAGCACGTAGTCGGCACGATCGAAACGATAGCGGGGGAAAACGCGGTTGCCATAGCTCTGGGCCTGGCCGTCGAGAACATCGTCCATGGCCACGCCATCGAGCTGCACATGGCGGAAACCGTTCTTCTGAATCACGCTCTTCAAGGAAGGGCTCAGCACCGACCCGGTGAGCACCCACGTGGAGCCTCCGCTCATGGCCTTGCGCACAGCATTATCCAGCTCTTCCCAGGAGGTTTCGCTGCCACCCACGCGAGGAGCGCGCAAACGATCGGGATCATAAAGATCATGGATCGAAGCCTGAGCGCGGGCTTCGATCGCGCCCCTGTTCATAGGATGATCGGCGTTTCCATCTACCTTAATAGGGCGGCCTTCGCGGGTTTTGATCACAAGACCATAACCCGAGACAGGATCGGCCGAAGCGTAAAAGTTAGGCTGGCCGGGAATGATCTCTTCCGGATTCGTTACATAAGGAACGATTTTCTGCACCGGCCGGCGGGTACAGCCGGCAAGGCTCGCCATGAGCGCCGAGGCTCCCATGATCTTCATGAAATCCCTGCGGCCGAGGCCATCTCCCTCAGATCCCTCGCGGATTGGCGTGGACACGAACTCTCCAGGAAGTCCTTTTTCGAACTCGGTTGGATTCGCGGCCTGATCTACGGTCATCCAGAATTTATTCGACATGGGCGGCTCCGGCTCAACGATGGCAGGTATTGCAGTTCAAGGGGGCGTTGTTTTCAGGCAGGCGGTGGCAGTTCACACACCAGCCCATGGTGAAGGGAGAGAACTGCTCCACCTTCTCCATATTGGCAACGTTTCCGTGACAGGTTTCGCAGCTCACTCCGCGCTGAACGTGGCGGGCGTGATTGAAGTAAACGAAATCGGGAAGAACGTGCACCTTCACCCATTGCAGGGGTTGGCCCGTTTCGTAGGCTTTCGCGATCTGCTGGATCAGCGGGGAATCGGTTTTCACCACGCGATGGCAGTTCATGCACACAGCCACGGAAGGCACATTGCTCTTCGGGCTCTTATCCGCATTCGAGTGGCAGTAAAGACACTGGATCTTTCTCTGTCCCGCATGAAGTGCGTGGCTGAAGGGAATCGGTTGCGCAGGCGCATAGCCCACACCGCGGCCGGGCATCAGAAAGAGCCCGAAGGCCACGATCGTGAGCACGGTGAGGATGAAGCTGGCGACGATGATTCTCTTGTCTGTTTCGTGTCCGTGGGCCGGGGAGTCGTGCTGCTCTGCCATTCGTTAGATCCTTTTGTAGAACCTTTTCGCGATTCGCAGCGCCTAACGATTAAGCCATGAAGCTTCTCGAAGGCGCGAGAAACAGGAATTGTGTGCGCCTCAATATAAGCACTTTTTGCTCCGAATTTGTAGAAATTTTGCCAAAAGATTTTCAGTTTCCATACATTGAGCCTGTAGTCTTAATCCAAACTTTGTTAGGTAAGACGCGAATGATCGAAGGAACCCGAAGCTACCGCAGAAAAATTTTCGAGCCGATTGTCGACGAGAAATCCTTGGCGACCAGCGCCGAAGGGACGGAATGTCACGCGCCGAACGCGTCAAACTTTGGAGCAAAAACTTCTGCACCGCCAGCCGAAGATCCGCGACCAGAGCCTGACGCCGCGATCCAATCCGCTGAATCGCCCGCGACTACCACTCTCGACAGACGCGCCTGGTTCTCTTCCTTGGTTCCAGCGTTCGGAGACGGTCTCGTAAAATTATTACGAGCCAGTAATAATTTAAAAGACGACCTTAACCTTCGCTCCTGAAGCAACGCACACGCTAACGTTTGCCGGCGCTTCAGGCCTCTGCTGCCGTAGGCCGGCCTCCGCCTTTGCGGCGGTTCAGAATCGCCCAGAGCACAAAGGCCAGCTGAGCCGAACAATAGGTGGCCACATAGCTCACGCCTCCGGAGGAAAATCCGTAGCTGTGCAGGCCGGCTCCCAATACGAAGTTCACCCCATACCAAGCCATCAATACGAGAAGAAAGCTCACTACGCAGCCAGCCAAAAAGCCGAACGGGCCCACCATGCCGCGGAAACGCGCATGGATCAGAGCCACATAGCCCAGCAGAGCAATCAGTGCCCAGGTTTCCTTGGGATCCCAGCCCCAGAAACGCCCCCAGCTTTCATCCGCCCACCAGCCACCAAGAATGGTTCCCGCCGCCAGCAGGATCACTCCCACCTGCACGGCGCGATAAGAATAAAAAGCCAGCTGCCGGAGCGGTAGCGTTTTCGATTCCCGGCCCATCAACGCGATCTGCCCGAGACCGATATTCCCCAGAATCAGGGAAAGCGCAAAGGCCGCATATCCCAAAGTGATCGTGAGCACGTGGATGGTGAGCCAGTAGTTGGAGCGAAGCACCGGCTCGAGAGGGTGAAGACCATCATCCAGAACGGCACCCGTATTATCGGCGATGATGAGGCAGATCGTGGCAAAAACCAACGCACCGATCGCGATAATTTTCTTCTTATATATAAGTTCGAAAATGAGACCGAAAAGCATGGTGCCAAAAGCCACCCAAAGCACCGACTCATACATATTCGTTACCGGTGGCCGCCCCGCGATCCAGCAACGCAGGCCGAATCCGTAAGTTTGCACGATAAAGCTGATCACGAAGAGCACCATCCCGCTCTGATACAAACCGGGAGAAAGAGAATAGATCGAGAACGCCATCACCACGGTGGCCAGAAGGGCAAGGATCCAGGCCCAGCGAAAGGGGTGGAGGGCATTAAAATGCGTTTCAAGCTTAAGATCCCGATCGGAAGGATAAAGAGCGGGATTCTGCGCTTTCGCCATCTCCTCAAACTTCTGCACGTATTCGGGCAATTTGGCCCGCACGCTTTCATCGGGGCTGGTGAATCCCGCCGCCATCAGAGCGAAACGGATTTTGTACTCATCGGGGTAACTTTCGAATCCCAGCCAGGAACCCGTGGCATCCGCCTTGCCGGGCGCGGGAGGCACGAAGCGCAGAGCGCGGCCATTCACCATCTCCTGCAGGAAAGTAAGCTGGGAGCCCAAGCGCTGCAGCGCCTGAAAATAGGGATCCATCTTTTCCTGGGCCTTCTGCTTGGCTTCAAGCTCCTGGAAGAGCGGCATCAGGCGCGGGCTCTTCATCAGCTCATCGGGGCTGAAAAAATTCTCGAGCGGATCCAATCCGAGATCCGTTTTCAGAGCGCGGTGCTGGAGCTGCACGAACCTCTCGTGCTGCCACTTCTGCGGCTCCACCGCGATGGAGAAGATAAAGTTCAGGGCCGGGAGGTTCTTGAACGAAGCCCTGCCGGTGAGCATCTCGGCCCCTTCTCGGGCGAAGGTATCAAAGGGCTTCACCCTCCCGCCGCTTTGAATGGCAAGCCGGGAAAGGGGAGAGCGCCAATCCTGGTTCGGAAAGGTGCGGGAGAAAACTTCTTCCGCGCCTGTAGCGGCTTCTTGCGCGAACAACACGGCAGGAAGAAGAGCGGAAAGAAAGAATGAGAGAGAAAGAGCCCTTCCGAAAATCCTCATGTCTTTTCTCCTCCTTCGCGCTTCAGCAAGCGGTGTTTTCCCGAATACACGGGCTTGAAGTAAAACATCGAAACAATTCCGAGCACCATCATGAAGCAACCGAAGTACTTCGTGAAACGGCCCGGATCAAGGTTCACGGAAAGCACCGAATAGCGAGGCCTTCCTTCCTCATCGGCCTCGTAGCTGGCCTGATACAATCGATAGCCGCCGTGCCGAAGGGGCTCGTTCATGGCGATCACCTTCGTCTCACCCGCCACCTCCACTTCGCTTTCGTAGGTTTTCGGGCGAGTGGTGCCTTCGTAATAACCGATGCGGAAATCCTTTAGCATCACATCAAAGCCAAGATCCACCTGCCGCTTGGTGTATTGAAGGTAATAAAGAGCTTCCCCTACCGGAATCTGCCCGGCAGCCCCGAGCTCGAGCCAGATGGTTTGCCCGCCAAACGCCAGCTCCACGGCTTCGAGCCCCATCGCTCCCGGACTCGAAGAGGCCAGCGCAAAATACTCCGCCTGCGGAAGGGCCGAGGGATGATATTCCTCAGGCAAAAAACGGAAATCCATCCAGCCCAGCTCCATGGCTTTCCCCGGTTGAATCCTGCCCTTCACCTCATACGCTTGGTTCGCACGGGCCACTGCCAGCATCGGGGTGCCCTTGCCTTCGAGCCAGAGCATCACTGTGGCCCGATCCGGCTTCTGGCGAAGATCGGGCTTCTCTCTTTGAAACCGGAAAACCGCCGGGCCCACTTCTCTCGTGGCGCCCGTATCCGCCTGGAGGAAAAGCCAATCACCGAACGAAGCTCTCGATCCCTCGAGGCGAAACTTCAAGGCCGGCATGCCCTTTCCATCGGGCACAATCTCCGCCTTCACCTCGCGCATCGCTTTGGGCAGATACCGAAGCACTTTTACTTCCTTGGAACCCCCGGCATCGGAAAAGGTATAGGCCCTGGGCTCCTTCAAGGGATGGCGAAGATCAAAGTTCAGATGCTCCTGCAGCACGAGATCATAGGCTCGCCCCTGATCCGCGCGGAATACATAGAGCATGTTCTCATCGATGCGGGCATGGCGGCCGCTCTCCCCCGGAGCCAACACAAGGTTGCCGTCCACACCGGCCCTCTGGGTTACCCAAGAACCCAGGAGGAGAATGATGATGCCCAGATGAGTAACGAGAAAGCCGATATGGTGCGGGCGCCAAGGGAGGCGGCTCAAAGCGGCAGCGGCCAGATTGAGCATGAAGAGCCACAGGAGCCCCTGCATCCAGAGGGATCGATAGATTTCTCTCGAAGCAACGGCGGCTCCATATTTGGATTCGTAAACCGTGCCTACGGCCAAAACGAGCGCAAGCGCGAGAATAACGAATACCGCGAGTTCCAGCGAGGCGAAGAACTCAAAGATTCGGTAGGAAGTGCGTAGCGCTCTATTTTTCAAGACTCGTTTTACTTACTTTTGGCTTTCTGGTTGAGGGGCAGGAGCAGTTTCAGGAGCGGCAGGCGCAGCAGGAGATGCGGGAGCCGCAGGAGCTGCCTGATCCGTGGTGGAGTGGCTGGCAGCGTTCTGATCAAAGATCGAGGTTTTCAACGCGCGGCTCTTGGAAAGAGTGAGGCCGAGAGAGGTAACCATGAAAGCGATGGCGAGGCCCATCGTGAGCTTGGTGAAAAAGTTGCTACCGCCCGAAGAGCCGAAAAGCGTATTGGCGCCGCCGCCTCCGAAGCCAGCGCCAAGACCGCCGCCCTTGCCCGACTGCACCAGCACCACGATCACAAGAACGATGGCGATCAGGACATGGCAAACTAGAAGGAAAGTGTACATAACGAAAAGGCTCCTAAGGGCTCATTATAACAAGACAACAAGGCTCCGCTTGCAGAGCCTAAAGCTCTAACACTCTTTACCAGCAGCGGCAATTGCCAAAAAGGAGGCCGGCTCCAGGCTCGCGCCGCCCACGAGCACGCCGTCTACATCGGCCTGGCCCATCAACTCCTTGGCATTTTCAGGCTTTACGCTTCCACCGTAGAGGATGCGAGTTCGCTGCGCTCCGTCATCGCCCCAGGCTTCTTTGATCAGCCCGCGCAGATAATGGTGGGCTTCCTGGGCCTGAACCGCTGTAGCGGTGCGGCCCGTGCCGATCGCCCAAACCGGCTCATAGGCAAAAGTGAATCCTTCCGGAGCCGTCTTTGCCGCCGCAAACAAGGGAGCGCACTGGGCTTTCAAAATATCGAAGGTTTTTCCGGCATCGCGCTCGGCCAACATCTCACCCAGGCAAAACACCGCTTTCATCCCGAAAGCATGCGCCGCGATCGCACGCCTGGCAGCGCTTTCATTGGTTTCTCCGAAAAACTGCCGCCTTTCGCTATGGCCCGAGAGCACATAAGCGCAGCCTAATTCTTTGGCCAATTTGGGAGAAATCTCGCCGGTGAAGGCCCCCTTCTCCTCCCAATAAGTGGATTGAGGGCCCCAGCTGAGAAAGCTACCGCCCTTCCATTCTTTCTGGATCAAAGGAAGAAGCGGAGCCTGAGGAAAGATCAGAAGCTCCGAACCCTGGAACTCCCCCGATTTCTCCGCGAGGGCGGAAAGAAACTGCGAAGTTTCCGCGACCCCTTTGTACATCTTCCAGTTTCCGCTGATCAGCTTGGTTCGCTTCATTGGCACCTCGGGAAATTACGTTCGGTAATGATGTGCTATTTGCCCTTGAGAACTTCGATTCCGGGCAAGCCCCGGCCCTCAAGGTATTTCAGGCTGGCACCGCCGCCCGTGCTGAGGAGATCGAAGCGCTCCGCCAGGCCGAAGGCCTGAATCGCGGAAAGAGTGTCGCCCCCGCCAGCCACTTTCACGGCCTTGGCTTCGGTGATCGCTCTCGCCAAAGCAATCGAGCCACCGGCAAACTGCTCTTTTTCAAAGAAGCCCACGGGGCCATTCCAGAAGATCGTGCGGGCATCGCCCACAGCCCTCTGGAAGAGCTCGATCGTTTTCGGGCCGATATCAAAGGCAGCGGCCTCATCCGGGATCTTGTCCACCACGCTCACTTCCTTGAACTCAGGATCCTTGGCCGGGAAAGCGATCTTGTGATCCACCGGCAGAATCACTTCCACCTTATGAGCTTCGGCCTTTTTGAGAATCTGCTCGGCCGCAGCGATTCCTTCTGCCTCGCACTTGGATTTGCCAATCGGAATTTTCTTGGCGGCAAGGAAGGCATAGGCCATCGCCCCGCCAATCACCACGCGGTCCACATAGTTGAGAAGGTTTTCGAGGGCTTTCAGCTTATCCGTAACTTTCGAGCCGCCGGCAACCAATACATAGGGATGAGCCGGGGTTTCGATCAGCTTATTGAGGAATTTGAGCTCTTTGTCGATGAGAAAGCCCGAGGCGCATTCGGTCATCACCGAGGGCATGCCGTAGGTGGAGGCATGCTTGCGGTGAGCCGTGCCAAAAGCGTCGGAAATATACACTTCCCCGAGATGGGAGAGCTGGCGCGCGAATTCTTTGTCGTTCGCCTCCTCTTCCGAATAGAAGCGGATGTTTTCCAGCAGGATCACCTGATGCTCTTTGGAGTGGGTGATCATCTGGTGCACGCCATCGCCCACGGCATCATCGGAAAGAAGCACTTCTCGATCCAGGAGCTCGGCCAGGCGCTTGGCCACGGGCTCGAGGGAAAACTTCGGGCCTCGCTTGCCATCAGGCCGGCCAAGGTGGGAGCAAAGGATGATCTTGGAGGCGCCCTGATCAATGCAATATTGGATCGTGGGCAGGGCCTCGCGGATGCGGGTGTCGTCGTCGATCTTTTTTTCCATCCCCTGCGCCGTTTCCTGCATGCTGATCGGCACATTGAGATCGAGCCGGAGGAATACCCTCCGGCCTTTCAGCTTGAGCGATTTAACCGAACGAACCACACCCGAGCTCATTAGAGTTTTTTCCCCAAGAGAACAGCGAGTTCCACGAGGCGGGCGGAATAGCCGGTTTCGTTATCGTACCAGGAGAGTACTTTCACGAGATCGCCGTTCACCATGGTGCAATCCGAATCGAAGATGGAGCTGTGCTCATCGCCGTTGAAATCGGAGCTCACGAGAGGAATGTCGATATAACGAAGCACGCCTTTCAGAGGGCCTTCCGCGGCCTTTTTCATGGCGGCGTTCACTTCTTCCTTGGTGGTGGCGCGGCCGAGCTGCACCGAGAGATCCACGAGGGAAACATTCGGGGTAGGCACGCGGATCGAGGTGCCATCGAGCTTGCCCTTGAGCTTCGGCAACACCAGGCCGATCGCCTTGGCGGCACCGGTGGAAGTGGGAATCATATTCAGAGCAGCAGCGCGGGCGCGGCGCCAGTCTTTATGGGGCAGATCCAGCACGTTTTGATCGTTCGTGTAGGAGTGGATGGTGGTCATCAGGCCCTTTTGGATGCCGAAAGCTTCATCCAGTACTTTGGCCACAGGAGCCAGGGCGTTGGTGGTGCAGCTGGCGCAGGAGATCACGTCATGCTTGGAAGGATCGTAGCCTTCGGTATTGATGCCGATGGCGAAGGTGGCATCGGCGTCCTTCGAAGGGGCGGAAATGATCACCTTGCGGGCTCCGCTCTTGAGGTGCACGGCCGCTTTTTCGCGGTCGGTGAAAGCGCCGGTGCACTCAAGCACCACGTCCACGCCCCAGTCCTTCCAGCGAAGCTTGGAGGGATCGCGCTCTTCCGAGGTTTGGATCTTCTTGCCATCCACGAAGAGCTCGTTTTCCCTGGCTTCCACCTTGTGCTTCCAGGTGCCATGGAGGGAATCATAGGCCAGCAGGTGCGCATCCAGAGCCACCGGGGAGAGCGAATTCACCGCTGCCACATCGAGGCCTTTCTCGATGGCGATTCTCATAGCTCTGCGGCCGATTCTTCCAAACCCGTTGATTCCGATCTTCATCCTGGAGGCTCCTTACCTTATATAATGTCGCGCCTGCGGGGCGCCTAGTGTGCTTCTCTTACTAAAAATTCACTCCCCCGTCCACGCCCATACGGCGCGTCAATCTAGTTGTTCCCAGTAGTTTCAGGTAAGCTGGGCCGATGTCCACCACGGTATATTCGCCCTTCGTAAATGAACTGAAAGAAAAAATGGATTTCGAGGGCAGCTTCCTCGTGAAAGTGATCCAGCTTTTCGTGGATAAAAACGGCCGCCCCTATCTCAACCTGATCCTGATGGATCGCACGGGAGAGATCGAAGCCAGAGCCTGGGACAACGCCCAACGCCTTTATGAGGAAGTGAAGCAGCACGATCTATTGCGAGTGGCGGGAAAGGTGAACCTCTACCAGGGACGCCGGCAGGTGGTGGTGGAAGCCGCCCAGAAAATTCCGGAAGGATCCGCTCCGTTGGATCGTTTCGTTCCCACCACAACCTACGATGTGAACCGCCTTCACGCGGATATCGTGGCGCTCTTTTCCACTTTGGAAGATCCCTTTGCCAAACAATTGGCGATCAAAACGCTGGAGGAGCCCGATTGCAAGAAACGCATTCTCCGGGCGCCGGCAGCAAAAACCGTGCACCACGCTTTCGCCGGCGGTCTTTTGGAGCACACTTTATCCGTTTGCCGCATCCTGGATTCCCTGGCCAGCCATTACCGGCGCTACTATGGCAATGCCGTTAGCCGTGATCTGCTTCTTTTGGGCGGACTGTTTCACGATATTGGGAAAATTTACGAGCTCAGCTTCGACCGGGCCACCGAGTATACGAAAGAGGGCCAGCTGATCGGCCACCATGTGCTCGGCTGCGAACTGGTGGACAAAATCTCCTCCCAGATCCCTGACTTTCCGGCTGACCTGAAGATTCAGGTAAAACACTTGATCCTCGCCCATCATGGGAGGCTCGAGTACGGCAGCCCGAAGGTGCCGCACACCATCGAAGCCCTGCTGGTGCATATGGTGGACGATATGGACTCGAAGGTGAACACCATACTCGACTTCATTGCTGAGGATACCAATGCTGGTGAATTCACCCTGGTAAACCGGATGTTCGAGCGGCCGTTTCTTAAGACAAAAGTGGCACCAACGGTTTCTGGGCCCTCACCCGGGGTTGAGGATTAAAAAGCCCCGCCGGGCATTTTTAGTTTAGAGGCTCGGTCTCGTCGTCTTCATCGATCCGGTCCAGGAGATCGTCTCCCTCTTCCGTGAATCCCTTTTTCTTCAGAAAATCCTCGGCCGCTTTTTCCAGGGTATAGTTAGTGCGGTTGAGCTTCACGAAAAGCTGCTGCCCTTCCCACTCGAACTCCTGCCATTCGGTTACCGCATCATCCATTTCCTTCAGCACGGAATCGAGGCCCCCGCCCCCTTCCAGGCATTGGGAAAACCAGGAGGCAGCCACATCCACCATGCTTTTCAGCTGTTCCGTTACCTTTTCCGGGTTCTCCGCCACGTTTTTGGCCAGGCTGTTGGAAATATGCATGCTGGCCGAGGCCAGGGATTTCGGGTGAGAGAGCGAAATCGCAAGCACCACCTCATCAGGATAGAGATCGCCGTAAATCAGAAAAGTGGAACCTTCCACTTTTGACTTAAACTGCTTCTGAAAGAGGTCGGAAACGGTCTTCAGGAAGTCCTTCGGGAGAGTGGTGGGTTTCTTGGTTTGTTTTTTACGGTAAGGCAAGGCTGGCATGCATCGGTCTTATCCGGCCTTTATGGTATAGTCAAAACATGAGCTACCTAAAAGAAAGGCGCTTCCCCAGAGTGGAGTTTTCCCAGCTGCCCTGGGTGTTCACCTTGCGATTACCGGAGCCGGCCAGACCGGAAAAACCCCTGCGCTTGGAAGCCAAAAACATCAGCCGAAGCGGCCTGAAGTTCCTATGCAACCGGCGCTTTCAGCTGTTTGAATATCTCCATATCTCCCTTTTCCAGAAAGGGAGCGGCAAATCCCTTCCAACGATACAAGGCAAGGTGGTTCGCGTGGAGGAAATCGACACTGGGCAGGGCGAACGCACTTACGGCATTGCAATGGATTTCGTTTCCGGCACCGAGGAGCTGGCAGGAGTTCTTCCGGGAAAAGAGCCGTCTCCCTCCTCGCCTGCCTCGCCTGCCTCGAAGTAGTGGCGGGCCTCGAGCACGTCTTTTTCTTCCACTAGCTCCCCGCCCCGCAAATCACTGATCGTAAGAGCCACTCTGAAGAGCGGCCCGAAATCCCTTCCCCACTCCCGCAATTGCCAGCTCCGAACCGAAGATGCCGCCCCCTTGGATAGCGGTTTGGCCTGAAAAGCCTCGGTCTCGCTCAGGCGCCCGTTCGGTTTCCCTTGGCGGGCCAACATGCGCTGCCTGGCCTCGTAAACCCGATGCATCCTGATTTCCATACTTTCCTCGTCCTCTCGAAGCATCCGGGGCGAATCCAGGCTCGAGAACAAATCGAAGGGCAGAGATCTCAAATGACGCCATCGCGCCCGGAAGCGTTTCGCCTCCGTTGGGCGGCAAGCGCACCCTCCATATCCGGCCCCACCACAGCCACAGCGAGCAGACTGAGCGATCACCAGAGGATTGGCGGGAAGCCGGATCATGCAGGAGGCCATCGAAAGCTCCCACCTTCCGCTCTTCATCGGCCCACTCAGGGCCGAATGAAGGGAATCATCCAGGAGCGCAGCATTCTCCAAGTAAAGAACGCCTTGATGAGCGAGAAAAACCTCATCCAGCGCGCGAAAAGGAGAGTGCGGCAAAAGATTTGCCAGTTTCCTCCGGGAACCAAAAACGTAGAACGGGCGGCAAGGAGCGGGATCGATGCCGGCCAGGCTGTAAATCGATTGCACTTCCTCCATTTCCAAACGCGTGAGCGATGGGAGAAGCAGAGAAAGCGCATGAGCGAGCAGATCCACCCTCGCGTTTGGAGGAGAGGCCAGAAATGCATGATGATGGCCTGCGGCCGATACCTCCAATAACCGCTTAGCGGCTGACTGACCGGATATTTTCTCCCAAATCCCGGCAGGCGGGGGTGGGTCGGCCTCAAGAACAGAGGGCGCGCACACCCCTTCCCCTCCTTTTCTAAGATAACTCACCACTTCACCCAGGTTTCGGAAGCCGCCTCCAGATCCGAGTTGGTTGCCGGAAAGAACTTCACTCCCTCTCCAAGGCAGCAAAGCAGAGGCAAAACGCTCTTCCTCCACCAACCTGCGTATGGCGGACCGGTTCAAAAGCGGCCTGAGACGTCCATCGAGGCCGAGCGCACCACAAACGAGGAGATTTTCCACTCGCTCTGCGGGAACCTGACCACTTCCCCCCAAGATCGCGAGTGCTACCGCAAGATCGAGGTGCTCCAGGGGCAGTCCATGCACTCCCGGCTGGATCTGAATCGTGATTCTTCGCGATGGAAGGCGCAACTGAGAGGAAAAAATGGCTGCGCTCACCCTTTCCTTGAGCTCCGCTGCTTCCTTTCCCCCGCCTCCGAGAATCTGGAGGAATGGCAAACGGCGTGATTGGACGCTCTCTATCACCACAGGAATCGCCTGCACACCGGCGATCAGTGCACTTCGCACTCGAAAATTATTCATCGGACTGCCTTTCAGAAGAAATGGGGTGCATGAGACAGGATCGTGAAGCTCTCAAGCACTTGATGGCAGCTTTGGAGCAAGGTTGCGCCACTTTTGAGTGTGCGAACGCGCCGAATTCCGGAAAATTCTCACCCTCGATGTTCGAATCGCGATTGGTACGAGTTCGGAAAGCGAACAAATTTTTTTCAAGACTAATTTTTTTTATTTGCGGATCGAACTGCTTTGCTTATACTTTTAGTTGAACAGTCGCACTGAGTTATGAATCAGCTCAGTGATGTTGAAGTGAAAAGTGATTCGGAGTGGACGTTCTTGTTGGACTGTTCCTAACGAAGGAGAAAAAAATGGCTGCTAAGAAAAAAGCTAAGAAGAAAGCTACTAAGAAAAAAGCTACCAAGAAAAAAGCCAAGAAGAAGTAGTTAAGGCGCGCTTATAGCGCGCTTTACTGCCTTAAGGCATTTTCTTGAGGCCCTAAAGCCAACCGCAAACGAAATCTGATTTCGGAAAGAGCGGGGGTTTTAGGGCCTTCGTATTTTCTTTCCGCGTAGACGCTACTTACCCTTCACACAAGGAGCGGCTTTAGCCCTCTTCCCGCATCCCCAGCTCTTCAGAGCACGCCACTCCTCGGTTGGCCCATGCATCTCGCAATACCGGCCGCATTCCCCGAAAACTGACAACGCTTCTTCTACTCTCCCCTCCAGGCGGAGGAGGGCGATGCGCGCCATGCGGGCGCGCACCCATGCCGAAAGTTCCGATTCAGCCATGCCTTTGGGGTTTCTACCGGTGATTTTTTCCAGGTTCCGGAGAGCCTGAACGGAATTGATGTCCGTATACACGGGCACAGGCTCTTCCGGCCTGGCCGCGGCCATCGCGGCGCTCAAGAGAAGGAGCTGGAGCAGGGCCGGCATCGCGCTTAAAGAAAAAACAAACCCCGGTGCCCATTGGGACCGTCAAGATTCTGAAGCCCCTGCAAGGCGGGCAACCTCTCGAGCAAGCCGTCCACCAGACTGTCGGCCGCTCCCGACCCCAGCACTTCCAGAAGCGAGCGCCGCTTGGGCTCGGGATAAATGAGATTCAGCTTCTGCTTGGCATCCATCTTGGCCAGGCCGCGGATTTCTTCCAGCGCCACGTCCAGGCCGCCCAAGCGATCCACGAGTTTTGCGTTGAATGCCTGCTCCCCGGTAAGAACCCGCCCATCCGCATAAGGGCGAACCATATCCACTGGCAGCTTGCGCCCATCCGCCACGGCTTTCAGGAACTGCTCATACACGTTTCCGATCAGGTCCTGCAGAAGCTGCTTTTCCTCGGGAGTCATCGCCCGCGAATCAGACCCTACGTCCTTGAACTTACCGCTCTTGATCACGTAACGGTCCACCTTCGCCCACTTGTAGAGCTCCTGAAGGTTCGCGAAGTCCATGATCACGCCGATCGAGCCGGTGAGGGTTCCCGGGTTGCTTACGATTTTCTGGGCGGCCACCGCCACGTAAAAGCC
>CAZTCD010000008.1:0-60784 GCA_964612065.1 uncultured Bdellovibrionales bacterium | reverse complement strand
TATTGCAGGGTGTGTGAGCACAGGAACCGAGGAGAACTACCGTAGCCACCAAGGTTAAACCAAAGATCCATTTCTTTTTCATAGCGTCCTCTCTTGAAGGAAGGAACCCGAACCATCTGCCCACTTTGGCCAACCACAAGAGTTGGCTTCTAAAATCCCCGGCTGGAGGTTTTACCCCCCAGCCGAGGCGGGCTTAAGATCTGCCACCCTCTACAGCAGCAGATCCGTATTCATAGTTAGAGAAGTTTCAGAGCATTGCTCGGAGCAGAGTTCGCTTGAGCCAATACTGCGATACCAGCGCTCTGGAGAATCGAGTATTTGGCCATATTTGAGGTCTCTGCGGCGATGTCTGTGTCCATCACGCGGGAACGGGCGTCGGAAAGGTTTTCCACGCTGATTCCCAGGCTATTGGACGTCGACTGCAGGCGGTTTTGCATTGCACCCAGCTCAGAACGGTTTTCGTTCACGAGCTTGATGGCATTGTTGAGGTCACCCAGTGCAGTGAGAGCGCCGCCCTTGGTCTTGAGCGACACGTTGTTCACTGTGAGACCTTGTGCAGTCACGTTGGTTTTCGCTGGATCGAACTCGATTTGGTTCATCGCGCCCGCTTCAGTTCCCACCTGGAAGGTAAGCTTATCGCCTTGTCCATTGAGCAAAGCAGTGCCGTTAAAGTTGGTCACCTGAGCGATACGATCGATCTCGCCTTTGAGGCTCTGCACTTCCTTATCCAGGAAGCCGCGCTCAGCGTCACCGATGGTATCAGAAGCAGCCTGTACCGCGAGCTCACGCAAGCGGATAAGGATGTTCGATACTTCGTTGATTCCGCCTTCTGCCGTTTGCACGAAGGAAATACCGTCGTTGGCGTTTCGCTGTGCCATTTTCAGGCCGCGAACACTCGCCTCCAATTTATTGGAGATTGAGAGACCGGCGGCATCGTCGCCGGATCTGGTGATTCGATTGCCGGAACTCAAGCGTGCATATGATTTGCTCGCTTCCTGCCCGACGTTCGTGACATTTCGCTGCGTTTGCAGCGATGGAACGTTAGTTGCGATTCTTAAGCCCATTTGATTACACTCCTTAAGTTTCGAGACCCTCCAGTCGTTGTTGACCAGAAAAGTCATCTACTAATTACGTGTAACCTATCGGTACCAAGTAAAAGTACTTAAGCAAAAAAGTACAGAATTGGAGTAAAAAAACACAGAGGCACTAAACCCCTGTGTTTTTAATGGGTTATCTTTACTGCGAGTTCTCTATTGAGAGCTTCAGAGCTCGAGGGACAGGGCTCGAGCCCCGCCTTCAAGTATTTAGAGCAGCTTCAAAGCCAGGTTCTGGCTGCTATTTGCCTGCGCCAGTACCGAAGTACCAGCCTGCGAGAGGATCGACTGCTTGGTCAATTCACTGGTCTCAGCAGCCATATCCGTATCGCGGATCCGAGAATTGGCGGCTGCCAAGTTCTCAGTAGCAATCCCGAGGTTGTTTACCGTCGAGGAAAGGCGATTCTGAAGAGCACCGAGACTAGCGCGATTCTCGTTCACCATCTGAATTGCGGTATCGATTTTCGCCAGGTTTTCTTGCGCCTTACCCTTTTGGGCTACGCCCGTTTCAGTAAGAAGGAGTTTTCCAAGAGTCACGTCGGTAGCTGAAGTAGCAAATTGAAGCCGATCGTTCTCCGGGTTGTTCTCAATACCCACTTGGAAATCAAGAGTAGCACCGCTTCCATTCAACAGCTGGGTGCCGTTGTATTTGGTAACTTGGGCGATACGATTGATTTCATTTTTTAGGGCCTGGAATTCCTTATCAGTAAATCCACGCTCTACATCACCGATCGTATCGGAAGCAGCCTGCACACTGAGTTCGCGCAAGCGAAGCAAGATATTGGAAACTTCATTGATACCACCCTCAGCCGTCTGGATAAGAGAGATACCGTCGTTGGCATTGCGATTCGCTTGTTGCATAGAGCGAATGCTGCCTTTCAATTTTTCAGAGATAGCGAGGCCGGCAGCATCATCACCAGCTTTAGTGATGCGTGCACCGCTCGATAACTTGTTCAGAGATCCGGCTTGCTTCTCGAAAGAAGTGCCGAGGTTGCGTTGAGCGTTCATAGACTGAACGTTAGTTGCAATACGAAGACCCATACTAGTAACTCCTCCTCAATAGAGATTGCCTACACCGTCCTGTGGCACTCTTTCGAAGACTCGCTACCATGCGAACCGTCGTTTACATCTACCGCGCCCCTCTTTCAGGCCCCACGCCTTCCATCGGTTCGCTGCAGCTGCATCAGCTCTGTCTTGCTGCACGAAACTCATCGGCAAACTGAAATCGCCCTTAAGGAGAAAATCTAAAATGTGCATTTTCTTCGGCAGTCCGACTAAACACATAATGTTTTAGTCGGTTAATCGACGAGGAAATCAGCCTGAGACCTAGTTAAATTTGATCTGAGGAAAATATATTTGATTTATTTAGTACACAACACACACGATTTCTCGTTTATTGTATATTATTTTGATCTGGTAATTTTGCGGTTTAAGTCTCTAATCAGAGAAGACAACTCATTCAACGAGCGAATCGTCTGCACGCCCGGCGTCTCTATATGATCCGCTTTTCTACGAAGCCACACCGGAAACAGCCCCGCGCCCTGGGCGCCCTGAACATCGAGATCGTAGAGATCACCGACATAAATCGCTTCGCCAGGGCTAACACCCAAAGCAGCACAAGCCATCTTGAAAATCCGAGGATCAGGCTTAGCCATCCCAACCTCGCTTGAGATCACTACGATTTGAAACCACTTGTGGAGCTCATCGAGCTCCAGCTTCCTGCGCTGATTCTCGTAGCCATTGGTGATCAACCCGAGCTTGAGAGGGAACAAATTTTCCAGGCACGGAACGGCGTCGGGAAACACCTGCCATTTCTGGGCATAAAGCAACTGAAAGTGGTCGTAGATATTAAAGCACTGCTCTTCCGAAAGATTGGATAGCGGCTGCCACAATTCGCGTATTCTGAGAATTTTCTGCTCGGCATGAGTCAGTGAGCCGCGAAGATAAGATGGATAGTGCTTGTCCTGCACCTCAATCCAAGCCCGCTCAAAGCTGCCTTCATCTGGATATTTATCGGCCAGCTCTGGGCGTTCAGCGTATAGAGCTTTCACCGCGTCCCTTATCGCAGAAGCGTGATCGATCAGGGTGTCGTCCAAATCGAAGATTACGGCTCGAATGGCTAAATCCGGAGGCATCAATAGATTCTAAGTAACTTTTGGAGATGAAGCAAAAAGCACAAAGCCCGCACTCTACCTTCGGAGTGCGGGCTCTTAACAATTTATCTTATCTTTTACTTAACGATCTTGGAAAGGCTGGCAAGCGTGGAGGACGAGGGACCCTTCAGGATACCAGCGAGATCTGCACGAACCAAGGCGAGGATACCTGCATTGAGTCCGGCAGAGTCTCCTCCCACCAGGCTGAGCATGCCAACAGCGTCTCCGGCCTTGTTGTAGAAGCGGAAGCTAACGATTGCACCCTGCAGATCAAGCTTGTTGAACGGGAAGAACGCACCGATTACTTCCGGACCCACGTAGAAAACCATGTTCATCAACTGGGGAACCTGGATGGCTACAGCGGGAACAACTCCGGCAGCAATACCGGGAATAGGACGTCCCCCGGGAAGAGTCTGCGGATTGAAGAGAGTACCCTTGTCGCCAAGGAAATCGGTTACAGAAACGGTAAGTACAAGAATGGTGCCGGCGCTGGCGAAGTCTGGGCCAACTTGAATGCTGGAGTTCGGGTATTTCGGAATCGGGATTGTAGCGCCACCGTCAATATTGATGTTCTGGAACACCATGCTCAGCACAAGGCGGCCATTTACCACTTCCACATCAGGACCGGTCACACCCTCAATCAGAGGATTTTTCCCAGTTCCCTTGCCACCACAAGCCGTGAGGGTGAATGCCATCAACACCGCCAGGCCTGCTCCCGTGAATTTCTTGAGTTGAACGAATTTCATTTAGATATCCCTTATTAGTTTTTTCTGAGCAGCTTCAGTTTCATGTTCAGGCAACAGCTAGAATGGCATTTCACTTACGTACAGCCCTGAACTGATTCCTCGGCCTGCTCAGGTTGTGTAAACCTGATGTCAGATCTTGAACCCGGTGGCCTTAGCATCTGAACCGTTGAACGACTGAGGGTTGTTCCCGCTCAACGGCCCACATACTGCGCCATCATGTATTAAGATTAATTAACAATGTTATTGTAGTCAAGCAATATGGTCGGGCTTTTAAAAAAAAGAGCGGCGCCTTCTCTTACAGAGAATTCCCGCATAGTTTCATGTCATTAAGCCCTACTCGGGCTTTCTTACAATTTGGGCGCCCAGCGAACCGAGCTTCAATTCCAAAGATTCGTATCCCCGGTCGAGATGATAAATACGACGGACCCGAGTAGCACCCCTTGCAGACAAACCGGCAAGAACCAAGGCGGCCGACGCCCGGAGATCTGTAGCCATCACCGTGGCCCCCTGGTAGCAACCAGGCTTCCCGTATACAACAGCCTGAGATCCATCAACGCGGATATCCGCCCCCATGCGAACCAGCTCTGGCACATGCATGAAACGATTTTCAAAAATCGTCTCACCAACTTTACTGATGCCATTCACCTGTGCAAGATAGGCCATCATCTGAGCCTGAAGATCAGTTGGATAACCCGGGTGCGGCTCAGTATTAAAATCCACACCACCACCGCTCCCACTAGCAGCAGCCTCCACCCAGCCAGGTCCCGCAGACACGCTTACACCCGCATGTTTTAAAACATCCAGAAACGACGTCAAGCAGCCGGTTTCCATCCCGTTCACTCGCGTACTTCCACCCGTGATCGGCCCGGCCAATAAAAGGGTGGCACCCTCAATACGGTCGAACATCACCTCGAAATCGGTGCCCTTGAGTGTGCTCACTCCCTCTATCTCGATATCAGAACTGCCGTCCCCACCGACCCTGGCCCCCATTGCCCTTAAAAATCCGCCTAAATTTTCAATTTCGGGTTCTCGGGCCGCATTTCGGATAACAGTTCTGCCTGAGGCAAGGCTCGCAGCCATCATGATCTGCTGAGTTGCGCCCACTGAGGGAAACCGCAACTTCAACTCAGCCCCCTTTAAGCCACCAGGACACTGGCCCAGAATATAACCCTGCTCCAATTTCAGCTCGGCCCCCATCTGCTCCAGCGCTGTTAGATGAATATCGACAGGCCGCGAACCAATCGCGCAGCCCCCAGGCAGGGAAACCTTTGCCTTATGCTCCCTTGCCAGCAAGGGCCCAAGCATGAGCACAGAAGCCCTCATAGTTCGAACAAGATCATAAGGAGCCTCCGTAGAGGAGAGCTTCGGGGCTTCAATAGAAACCTCTCCACCAGAACGAGCAACACGAGCTCCAACTCCCTCAAGCAACTTCAGCGTGGTCTTGATGTCATGCAGATCGGGCACTTTTTTGAGACGAATCAAGCCGGGGGATAGGAGCGTGGCAAACAAAATAGGGAGAGCAGCATTTTTGCTGCCACTCACTTCAACTGTGCCAGTGAGTTTTCTCCCGCCCGAGATTTCAAAACTATCCATACGTGTCCTCTTTTTTAGAGCACGCTCGAAGAGCGGTGTCCCTGTTTCCGAGCCACATCCCAAGATACCAATAGAAAACGCTTCCTACCAGCAAGGTCAGCCTCACGCCAGATCCGTTTCACGGAACCGCGTTTTCTCCAGCGGCGCTCCAATAGATCCGCCACTCGCGGGCTCAGCTCCAATGCCGTGTAGAGCGGCGTGGACGTTTCACAAGAAACTAATATTTTCTCAGCACAATAAGCCGCCCGCGTCACATCAAGAGTGCTCCCCGGCGGCACAGACGGCTCAAGAGCCAAACGCGGCTCCCAGGCCTTCACATCGGGTGCGATATAGTCCCTGCCAAATTCCAAATACGGAGGATTCGAAACAACCAAATCCCAATCTCTCTTCGCTAATGCAGAAGAAAACAAGTCGTGCTTCTCAATACACACACTTGCGCCCAAAGCGGATGCATTTGCCCGTGCCACCCGAATGGCCGGGCCCGAAAAGTCAGAGCCAACAACTGCAAGATCAGGCCTTTCCAGCTTTAATGTAATGCCAACCACTCCGCTGCCCGTTCCAATATCCAGAACGCGAGCACCCACATGGTTTCGCAGAAGCATAAGGGAGAGTTCCACAAGACTTTCCGTTTCCGGCCTCGGAATCAAGACATGCCGGTTAACAATGAACTCTCTTCCATAAAACGGCGCGGAACCAGCCACATACTGCAGGGGCTCGCCCTTTTTTCGCCGTTTCCACCACATCTTCCATTTTCGGTCTTGATCAGGAGTGAGGATTTTCCTGCTATCCAGTAAAAGCTCAGAACGAGAAAGGCTCAACAGAGAGGAAAGCAACCAGATCGCATCTGCCCGCTCATTCTTGGGCAGACCATTCAACGCATCAAGCACCGTCAAAGAATGCTCGTGCTATTCTTCAGTTGCTCGGCCTGGGTATAAGCAATCAACGCTTCGATCACGCCATCAATCTGGCCTTCCATGATCTCAGTCAGATTATGAACGGTCAGGCCGATTCGATGGTCAGTGCACCGGCTCTGAGGAAAATTATA
The DNA here is from genome assembly GCA_964612065.1 of uncultured Bdellovibrionales bacterium. GTDB lineage: Bacteria > Bdellovibrionota > UBA1018 > CAIPTA01 > CAIPTA01 > JAKFYM01. Next base: position 54,153 of record CAZTCD010000008.1, on the reverse strand, counting down.
TGTCCGAATTCTCTCCGACCTATCGCCGGTGCCCACCATAGACCGGCGGGCAGCTGAGTGAGCAGCATCAACTTTTGCCTGTTCCGCCTCATAAAGGCGAGCCCGTAGAATCTTCATGGCCTTGTCGCGATTCTTGTGCTGGCTCTTTTCGTCCTGGCATTTCACTTCAGTGCCTGTGGGAATATGTACGATTCGAACAGCTGAATCAGTGGTATTCACACTTTGCCCACCAGAACCACTGGCGCGCATAACATCAATACGAAGATCAGCCGGATTGATTTGGATATCAACCTCTTCGGCCTCAGGAAGCACAGCTACCGTCACAGTTGAGGTATGGATTCGACCCTGGGTCTCAGTTGCAGGCACCCGTTGAACCCGATGCACGCCACCCTCATTCTTCAACTTCGAATAAACCTTTTGCCCGCTAATCAGCGCGGAGACTTCTTTCAGCCCACCAATTCCATTGCCACTAATATTCAAAGTCTCAACGCGCCATCCCTGCTTGTCGGCATACCGCTGATACATACGAAACATTTCCGCAGCAAACAAACCGGCCTCGTCCCCCCCCGCCCCAGCGCGTACCTCGAGAATCACGTTTTTCTCGTCATTAGGGTCTTTGGGCAAAAGCAGAAGATTCAGAGACTTCGACAACTCTTCCTGTCTCGCCTCCAAGCGGCCAATTTCCTCTTTGGCAAACGACCGCATTTCTGGATCGGAGTCATTTAAAAGCTCGCGAGCGGAATTGAGGTCAGCCTCCGCCTGGCGGCTTTCGCGATATGTATCAACGAGCTCCCTCAGATCGGCGTGTTCTTTAGAGAAAACACGAATATCCGAAGGGCTAATGGTGGGGTCCTGAAGCTTGCGCTCGAGATCCTCGAACCGCTTCTCAACCTCGTCGAGCTTCTTGAACACGAACGTTCCTCAGGAAACGTGCACCGTTCACTTTTTAGCGGCAGCGGCGGCCTTGGCGTACTTATTCTTGAAACGCTCAAGACGGCCTTCAGTGTCTACCACCTTATGGGTGCCGGTATAGAACGGGTGACAGTTGGAGCAAATATCCATCTTAAGGTCGGCAACGGTGCCGCCTATTTCCATGGTGTGCCCGCAGTTACAGGTAGCTACGGTATCGAAATATTTAGGGTGAATGCCTTTTTTCATAAATGCCTCGTTTATTACAAGAGCGGGGCCCACTAAGTGATCAGTGGTCCGATTTTAGCTCTTGGGAGAAAACTGAGATTTGCTCAGGAATTAGAGGGTTTAGCATGGCGCCATCGAGAAAGTCCAGACAATCCCCTAAAACGACCACCACCCCAAGCAGATCCAGCAAGAGAAGATTTATTAGTAATTTCATTGAGATATTCCATAAATGGCAATACGCCCTCCCGGAGAAGAGCAATAGCGCACCGCTAATGATTCGGACCAAAAATGTCGATTAGGAGGGGTGAAGGACTGGAAGTTTCATTGCGCGGTTCTGGGCGTGTCCGAGAATGCCGAACTCAAAGAAGTTCGAAAGGCGTTCCGCAAGCTCGCGCTTCGCCTCCATCCGGACAAGCACAACAATAGCGAAAAAGCCAAAAACGACTTTCAACAGCTGAATGAGAGCTACCACTTCGTCGCCGCCGCCCTCATCGGAAGGCACCATAAAGAGGATTCATTTAATCACTCCCGGCCTGAGGCACCCAGGAAAACGCATCGCCCCGAACAAGAAAGAACAAAGCCGATTCTAAAAAAAGCCCCTCCAGTTCCGGGTGGCACCACAAAGTTCGCGCTTTCACTTTGGGCGCCGATTTCAGCCGCCGGGATTTTCGTGTTACTTTTTTCTTTCTTGCTGGATGGGGCCCAGGAGAGCCTTCCCGAATTCAAGCCGGATTCCAGCGAACTGCTTTCCAAGAATTGGTGTCTGATAAACACCGTTCAAAGCGGCGGGCCATCCATTGATATTTCTGAACTATGGCCACAAGCAAAATGCGAAGAGCGCTGCGAATCAATCGCGACCGGCTTGGACGTTTCATGCACTTGGAACGGGACCAGGTTTCACTCCCCCAAGACCCCAGCTACTCAAGCTATGCCAGCAGTCGCTGAATCTCCTGTTCCCTGCGAGATTTCAATCGATAGATGGTCAGGAACCAACCCGACGCCCTATAAGGGCCAGACCCAAGCAACGTGTTTTACCATATGCGAGGAGTTAATTAAGCTTCGCCCCAGAGACACCATTCGCTGCCATTGGAACAAAGAGGAGTTTCTCTCCCAGATCCCAAAAGCGAAACCGCCCCAGCCGGAGCCCCAAATTCCGACGCCCTCTTCCAACCCAAGTACGAGAGATAACTCGAGTTCCTACAACTTGGCAGAGAACCTGCCAACCCGGGAATCGTCTTTTCCCCCCCCTTCCGGCGAATACCGAGCCACATGCTTCATGTCGATTGTGTCGGAAGAGGGGGCTTCTGCAGACTCTTTCCCCAACGATACCCGGGGAGCCTGTGAAGCCCGTTGTTTAATGGAAATTGGCACCAGCCCAATGGGAAAAGAAATCAAATGTGCCTTTGCGGGGAAATCGCTGATCACCTACATTCCGGATCCCATGGACAGCTACCTGAGCCGGGGGCCCGCATCCAGCGACTGCCAAATCAGCCTTGAAACAGGAACCGGATCAAAACTTTTAAGATCCAGAAGCTCCGGCGAGCTCTCCTGCAAGGCTTATTGCCGCGCAGAACGATTACGGCGGAACGAGTCCGCCGTAATCAACTGTCTATACATGGGCATCCCCATGTGAACCCAACAAACGGCTAGCTGGACATCGAATCGATGAATTCCCGGTTTGTCTTCGTATGAGAAACCTTATCGAGAAGAAATTCCATCGCATCGATCGTGTTCATGGGCTGGAGTACGCGCCGTAGGATCCAGATTCGCTGAAGATCAGCAGGTGGAATGAGAAGCTCCTCCTTCCGGGTGCCGCTCTTATTGATATCAAGCGCAGGAAAGATTCGCTTCTCCAACAGCTTGCGGTCCAGCACGATTTCAGAATTACCGGTTCCCTTAAACTCTTCGAAAATCACCTCGTCCATTCTCGATCCAGTATCAATCAAGGAGGTGGCGACAATAGTAAGGGAGCCGCCCTCTTCAATTTTTCGGGCAGCACCGAAGAATCTTTTTGGACGATGAAGCGCATTGGAATCCACACCCCCCGAGAGAATCTTACCGGAAGGAGGAACCACGGTATTATAGGCTCGCGCCAGGCGGGTAATGGAATCCAACAGAATCACCACATCTTTGCCTGTCTCCACGAGCCGCTTGGCTTTCTCCAGAACCATTTCAGCCACTTGAACGTGCCGAGACGCTTGCTCGTCGAACGTGGAGCTAACCACCTCCGCCTTCACGCTTCTCGCCATATCCGTTACCTCTTCCGGCCTCTCGTCGATCAAGAGAACAATAAGATAAGATTCGGGATTATAGGTGGTGATGGCGTTGGCAAGGCTCTGCAGAAGTACTGTTTTACCCGCCTTAGGTGGTGCCACAATCAGGCAACGCTGGCCCTTGCCGATCGGGGCCACCATATCAATAATTCTCGTGGAATAATTCTTACCGTCGTCACCAAGCTTGAAGCGCTCGGTGGGGTACAATGGAGTCAGGTTATCAAAAAGAACCCGCTCTCGCGCTTGTTCCTGGGTCTGATAGTTGATGCTATCCACTTTAAGCAGGGCAAAATAGCGCTCATTGTCCTTCGGAGGCCGAATTTGGCCTTTTATCACATCACCGGTACGAAGGCCGAACCGCCGAATTTGCGAGGGTGATACATAAATATCGTCTGGCCCAGGCAAATAGTTGTAATCGGGTGAGCGCAGAAATCCATATCCATCTGGAAGACACTCAAGAACCCCATCGGAAAAAACGGCGTAGTCACCCGAAGCGGTGGCCTGAAGAATGTGGAAGATTACTTCCTGTTTTCTTAAACCTGCCGCATTTTCCACTCCCATTTGCGTTGCCAGCTCAGCAAGCTCATGCGGTTTTTTTGCTTTCAGGTCAGCCATCTGAAGAATTTTAACGTCTCTCGGCTGGGGGGCAGCGCCGTCCTGGCCGGAGCCTGGCTGAGCACTAATGGCGGTAGCCTCCAAGGCCTCTTCCTGCGCCTCATCCATACCGGAGCCCGGATCATTATTTTCACGATGGCGCGGGCGCTCTCGTTCATTTCCTCGCTCTGCCCGATGACCCCGATCCCCACGGTCGCGATTGCGATGCCCGCCCCCCCGATTGTCTCGATCGCGGTGCTGACCGCCCTTTTGGAATCGGCGACGATTGTCTTGGCCTTCATTTTGATTGTCTTGCGAGTCTCTATCGCTCATGAACTTGGCTCCGCTTATCGGTTTCTGAATTCGATTATTGTCTCTTTGGTTACTTGGAATTGAGTGAAGATGGGTGGGGTAATGGCGCTTGAGATTATTACTTGAAATTTCAGAACTTAGGATGTGATTTGGTGTTAGTTCTGGTTGGCCTGAGAATATAGTTGCTGGATTACGATGTCAATAGTCGACACCAAGGACATTTACTATCGCATACATGGGCCGGAGATACATCCCCCGGGAACCCTTCCCGTTGTGCTTCTGCATGGCCTCATGGGCTTTTCGGCAAACTGGGGGAAAATCTGGCCGGAGCTTCACCATCGCCGCCCCGTGCTGGTTCTTGACCAAAGGGGGCACGGACGGAGCCCCAAGCCCCATTCTGGCTATACTCCTACGGACTACTCGAAAGACTTAAAAGGCCTGCTGGAAAAACTGGGATGGAACAGATGCCATATTGTAGGCCACTCCATGGGAGGCAGGGTAGCACTTCGATTTTGCAGCCTATATCCCGAAATCGCCTCCAGCTTAACTATGGAAGATTCGGGAGCCGATGCCCGCCCCGAGCGGGTTAGCTGGATTCAGGACCTGTTGGCCTCTGTTCCCACCCCTTTTTCAGACCGAGAATCTGCCAAGAAGTGGTTTTCCGACAATTTTAAGCACGACCCCATGACTGGGGGCTTCCTGCACGCCAATCTCGAACTCAAAGCCAATGGAGTTCTCGACTGGAGATTTCACGCCCCCGGAATGATCGAAACCGTAGAAACAGGTCGTGCCACGGATGCAATGAGAGAGTTTTCCGATTTAGCGCTTCCCACCCTTTTGGTTCGCGGAGAACTTTCCAAAGAACTCCCCGCGGCCGAAGCCAAACATATGACCGAATCCAGGGCCGGAGTCACCTTGGTTACCATTGAAGGAGCGGGTCACTTCGTACACGCGGAAAAGGCACAGGACTTTACTCGAGCCCTAGCCCAGTTCCTCGAAAGCGTGGAACACGGCACCCAATGAAGCTTTTGGCCCCGAGGAGAGCCGTTAGTTGGCCATGAGCGCGCGGGGACTGATGTCGATATATTTTACTAGATCGCGGTGTACTCGAAACTTCATGTTCCGCCCGGTACTGCAGGCTGCGATATCACCACCTCTTCCGTAGTCCAAAACCACGGTTTCTTCCCGGCCTGCAACCCCAGCAAGATTTACTGTTGCCCTAGCCTTCAATTTTTTGCATTCCTGTGCGCTGAATTCCGGTTCGATCACATCGAGCGCCTGCAAAGTAGCGAGCCGATTCACAAACTTTCCCGCACTGGCCCCCCCCGTTCCAATTCGCTCTTCTCCGAAAAGAATCACCCAACCGGCCCCTGCTCTTTCCAACGTGAATCGCTCTTTTCCGCTGAAGACTAACGTGGCTCTCTGCACGTTATCCGCCTCCATGCGAACCACCCGTTTGGTTCGAAAATCCTCCACAGGAATCCCCACCACGCGATAAATCAGATCTGGTATTTTCGCGAATTTAGTCTCCCCGGAAGGCGATTCAAACTTTGCTATTACCAGGCGATCCTCTCCGGGCTGACTGACGGAAAGAGAGCCACGGCCTCCCGTTTCCGTTAAAAAGCTGATCTTGGTCAAAGACTGGAAGGCTTTAGGCTCTTGAATCAGAATGGGATCCCAAAGCTCACAAAGCGACGACGCGATTCTCCGCAAAGTCGATGCCTCTGCCTCACCAGTCAAAGGAGAGCGATACCGCCAGTCTGATCGAGCGAACAATATCGCTGCCGGAACTCCGGGATCAGCCCGGTCCACGCGTTCGAATTTCAGTTTTTCAGGCTGAAGCATGGGCGTGGTACGCTCTACCTCAATGAGCCGGATCTGATTCGGCTCACAAGAAACGAATCGGCCCACCTTGGTCACGTCATCGTGAAGCGTGCGCCGCCACTTAATCCAGTAGTGAGCACCCAGGTAAGAGACGATCAGTATCAATAATAAAAGTGAGAGCTTTTTGAGAATCTTGGCCATGCACCATTTCTGCACGGAAGGCGCAACTTGCCAAGTGGTCATTCCCCTCAGGGGGAAGAGTTGCTCGTGAATACGTTTACCCGGCGGCGAAGTTCATTAAAGTACATTATATAACGTTGCCGGTCGGGCTCAGACTCGAAGGCGAAGCGGATTCCCAGGCGATGATCCAGGCCGTCATGCCCATGAAATCGCTGTTCCAGCGAAAAACGCTGGCACCAGGCTACTATCCCCGGAAAAGGAAGGGCGCTCTCTTCCTCAAGTTTTATCTGAACAACAGTTCCGATGTTTATCTTCCTATCTAAATAAATTCCGATTCCGGATTCGGAAATATCCGATGCAAACCCAAACCCAGGAATACTCTCCTCAGTTCCAGCCACAGAGAGCCAGCACTTCACCCTGAAAGTGGCAAAGCGAAGCCTTTCATTCATTCGCTTGCTAGACTTGCCAAAGTGATAGATGGGACACATTCGGGCTCCGTCAGGGACTACTAATTACATTCATGGGAGGGAATATTCCTGTAAGTGAATGTCTCCATCACCACACTATCCCCCATACATGCGTTGGTTGCCCTGCCTCCGCTGATTAAATCTACCTCCACCCGACGCAAGACGCCATCCGGATAGGCCAAGTCTCTAGGTTCCTGATTCTTGTGAACCCCAATCATAAATTGAGTCCATGCGGGCAAAGCAGCCACGGCACCTGTCAGCTTCAGTGCTTTCCGGTGCTTTCGAACTAGGTCATCGTCGCGGTCAAAACCAACCCAGGAAACTGCGATCATTTTTTCAGTAAAGCCGGCAAACCATGCATCCCGAAACTCATTAGTTGTTCCTGTCTTACCTGCGGCCGGCCAGTTGAAGCCCTTCACCCGGGCGCCCTGGGCAGTTCCGCTTTCAAAAACACTTGTCATGATCTGCACAAGATTCGCCGTTTCTTCTACCGGCAAAGTCCTGTCGTCTCTGTGCCTGAAGCTCACCACCGGCCGGCCATCCTCGGAAGTGACTGCCAAAATTGAAGTCAATTCACGAAGAACCCCAAAGTTAGCCAGGGCGGAATAGGCTTTTGCTACATCCAGAGGGGTTGCATCCACAGCACCGAGGGATAGCGACGGTAGAGCACGCATTTCGCTCTCTAAACCGGCCGCCTGTGCTACCGTTACGAGATTCTCCAAACCGGTCTTCACTGCAACCTGAGCCGCGACAGTATTAATAGAGTGGGCCAAGGCATATCGCATTGTAACGGTGCCCGCATAATCATCCTCGTAATTGCGAGGAGTCCATCGCTTACCGTCGAATTCATACGTAAATGGCTCGTCCTGGAACTTGGATATACTGTTCATCGGAGTGTCATCGGGATTTCGGCCATAGAGCAAGGCTGAAAGATACACAAATGGCTTGATCAGAGAACCAATATGCCGCTTCATCAGAATGGCGCGATTATATGTGCTTTCCTCGTAAGACCGCCCCCCCATCAAGCTCAAGATCTGGCCATTCGAAGGGTCTACTGCCAAAAATACGCCCTGGAGTAAACGAGGATCCTCCTGCGGCGTGGCAGTATCGCTATTTGGCACTTTCTTTTTCTTAGTCCTCCGAGATTCCCGATCCAGGTACTTCTTTAAATTTCCCTCAAGCGCAGACACCGCCCCCGAAAGGCTAGACTCGGCCAAACTCTGAAAGTAGGTGTCCACGGTGCTGAAGATCGTTAATCCAGCACCCACCACTTCTTGCTCCGGCAGCTCTTTAATCAATTGGGACTGCACCATATCGGTGAAATACGGTGCCCGATTTTGAACGCTATTCACCTTGGCGAACCGAAGCTTTTCCGCCATCGCCTGCTTATACTGCGCATCGGTTATAACGCCGGCATCTCGCATATTGCCTAGCACTATCTCTTGCCGGCCCTTGGCTCTTTCAAAGTGACGCCACGGAGAATAATAAAAGGGCCCCTTCACTATGCCAGCCATGAAGGCCTGTTCAGCTATCGACAGCTCGTCCAGGGATTTATTGAAGTAAAAGCGAGCAGCCTCCGATACACCATGAATGGCAACGCTCCCACTCTGTCCGAAATAAACCTCATTTAAATATTTCTGGAGAATTTCATCTTTCGAAAAACGAATCTCCAGATAAATCGACATCGCAATTTCCTTGATTTTCCGCATCAAGGTTCGCTTCCGGGTCAGGTAGATATTCCGGGCCAACTGTTGTGTGATAGTGCTGGCGCCCTGCTCATATCGGCCTGCACGAAGATTTACCCAGATTGACCTGGCGATGCCGCGGGGGTCTAGTCCGATGTGTTCCAAAAATCGCTTATCTTCCGTAAGCACGATTCCTTCAAGAAGGGTGTGCGGTATCTCGCCGATGGGTACCGTTTTGCGGGCCTCAGCCCCTCCCCGGCTCAGCTGAGCCACCAATACCGGCTCAAGTGCAACGCCATCCACTTCACTTCCAGATTCGTCGAGAACCTTTTCCACCGCCCCGCCCGCCCAAGTTATGGTGAACGAGGCTGGCGCAGTTTCGTGCTCTGAGCTTCCGAAAATAACCTCCTTAGCAATAGGAGGGTAAGAAAAGTCGTTTGAAAATACTGAAAGCACCGTCGGAAAGCCGAGCCCGTCTGCCTCCAACGCATACTGCCCCGGGGCCCGCACTTGTCCCACCTGAACTTCGCGGTAATCGCGCTCCTTTAGTCGATACTTCAGCTCGTCAACGGACGCACCAGTTCCCGGCCTCAACCAGTACACCGACGAGTAAACCCTGGTGGGTACAGAATCCGAGGCCTCGTGAAATCGCTCTTCCAGCTCCTGCCCCAGGGACTGCAATGCAAGAAATGCCACCACCAACAGGCAGCAGATAATAAAGCCGATGGGCCAGCTATATCGTTGGATCCAGTGCAGGAGTTTTTTCATTCCCTAAGATTCTTCCTATCGTGGCACTAGACTTTTAGCCGTCCCGTGACCACATGAATCGAGCTTGGAACGAGGGGTCGTGAATCTTGGTTTTACCTTGACTTGAATCCGATTCACAGCCTTATATGGTAGCTGAAAATACACCCGTTTATTGCGGCGCACAGCATTCTTGAACAGGCTTAACCAGTGCCGCCAACGGGCCCGAGGAGTTTCATGATCCGGCGCCTATTTTTGTTTCCCGTTTCTGTCTTTGTTCTTTTATTCGCTTGCGCTGATGCGCATGCCCTAACTCTTGATTGGGCCGGATACTTCAGGGCTAGCCATGATTTCATTCACAACTATCAGCTGAACAAAGGAGCCCCGATCGCCGCGGGAGCCACCAACACCGGTGAATATTTTCCCAGCGAAGGTGACAACAACGCGACCTTTTCAACGTTCTTCATGAAGTTGAAGCCGCGTGTGCTCGTAAACGACAACATCATCGTTCGGTCTGAATGGAATCTTGGAGACCCAGTTCACGGTTTCTTCGGGAGAAACACGCCCCAAGATGACAGAAGCCTGGCATTTGGAACCGGCAAGGACGGACTAAGTCTTTCCGTGGCGCGCTTGTGGCTGGATGTTCATACCGATTTCGGAACTCTTCAGGTTGGACGTGCCCCGATGCAATGGGGCTTGGGAGTTATTTTCAATGCCGGCGACGGCCCGTTTGACCGCTACCAAAGCACCTCCGATACGATTCGCCTTGTTTCTAAGTTCGGGTACTTGAGCCTGATGCCCTTGTTCGCGAAGAATTCCATGGGCCGGAACTTAAGCGGCGCCCGAAATCCGATCACGAACGCGATAGTAGAAGGGAATGACGACATTACCGACTACGGAATCGGGCTTCGTTATGAAAACCCGGAAGAGGATGTGGAAGGCGGCTTGCTCTATTACAAGCGAAATGCCGGAGACAGCCAATCCTCTTATTACTACCCATCCACCGCCACCACTTACACGGCCGGCGCAAACGGAATCAATCTTCGCCTCTTTGATTTTTACCTGAAAAAGAGCTGGCATAGATTTGAGCTGGCACTTGAAGCTCCGATTTTTACGGGCGAGATTGGCGACGTTAACGGTGTGGGCACTAGAAATACCTATAAAGCGACCGCGCTCGCGATTGAGTCAGCTCTCAAGTACGACACCTGGCGCCATACCCTGAAGTTTGGTACGGCACCCGGACAAAGTGCTGCCCTAACGGGTGCACGTGGCGGTAACTTCTCTGCGGTTCAATTTCATCGCTCCTACAAAATCGGAATGATCATGTTCAATTACAATTTGGCCAATCTTGGACCAACAAACCCGGACTGCGTTCCGCCGTCTGTGGGAGGATCCACTCCATCACCGAGCTGTGTTTCGCCGACGGCCTCATCTCCATACGACGCCATGATTACAAATGCTCGTTATGTGATGCTTTCCACCCAAAAGAACTGGGAGCAGTGGGGTCTTAATTTTGGTGTGGTCTGGGCTCAGGCAAATGAAACCGCCCAGGCAGGTAAGGATTTCTTCCATCATCGCACCAGACAGTGGTTCACTTCTGCGGCCACTCAGTCCAAAAACATGGGCTTCGAGTTCGACCTGGGCGCAAGATACAACTGGGACGACAACATTTCCTTTGGCGCCGACTTCGGCCTGTTCCTGCCGGGCGATTACTTCAAGTACATCAATAGCGCCACGGCTCAAGGGCCAGCAAAGGCCGTCAATGCCATCTCGTTTACTGGTGCTACCGTATTTTAATCGCCTGGCCAGGCCTAAAAATAAAAAGCCGCGCCCATTTTGGGTGCGGCTTTTTATTTTTAATGCTCTAGCGGTGCTTATCTGAAGAAGGATGAGCCGCTATTGCTCGTAGCTCCCATGCCGCCCACCTGCATCTGCATAATGCGCTTCATGTACTCTTCCTGCATTCCAGTCTGATAAACCTGACGCTTCTGCATATCGTAAGATCCACCGTAAGGATTAAAGGTGCCATATCCGTTAACCTTCACATTGATTCCATCAACTCCAAAGGTCTGGATCTTTTCCATCTTCATTCCGGCCAGTGCCTCCACGGCATCGTCTCCGCGCTTGCGTCCCTGTGCAGCGATTGCCTTATCCATATGCTTGCGCGCTTTCTTGGCGAGAGCGTCACACTTCGCCGGCTTCAACTTATTCTCCTTCAGGCACTCTTCAGCGGCCGCTAAGAACATCTTGGCCATTTCCTGCTCGATCTTGATCTTGCCATCCAAATCAGCATAACGAAGAGCCTTCTCATACTGGTTCTCGGCTCCGGTGAAATCCTTATCGTCTCTCAAGCGGTTTCCTAGTGCGGTATAAGCCCAGGACGCTGCTTCTTTGGCCTTTTTCGTCTCACCAATGTCACCGAGATCGGATTCCATCTCCCGGATCACGGAAGCCAGCGAACTCACACTCTGGCTCTTGTCTTCGATCGCGGAGCGAAACATCTCCATGCGACGGTTTCCATAAAGCTCGACTGCCTTATCAGAATCATAAGTCGGATCGGCGGCCAAGGCATCGTATGCCACGCGAAGATCTTCCGGATTCTTGGCTTTGCGAATGGCACCTTCCAGGCTCTTGGTTTTTGCCAAGCCGAGCTCGTTCAACACCTTGGTAAGATCGCCAAGCCAAGTGGCCGCTTCCAATTCCCGGCTGATGGTCTGAAAGTCTCCAGCCCGGCAAAGTTCACCAATTTTGGTCAAAAGATTCCGCTCTTCATCTTGCCGGACTTTCTTCTCGTCTTCTAGCCTCTTGCGATCTTTCTCTTTTGCCTCATGGGTGGCGATCGTTGCCAAGCTGATGTGCTCGAGCTGCTTGCCGTCTTTTCCCAGAATCGGATCACAGCCGTACTTGCCGTCACCTTCAGGAGAATTTTTCAAACAGAACTTTCCATCAATATTCGCGTCAAAACTTTTAGCGGGAAAAGCGAGGCTCACGGCCACCATGCTTTTTCTATCCGCCTGGCTGAGGGCCTTACCCGAACAGGCCGGCATATCGATCTTGATGGAGTGCTCTCCCTTTGTGGCGTCGGATTCCACTGAAGTCATCACTCGGCCCTCAAGGCATTTACGAGGCATTTTGCCGGAGAAAACAAGCTGATCGCCTTCAACGCGAACACCGAAACCCTCGGTGATATTCTTCAGCTCATTGAACTTCAAACCGTCGGCCTTCACGTCCGGAATTTCTTCTTCCACCGGGGCTGGGCTGGGGATTTCCTCAGCCTTGGCAAGCGGGTTAAGGGCAAATGCGCCAATCAAAAGAGCTGCAAATGCGATCTTATTCATTTCGATTTGTTTCTTCACGGTCATCATAATCAACTCCACATTCGAACTGGCCTCGATTCCCAAAGGCCATATAAAGCAAACCCAGCCATCATGACGGATTGTCTTGAGTGGAACGTTGCAATGGACAAGCCAATTCCGACCATTATTGTTTTATCTTAGTAATTTCAGATATTTGTAAATTATCCTCGCGCATGCCCCCCGCCCCGCGCCGCTCCCGGGCTGTAAACTGTGTTTTCACCCTGCCCAAACTTTTGACACCCCTATTCCCCAAAGACTCAGATACTCTAGAGCGATTAGTCTTTAGGAGAATTCAGCAACCGGCCGTGCCGGAGCTAAAAAGGGAGTGTTCTTGATGGCCGTTTTCGAAAAACTACAGGCAGACAATTACGAGCAGATTGTTTTTTGTAACGATTCAAAATCAGGCCTGAAAGCAATCATTGCGCTTCACAACACCGCACTGGGGCCGGCAACCGGCGGATGCAGAATGTGGAATTACCACAGTGAAGAAGAAGCCCTTACCGATGTCCTTCGTCTGTCCAAGGGGATGACCTACAAAAACTCTATTTCAAACCTTTCCTTAGGCGGAGGAAAAAGCATCATCATCGGCGATACCTCTCAAAAGACACCGGAACTCCTGAAACGTTTTGGCGATTTCGTTGAGACTCTAAAAGGCCACTATATTACGGCGAAAGATGTAGGCATCGACTCAAGCGACTTAAAAGTAATAAAAAGCCGCACCTCGCATATTCTTGGAATCGCGGGTGAAGCGAATTCCAGCGGGGATCCTTCTCCAGTTACAGCTTGGGGGGTCTACAATGGACTGCTTGCGTGTGCGGAGAAGGCTTTCGGCGGAAAATCACTAAAGGGCATACACATTGCCCTTCAAGGCCTGGGTGCCGTAAACTTTCACTTGCTGAAGTACCTTCACGAAGAAGGCGCCAAGGTGACCGCCTGCGACATCAACTCCAGTGCCGTGGATCAAGCTGAGAAAGAATTTTCGGTGAGCGTGGTAAAGCCCGAAGAAATATACGATGTGCCATGTGATATCTTTAGCCCAGGTGCACTCGGCGCCGTTATCAACCCACAAACCATCCCCAGACTAAAATGCAAGGTGGTTGCTGGCGCCGCAAACAATCAGTTGGCTACCGAGAAAGATGGCGAAGAGCTTCTCAAGAAAAGCATCATTTACGCTCCGGATTTTGCAATTAATGCCGGCGGTGTGATCAATATTGCTCACGAACGCGACGGATATAATAAAGAACGCGCTTACGCTCACGTTGCAAAAATCTATGATACCATCAAGAATATTCTAGAGCTTTCGGACTCCGAGCGCTTGCCCGCCAATTTGATTGCCAATCGAATAGCGGAAAATCGTGTAAAGGAAGCGGAGCGGGTGCGCCGCGGTTAATTTCATTGGGCCCACAAGATGACTCGCGGAAAAGCCAAATCCAGCAGCAGTAAACAAGCCGATCCTCTGGAAATGAACCTTTCTGAGCTGAAGGCCGTCCTGCATAAGGAATTTCGCCTGGTAGGCAGAGACAATGAAGTAGAGTCCTTGGTTCACTGCGTGCGTGCAGGCAAGCACGTTCTCCTTGAAGGGCCCGTTGGCGTAGGAAAAACATTTCTCGTTGCTGCCGTTGCGAATCTGCTCGGCCGGGAAGTCGTAAGAGTAGATGGTGACTCAAGGTATACGGAACAGAAGCTCACCGGCTGGTTCGATCCACCAACGGTATTGAAAAAAGGCTATGGAAAAGCCTCCTATTTTGACGGTCCGCTTTCTCACGCCATGCGAGCCGGGGCGCTTCTTTTCATAAATGAGCTGAATAGAATGCCAGAGGGCGTGCAAAACGTACTACTACCTGCACTGGACGAACGCCTCCTGGAGATTCCCCGTATCGGTTTATTGAAAGCGGAAAAGAAGTTCGCCGTGATCGCCACACAGAACCCCAGAGAGTTCGTGGCAACCAGCCACCTGAGCGAAGCCCTGCTCGATCGGTTCGAACTGATTACGCTCGGCTACCAGAACGAGCTGGAAGAGCGTGACATCTTAAAAAGCGGAACGAGTTATGGAAAATCGCAGCCAGGCAATGACCAGCTTATTGAATGGTGCCTTCAGCTTGTGCGTGCAACCAGGCGCTCAAGCCTTTTCAAACGTGGCGCCTCCATTCGCGCTGCCATAAGCCTTTACGATATAGCCCAAAGCATGGGGGGAGACTGGAACTCTTTTCTGCGGGCTGCTCTCATTACTCTCCCAACCAGAACTGAACTCAGCGAAGAAGGAATCGAGCAGGGCATTAAGAACTCCCTCGAAAGCCTGGCTGAGCAAGCGAAAAAAAAAAGCATGATCTGAAACCCGTTAAGCTTGAGTACGGCGAACTGCCCAAAACGGACCAAGAGCCGGAAAAAAAACTCTATCCCCCCGAGTCCATAACAGAAGAAGGGGATGGCGCAGTTGAGAATCTGAGTGATACCGACTGGGAGAAGGCGCTGTCCTATCACGACCTTAAGAGAAAACTAGACGAAATCAAACGCGCAAAAGTGAAAAACGGCGCCATCCGCGGAATCATTCAGAAAGCACTTGCAACCATGGGTGCCGTACAAAAACCTTATGACTTGAAAGTGGCCCCCTGGATCGACCACCCCCAGGAAGAATTCGACCTTGACGCATCCTTGGATGAAGATCCAACCTTGCTATCGTTAATGGTTGAAATAAAGCAGGCAAGAAGAGCCTCTGTAGTAATTTGCATAGACACCAGCCTTTCAATGACTGGAAAAAAGCTGGCCCTCATTGGAGTAGCGTTGGCAGTGCTAGCACTCCAACTGGAACCGGAAGATTACGCGGTAGTGGCCTTCGAAACAGAGGCTAATCTAATCAAACCACTTGGAGAGGACCTGAACCTACACCAGATGTTGGAAAGATTCTTAGAGGTGCCGGCGAGAGGGTTGACTAATATTGAAGCGGGCCTGGCCCTGGCAGGAAAGCAACTCGAGGGCAGCATGCTTCCGAAGAAACATGTGATTCTGATGTCCGACGGCCGATTCACGGCCGGCAAGAGCCCGGAGCATATAGTACCGGGACTTCCTCGCCTTCATGTGGTGCAAACGGGAAGCCCATGGAGCAGCCCCCGCTTCTGCCGAAACCTTGCCCGCAAAGGACAAGGAAAGTATGTGAGGGTAACCAATATGGAACAGCTGCCCACGTCCCTTTACCAGCTGGTGAGCGGAATCATCCGCTGAAGGGGGATCGCTACCTAATCCCTGCAAGTTTTTTTGCCAACGCGATATAAGAATCCGCTTCTTTCTTGCCGGCCTCGGATAGGTAGGGCTTCTTCGCGTCGAGATAGGTAACCAGCGGCCCGTAATCTTTGCGAAGAAGTTGATACTGAGCCCTCTTCAAGATTAACGAGGAACTTTCATTTTCCCCCTTCAGCGCCGCATGAATTTGCTCTTCTGCCATCTGAATATAGGTTTCCGCCAACTCCACATTCCGCACCGAATTCAACGGGCTGTAGGAACTCGCTCTGTTAAACTGTTTTGCCGCCTCAGAAAAGCGCCCTAGCCGCCGCAGTGCCTGACCATGCAAATGCAGGGCGCGAACATGGTCCGGGCTTTCGGAAAGAACTTTCTCCAGCAAAGGTACCGCTTTTTGCGGCTGCTTGCGTGAAATGAAAAAATCAGCGCAATCGAGAAGCACCCCGCTATTGTGCCAGTATTTTTTCGCGGTAGCTCCGTACAACTCCTCGGCCTCCTGGAACCGTTTTTCCACATAAGACTTCTGTGCCGCCCTCAGGTCAACCGCCCAGTCGGTAGCTCCCAGCGCTCTTTTGTCTATATAGCGATCGATAATCTGGAGAATGTGGTCGGTTGCGAACGGTTTAACCAGGATTTCGTCAATTCCCTTCTCCATTGCGAGTGCCACAAGTTCATCACTTGAGCTTTCGGCCGCCAGTACAAAATATCTGTCGCTGGCAGTATCAAGGCCCCCGATTGCATCTATAAACTCCAGGGCGCTACCCTCAGGGAATGTCTGCTCACAGAAGATTACTCCGTGGCGCTTTTCACGATAGTTGTCCACTGCAACGCTAAGCTTGGAAGCATAGAAAGTCTTAACTTCACCCAAAGAACGCAGGTACTGGTCCATGACGTCCTTAAGAAGAATTCTTGTGCCAATACTGAGTACGAATAGAGGCTGGTCTTTTGTAAATTTTTTGTCCATCACCTTGTGTTCTGTCTAAAGATTTAACACCTTAGTATCGCCTAAGCCGGCCGCAAACTGAAGAAACTGGCGAATTCTTTGGAAATTTAACCCCCGCTTTCGGGTGAATTTTGGCTCGGATCTTGAAAATAAAGGCGGATTGCGAACTTACTAGATTTTAGCCATGAAAACCCTGTCCAGATTTTCTCAAATTTCCGAAACTCTCCGATCTCTCGCGAGCTCAAAGATCGCCATGAGCATTGGAATATCCCTCGTTCTGGCCACGGTATCTCTCAACACCGACCTTTACCGTGTAGAAGCATTTTTCTACGATCTCCGCATGAGATGGAAGGGCAGTGAACTCCCTCACCCCGAAATTATGCTCATGTACGTGCGGGAAAAAAAATCCATCGAGAGCCCCATGCTCGAGGATAATCTCGAAGCTCATTTAAAAGTGCTATCGAATCTGATTCAAAAACGCCCCAAGGCGATTGTATATCTTAACAAGTTTGATCCCGTAGACATTGAAACCAAACCCGAGATTGCGGATAAATTCGTGAGCGCGGCTCAGTTGGCGGCAACGAATGGCACGCGAATCTACTTCGGCACAGACATAGATCTTTCAGGCGAGGTTCTTCCCCCTTACCCCCTCAGCCTGCTGCCTCATTTCCCTGCAACGCTCCACAAAGATGAGCCCGTGTTTGCGGAAGATAAAGTGATGCGGAGAGCCCTGCTAACGGTTTTAAAAGAACCCACCATTCACATGAGAGCGGCGTTTCCCGACCTAAGCCGGGAAGAGCTCCTTGAAAAAGCCAAACAAGTTCGCGGCTCATATTATTACGGGCCCGCCAAAGAGCGATTCATGATGATCAGATATCCTCAGAGCACCTCGTCTGAGCGTGGCGCCTTTCCCACAATTGAATTTTCCAACGCCGTTGAAGGAAGGGATATCGATGGAACCACTGGAAAAACTATTCTCGTTCACTCAATGCGAAAAGACGAGATCAATGACTTTGTATTTACGCCTTATTCAAGGCAGGTTTACACCAATCCCCGAGCGCTTGTTCACGCATCCATTCTGGATACACTGTTAAAAAACAAAGGGATCATTCCCGTAAAAAAAGCGGTTGATGCTGGCTTAACTTTTTTACTCGCTCTCGTGCTGGCATTTACGGCGATCACCATGTCTCCCTCGCGAGGAGTAGCCGCCCTCATTTCGTTGTCTGGGGCGCTATTTTTCACCTCCTTGCTTCTCTTCAAGCTTGGATATTGGCTGCCCCTGGTGCATCCCCTGCTCGCAATGTTCTTCACCTATTATCTGATCGTTCCCTACCGAGCGATACTCGAATACAAAAAGCGATGGGAAGTTCAGGAAAAGCACGATCTATTAGTGCAGGTTGAGGAGCTGAAGGGGAATTTTCTGTCGCTCATGAGCCACGACCTGAAAACCCCCGTAGCCAGGATCCAGGGCCTTGCCGAAATGGTGCTGCGACAGGGGGGGCTTCTTCCTGCCCAGCAAGATGAATTGAATCAGATTATTGCCTCCACCGAGAGCCTGGATAAGTTCATTTCGAAGATCCTCAACCTTACCAAGGTGGAGAGCAACGAGATCAAGCTGAACAAGAAGAGCAAAGACATTAACAAACTCATCGAACAGTGCGTGCAGAAACTCGAGTTTCAGGCGAAGTCGAAAGACATTGGAGTAGAACTTAATCTAGACCCCCTGTTTCCCATCCACGTAGATGCATCGCTTTTGATTCAGGTATTCACGAATATTATTGATAATGCGATCAAATATAGCCCTCCTGGCTCAAAAGTTTCTATAAGCTCCAAGGAGCTGAGCGACTTTGTGGAAGTAACCATCGAAGACAACGGTGCTGGCCTCACAGAACAGGAACAGCAACAGTTATTTACTAAGTTCTTCCGGGGCAGTGCCATTCCGGGGGACCAGACCAAGGGCAGCGGGCTGGGGCTTTATCTTTCAAAATACTTCATAGAACTGCACAACGGATCAGTTCAAGCCACCTCCAAGGTGGGTAGCGGCAGTAAGTTCATGATTCAATTGCCCATAGAGGGCGATACGGTATAAAGAGAACTTGAAAAACGATCGAGGTCAATATGTTCAGAGTACTTGTAGTAGATGACGATAACGCCCTCCGCATGACGGTAAGCTCAGCCTTTCAAGAGCGCAATTACCTGGTAGACCAGGCCGCCGATGGTGAAGAGGCTGTGAATAAAGTAATGAGCACCAAGTATGACCTCGTTCTACTGGACGTGAACATGCCCAGGATGAGTGGACTAGAGGCCCTTAAGCAGATCAAGGCATATGATAGATCCATTATTTGTCTTATTCTCACCGCCTACTCTAATGTCAAAGATGCCGTAGAGGCTGTCCGACAAGGGGCTTACAACTATCTCGAAAAGCCCATAAAGAGCGACGACCTCGTAGCATTAGTGGATCGTGCGCTGAAAGCCCATTCGGCCGTGAAAACACTCTCTTTATCCTCTCCCGCCATGAACGCCGGGGAGAACAAGGATCTCATCGGCGGATCCAATGAAATGAAGCGCATATTTTCCATGATCGACAAGCTCGCCAGGGTAGACACCTCGGTGCTTGTGCGAGGTGAAAGCGGCACCGGCAAAGAGCTGGTAGCTCGTGCCATCCACATGAACGGCCCCCGAAAGGACGAGCGCTTCGTAGCGATCAATTGTTCTGCGATTCCCGAAAACCTGATTGAGAGTGAGTTTTTTGGGCACGAGAAAGGCGCCTTCACCGGCGCCGATGGAAGAAAGATTGGAAAGTTCCAGTACGCTGATGGCGGCACCCTCTTTCTTGACGAAATCGGAGACATCTCCCCTACCCTGCAGGTGAAATTGCTTCGCGCGCTGCAAGAGCAGCGCTTTACTCCCGTTGGATCCAACCGGGAAGTAGAAGTGAATGTACGGATTATCGCCGCCACGAACCGAAATCTCGAGGAGATGATTAAGAGAGGCGAATTCCGGGAAGATCTTTTTTATCGCCTGAATGTGCTTCCCATCTTTCTCCCCCCCTTGAGAGAAAGAAAGGATGACATCCCTTCGCTGCTGGGGCACTTCCTCGAGAAGTTCAACGCCACCTACGGTAGCAAAATAAATGGAATCTCAGACGAGGCGCGAGATCTGTTAATGAAATACAATTGGCCCGGAAACATTCGGGAACTTGAAAACGTAATGGAGCACGCCTTCGTAATTGAAAGCAGCGAACAAATCTCATCGGCATCATTGCCCGATTCCATTCGAGGAATGTCACGATCGGTTGGCAAGAGTGCGGTAGCTTCAGATAATGCGTCTTTAAGCACCGACAATGCCGGACAAACTGATGGGCTTAGCTTTAACATAGACCTGCAAAACCTGGATTTCCAAACCCAGAAAGAAGAATTTGAAAAGCACTTCATCATAAGCGCTCTCAAGGTTTTCAACGGAAGAATCAACCAGACCGCCCTGCACGCGAACATTCCCAAGAAAACCCTGCTTCGCAAGCTGGAAAAATACGGCCTTACCGCCAAGGACTACCAAGACTCCGAAGACTGATCCGGTTTGGCAGTATACGCAAACCGGGTTACGCTTAGCAGGAAATGGTTTCCAGAAAATACCTCATTCTTCTATCCCTTTCCGGATTTGTGGTGTCGCTCGACCAGCTCACCAAGAACTCCGTCGTTAATGAACTCAAGCTGGGTGACTCTTCGGCGCTGATTCCCGGCCTCTTCAGCATCTCCCGAGTACACAATTCAGGAGCTGCGTTTGGCCTCCTGGCGAATCTGCCTCCGCCCTTGCGAGATCCATTCTTCCTCATTGTACCCGCCCTCACACTGGCTGTGATTCTAGGTGTTTTCTATAAACTTAAAGACTCTCAATTATTAAACATCTATTCTTTGTCTGCGATCGTGGGAGGAGCACTGGGAAATATCGCAGACAGGCTCCGACTTGGCTACGTTGTAGATTTCTTTGATCTTCATTGGAACAATCAAGTGCATTTCCCCGCATTCAATATTGCTGACATTTCGATTTCTTCAGGTGTACTGCTTCTATTGCTTGGAATGCTTTATGAGAAAGAAACCGATGACCTCGAAAGCCGGGTAGGCTGATGTTTCCTGTTCTGTTTGAAATCTCCGGCATCAAAATTCACTCCTATGGGTTTTTTATCGCTCTCGGCTATGTTTCCGCCCTCTTGGTAGGCCGATGGCTGGCCAAGGCTCGCGGACTCGATCCCGGACCGTTTATGGACCTGGCCTTCATTGCGATCGTCTCCGGAGTTCTCGGAGCCCGGTTGCTTTTCGTAATTACCACCCCAGGGCACTATCTGGAGAACCCCGCTGAGATTTTCGACTTTTGGAACGGAGGATTGGTCTTCTATGGGGGATTTATCCTGGCTACCGTTGCCTGCCTTGCTTATGGGCGGTTTAGAAAAATGCCGATTTGGGCAAGCACCGATATCGTGGTAACCGGGGTTGCGCTGGCACATGCATTCGGTCGAATCGGTTGCTTTGCGGCA
The DNA here is from genome assembly GCA_964612065.1 of uncultured Bdellovibrionales bacterium. GTDB lineage: Bacteria > Bdellovibrionota > UBA1018 > CAIPTA01 > CAIPTA01 > JAKFYM01. Next base: position 32,873 of record CAZTCD010000008.1, on the reverse strand, counting down.
GGGTGCTGCCATGGGAACACGTGCCATTATTTTTGGGGAATCATAAGTGAGTCCAGCTTTACTGAGCCCTCTCTTCGCGGACTCCCATTACATCCCGTTCAGCTCTATGAAAGCGCCCTGCTCTTCTCATTGGCTGCGTCACTGTCCTACTTGATTCGCTTCAAAAAACTGAAAGATGGGATACCTGCGATTCTATATTTGACGGGCTACGCGGCGATCAGATTCGTAACGGAATTCTTCCGGGGAGACCTGGACCGCGGCTTTGTTTTTGGAACCTGGATCTCTACTTCCCAATTTATAGCGCTTGGGCTATTTGGTCTTGGCGGCAGCCTCTTCCTGCTCCGCATCCGGGGGAAGGTTCGATAAGGGCGGGACCGCGAGATCCTCTTTTCTTTCGATAAAAGTCTTCACGTTTTTTGTAGCCTTTATTTTCCAGCCACCATCCTGCCCCTTGGTGAGATAGGCGATTTTCTTGGTTGAATAAGAGGCGGCGGAGGGAGTCATTACCTTCCCCTCATCCAGAGGCACTGGGCCACGGCCATCCTTGAATTCCAGTTCGTAAACAAGACTCACATCTCCATTCTTGTCTTCGATCTTGTCTCGTGTGCGCAAGCTCACGAATTGCATTTTGTTGTCCACAAACTGCTTTTTAAATTCGTCGTCCGAGAGTGACCCTAGCCACATCTCCGCATCACCGGCACTTAGAGCCAAAAGTGACTCTCTGGCGCTCAGTTCTTTCGCATTGAAAGCAGTTTTTACGTAAATGTCCAACGCGGCCTCGGGGCTGGTTGGAGCAGGTGGGCTTTTGGTACAGGCAGTAAATGCGATCAAAATTGCCACAACTACCACCTGGCACGCGCTATTCAAAAGCCTACGCGATCTCATACCCTGACCTCCTTAAAAACCCGAGATAGTCTTGTAAATCCTTGGTCCAGTCACTTTCCACTTCGGCGTCGCTGAAACGCAGCCCCCACCCAAATCCATCGGAGGTCTGCAGTAAAGGAACCACCTCTGCATCCAAAAGAACTTTGTCTGCCGACATGATCCGAATCGACCTGGGCGTGAAATTGATCCTTTCCTTGGTGGAAAATACAAAGCACCCCTCTGACCCGAAATTCGACAACCTACAGACTGCATTATCTCCACTTTCGCTCAAAACCTCTACCGAAAGGCCCGGAAGCCCCTTCGGATAGGACTCCCACCAGCTTCTCTTGGAGTCATAGAATGGCAAACGCAATACACGGCGAATTTTTTCAGAAAGGAAAACCGCGGACGAAAACATAGCAAACACAAGCAACAGCAGAAGGTGGCGCCTCTCGGACATCGCCAGCCAAGTGGCTTGCAGATGAACGGCCAGCACCCCCACACGGAACAAGGTCAAACCAGAGGCCTGAAGCCGGAAAAGAAGAGCAGAGGAAATGGTCGCGGCGATTACCAGTCCCCCGAGCATCAGCCAAAAAATCAAATCACGAGTTTCCCAGACCCAGATCAAACCCAGAAAGCCCGACGCAACTACCGCGTATGGCAGCAGTAAGTAGATCGGAAGCACCCAGGGTATACAGGCTATAAAGCCCTTTGTATTTGAATCGATAGACACTGTTTCAAAGCTAGCATGGGCACGGGGAGCTGCGCTAAAATATTATTATGCGGCGAACTCGGGATGGCTACAGAAGCGAATCAGGATTTTCGCTCATTGAAGTAATGATTGCTGGTGGGCTACTAGCGTTTATTGCCCTCGCGGTTTTGCCAGCAGTGATGGACCTTTCGAAGAGCTCAAAATCGACAGGATTTAAGTCCTTTTGTACCGCGGCTGTGCGCGCGAAGCTGCAAGAGTATATGAATGGGGTTTCTGATACCCGACTGTGGCCGGGGGCCACAAACTATGTGCCCACAGGTTTCGAGTATTCGAAGCGAAGGTACCAGGCCTCAACTTTCGCAAAGTCAGGATTCAACACCTGCTCTCTTAATCCCAATGCCGGCACTCCCGGTTACAGAGAGTCAATTTTCTCCAACAGCATCATTTCAGACACTGCCAGGGAATTTGATGCAAACGGAAACCCCGTGTCTGGAGATCAAATGGGGTTCCAGATCTGGGTTATGCTTCGCCACTACAATCCGCGGGTTCTTACCGACGGTAACCAACCCTCAAGGGCTTGCCCTGGAACGAGTTACCAGTTTCTTCAGGTGGGGGATGCCATTGAAGTGACTGTCACAGGAATGATGCGAACCTACCCATTGATTTCACAGGGTGGAAGAAGCGCGACCACCGGGGCCAATACCCCATATGGCAGCCTTAAAGATGTAAACAGCACCACTCCAAACCCCTACTTAACCTGTAGTGTTACAGACGTGGTTTATCCACCCATCCTTCCATTCCGGTACTTTCTTGCGCCGGACGGATTCTTGTACAATCTGCAAGCCAAGCTTTCCGAAAGCACCGGAGTTCCCGGGGCAACCATTCACGCGGCACAGGCCCACTTTCGTAACGTCTGGAGCATCAGCACAAATCCAGCCGGAGATCCGGACTCCTCCACTAGGGTTCCAAACACTGGAATCAAATCGATCGCGATCGCCCCGAACAATAAATTTGTCTGGGTGATGCGGTCCGGAGAACTCTCCCGCTACGGACCCTGCACCGAAACAGGCTCCACCGTGAACATCGGTGGGGTGAACAGGTCCTTTGGGGGTTCGGTAAGTGTTACAATTTCCGGCGTTACTCAGGGATTTACGGGAATGCCGGACTGCCCCCCCCTGCCATCTATAAATAACTTAACCATTCCTGATGGCCTGGTCTGGTCAGCGCCCATCAATCTTGAAAAAATTGCAGTGAACTTCAAAGAGGCTGATGTTGCCACCGACGACGCAATATACGGAATCCACAATGTGGGTGGAGCCGTAGTGAGCGGCATTGGGGCGCTTCAGAAGGCCACCCTCACTACATCCGTACCTTATACGGCCACTTTCGCCGACACGGCTGACTTCACCATTCCCGCGAACCGCCCCCGCATCCAAGGTATCTTCATCACGCAAAACTATCCGGCCGTTACAACCCCAAGCCTGTACTTCTTTGATAACGAATGTTACGCGCCACCCGGTACCCTGAACGTACAAACCTTGCGTTATTGCACCTCGATCTACACGGGTTCCGATACAAACATGCAACAGGTAACCAAAGAGATGCCGATTCAGGTAGAAGCTGTGAGCTACTAGAAAAGGGTCCCATTATTAAGGCTGCTTAAATGTATTAAGCCCACACCAACCACCAACCCGCACAACCATTTAATATATAAGAATTATTTTAGTTTTATACCCAGCATTAAATGCGCTAAAATATAAGGATACTGCCCGGAATTAAGTAATTGGCAAGGGGAGCCGAAGGGCAATGTATGGAAAATCAAAGAACTAGCCCATTTCTATACCTTCTCTTTGTTGGTGCCGCATTCGGCATAGTGGCTCCAAATTTTGCCCATGCAGCGCGCGTGGCTCGATTCGATACTTCCGCCCAGAACTTTCTTACCACCGGCCTCGTGAGAAGCGATGTCGACTCCAATTGCTCCATCACCATAGTTAACACCAGCGAAGCAAAACAAACCGTAACAGCCACCATTAGGCTGTACGCCAACGTTGTTAATCCTCCGGCAAGTTACGGTTGGACCAGTCATACTTCGGGAGTCTGCCCCACACCCCCGGGTGGCGCCGCCCACTCCTATTCCGGCGCGGCAGGATCCAATTTGGTAAGGACGATTACGATTACCTTCGATATGGGCAGATATTCCGATGGTGCGGCAGCGGACTGCACCGGCTCCTCTAACTCTTGCACCCTTCCCCTAGTTAGCTCCGGCCACAACATGAGCTTTCCTCTTCTCTGCACGAACGCGCGAACCGTACAGAACGTTCGCTGCGAGGGAGAAATCGTTGTAAACAACCACTCAACCGAGCCCACCGTGGCCGGCCACGTAACCGCCTCCGGTACAATCACCACCACGGTAGAGTCAGTGGGCGGCGTGGGCTTGGGCACCACGATCGGCACCAGCGGCACAAACACCGCCGCACCTACTTTTACTCCAATCATCATCGGAGAGGGCCGCCCATTTTAGATCCACAATAGCCATGGCCTACCGGGCTGGAGACTGGTAGATTTAGGAAAAGAATGAAGGCGAATATTATGAAGATTCGAAAAGCCTCTAACTGGGTCGCAACCTTTTTCCTGGCCGCGCTTTTTTCCTCCGGCGCCCATGCGGCCACTCGTACTGCCTACTTCAATCAAAGCGCTCAAAACAAAACCACAAATGGCCTGGCCAACCCGGGCGGGCAGTCATATTGCAGAATCACGATTTCCAACCCATCTAACGTGGCCCAGCAGGTAACAGCACTAAAGGTATCCATCACCTCGCTTGATAGCTGGAATGGCGGCGATGCCGGCACGCCTCAAGGTGGCGCCTACTCATCTCTTACGAACACCACTGGAGTGACAGGCGCCTCCTGCAGCACCGACTGTGCAGCCACACTGGCCGCCGGCTCCTCCGTTACCTTTGTGTTCGCTTTTACTGCATATCCCCCCAAGAGTGGTGGGGTTACTGCCGGCTACCAAAAGCTTCGCTGCTCTGGCTCCATTGTGGCGGTAGACTCGGGCCAACCCGGCTTCTTAGTTGCCACGGGTGTGCTGGTTTCCTTCGTGGAGTCCACCAAGATCAGCACCGATGGGATTACGATGGGTTCCCCCACGGACACCGAATTCGGCGGTATGGCCGTTTATACTCAGGTGCCGATTTCCATCAACAGAGGCAAGCCCTTCTAGGCATCTTCGCGCCACGCCCTAAATAGCCACCGTCATCCCCAGGATGTGCTCCCGCTCCTTGGGTCCTTTACCCGTCGTGCGCATTGACCAATCGAAGGAAGCGCGTGGCCCCGACCAGGAAGCTCCCACAGCCCAGCCCTTGAAAGCTCGATAGCCTTCCTCGAACATTCCAGCCCTCGCAATAAAATCCGCCGACATTGAAATCTCGCCCCCCAAGGACCAGCCACGCTCGCCCTCCCTTGAGCCCCCCATCAAACGGTAACCATCCGCATAAAGGGAAATCCCCTGACCCAATGAATAGGTAGCACCAGCGCCAATCGTGCTTGGAGCGGAGTCCTCACGCCCCAGAAGATTTTCCCAAGTTAGGCCTCCTCGAAGATCGGAAAAAAGCGGGAAGATAACTCCCAATCCAAGCTCCAGAAACCTGCCAGACTCCGGTCCACTGTGTTTTTTTGCGTACTTCGTCTGCAGTCCACCAAATACGCCTCCAGAGATGGCATGACCGGTAACAAACCGCATCTCGGATCTGTCCTCGTACGATTGCGTCTTATCGGGGGCTAATACCGCTTTTGAACTGCGAGAGTAGCTGAACCCCCCTTTCCAAGTCTGATTTCCCGCATCGTATATTCCAAGACTATAGGCCCGACCGCCCGCATTAAAGTCTGCAATCTTTGGCAATGCATAATGCACAAATCCGAAACTAGCCTTGGTTAGGGATATTGAAGCAGGATTGGTAAATAAGGCTTCTCTGGCAACTCCCGCCCTGCCGGCCCCCCCCAGACTTTGCACCACAGGGGAATCTACGGTAGCAAATCCAATACTAGGAAAAACGGGAACTGAGGTAACTATCCCGAGAAAAACAAGTTTCCATCGACCAGAAAGTAAAGCATGGAGCGTCATTCTCTTTTTAATACCATGCTATAGTGACGAAAAGGAACGCATATGGAAATCAAGACAGCAGTCATTCCAGTCGCAGGTAAAGGCACCCGGTTCCTCCCCGTAACCCGAGTAGTTGCCAAAGAACTCCTTCCCCTTGTAGACACCCCCATCATTCACCACATCGTGCTTGAAGCCGCACGTGCCGGCATTCAGCGAATAGTCTTAATCACGAGCAAAGGGAAAACGGGGCTCGTGGACTATTTCGACAATGACAAAATGGAAGATGAGCTGCTGCGCGATATCGACTTTATAGCTGTAAGGCAAAGTGTACCGAAGGGCCTGGGTCACGCAGTTCTTTGCGCGCGCCCTATCGTAGGAAACGAGCCATTTGCCCTACTCCTGGGCGATGACGTAATAGATTCCGAAGTCTCGGTAACCAAGCAGCTGATTGAAACTTCCAGGAAATACGACAAGTCCCCGGTGGTTGGAGTGATGCGGGTGGCGGACGAGGACACCTCCAAATACGGGATCGTAGGAGGAAAAGAAGTGGACAAAGGCACGCTTCTCCTAGATCGCCTGGTTGAAAAGCCCAGTGCCGAGGCGGCGCCATCCCGGCTTGCCATCCCTGGACGCTATATTCTAACCCCCGATATTTTCGACTTCCTCCAGAATGCCACCCCAGGAGTACAAGGGGAGATTCAACTCACCGATTCCCTCCAGGCTCTGGCAAAAAAACGGAAGATGTATGCTTACGAGTTCGAGGGGCGCCGTTTCGACGCTGGTGATAAATTTGGTTATTTGGAAGCCAATATACATTACGCATTGAAGCGGCCAGAGCTGCGGGACCGCACCCTTCGCCTTCTGCAGTCCTTTTCCAGGGAAAGACTTTAATGACGGGTCTCTTGTACTCTTTAGTCCTTATTTTCGCCCCGACACCGGCACTCGCCTATCTTCCTCCGGCATTTTTTTTATATAGCAAGATATCCGAATCGAGAGCCAAAACCCCGCCGGTTCACGGTGTATCCATTTCCATCTCCCGGCCCCAGGGATCTGGAACCGAAGAAACCCTCGGAACCCTTTCCTTGCCCGAATGGAAAGCCCAATCAAATGGCGGATGGCCAACCCTGAGTCTTATATTTGAAACGGACCAAGAAGCTCTCTTGCATGCAATCACGTCTTTCGGACTCAGCGTTCCCAGCGAGCAGGAATTGTCAAAAGTAGAAAAAGAGAGGCTGGTTGCATTAAAAGATCCTCCGAAGCCGTTTTACAAAGTAGATCCGAATATGGCCCTGAAACGGACAAGACTCACCTATGCGTGGGTACATCGCAACCAAGCTACTGGAAAGTCTATTTGGGTTGAGAAGGACACCTTTTTACCTCTCAAAATATCAGCACCTTGCCCCTCGCAAGCTTCGGAGCTCGGATGGGCGAAAAGCGGAGAGAATAAATGCGAACTGGAATTTCGCAATCTACACGCACTTAAGCGAGGCAATCTTCACAACACAAGGCTCACCCTGTGGAAAGACGGAGTTCCCCTACTCTTCTTTACCTTTGAAAAAATTGCCGCAGGAAAAGCGGTATTGCCGGAGAGCCAGGAATCGCTGCCTGAACACGTCAAGGAGATCGCGGAAGCCATCCTTCGCTGATGTACGCCAACGTAGTAGTACCCCTGCCGCTGCCCCCCCTCACGTACTCAGTTCCATCGGGCATGGCTGTTTCGAGGGGCGCGCCTGTAACGATTCGCCTGAGAAACAAGGTGATTCACGGTGTTGTGGTTGAAATGCACGATACCCTCAAGGAAGATGCGAAATTCCAGGTGAAGGAGATCCTGGGAATCTCGAGCGCACTTCCTGCTCTCAGCGATGAAACGCTGAAAATGCTGAAATGGGCGGCGGATTACTACCATTATCCTATGGGAGAGGTGTTTCGCACCTTCCTGCCGCCAAACCCAGAGCCGATCAAGAAAACAAGATTCAAGCTTACTGACACCGGAAGAGCCCTTTGGGACCAGGGTATGCGGCCCAAGGGAAAATCTCAGCTGGCGATTTTTTCCCGCGCCCGTGAGAACCCCTCGATTGAAGCGAATCCCAAGGAGCGAGCTTCATTCAAGAGGCTCGTGGAAATCGGGCATCTGGAAGAGTTTTCAGTGCCAGATGATGAAATGGACCAGCCCATTGCGAAATTGCAGGCCCCGCCCCCCCTCACTCGCCATCAAGGCGAAGCGATTTCCAGGTTGGATGCCTCCCTGGACGACGGCAAATTCAACACCTTTCTTCTCCAGGGAATAACGGGCAGCGGCAAAACAGAGGTTTACCTCCGGGCAGCAGAAGGCGCGCTTCGCCGGGGAAAATCAGTGCTGGTGGTAGTTCCCGAAATCGCACTAACACCGCAGCTGGTGGGCAGGTTTCGATCAAGACTTGGCGAGAAAATCGCGCTTCTTCACTCCGGGATGTCGGACAAAGAGCGGAGCCGGCAGTGGCACATGTTGAATCGTGGCTCCATAAAAGTTTGCGTGGGAGCGCGCTCCGCTTCCATGGCACCAATGTTGGATCTGGGGCTGATCGTAATTGACGAAGAACACGAGTCAGCACTCAAACAAGAAGATCACCTGAAATACAACGCCCGCGACCTTGCCATAGTTCGGGCGAAAAATTCATCAGCGACAATAATTCTTGGAAGCGCGACCCCATCATTAGAGTCTTTCCACAACTGCACGATTGGACGCTACCAGCACATCATTCTACCGGAACGTCCCGGCGGCAAACCCTTGCCCCAAGTTAAAATTATTGATTGCTCAAAGACAAAAATGGAAGGCTCCTTTTCCATAAACCTGACATTGGCCATTAAAAATTCCCTGGCCCAAAAAGGCCAGGTAATGCTGCTCCTAAACCGGCGGGGGTTTTCTTCGTTCCTGCTATGCGAAAGCTGTGGGTACGTGCCGGAGTGCCCGAACTGCAGCGTTTCACTTACAAACTATAAAGGAGCGTCCCAGCTGCGCTGCCACTACTGTGGCTATACCGACACCACCCCGGAATCATGCGAGAAGTGCCATGCTAAGAGCCTAAGCCCAGGCACCCTTGGTACAGAGTCATTGGAAGAAGAGGTAAAGAAGCTGTTCCCTGAAAGCAAAGTGCTGCGAATCGACCGGGAGAGCACGGAAAGAAAGGGAGCACTGGAGTCCGCCCTTACTTCGATCTCTAATCGCGAGGTGGACATCGTGATTGGCACTCAAATTATTGCGAAAGGACACGACTTCCCCAACATCTCCCTGGTTGGGGTAATTAACGCGGACTCCAGTTTCCATCTCCCTGACTTTCGAGCTTCCGAAAAAAGCTTTCAGCTTTTTACTCAGATGGCGGGGAGAGCGGGAAGGGGAGAACGTCCAGGCCATGTAGTGATCCAAACATTTAACCCCAATCATCCGAGCATAGTGCATGCAACCAAACACGACTTTCGTGGATTTGCAGAGGAGGAGCTTCGATTTCGCCATGACCTTGAATATCCGCCTTATTCCCGGCTGGCCAGATTGACGTTGAGCGCCCCCAGCTCGTCCGAGGCCGAGTCAGACGCTTTAACGATGGTCACAGCCCTGAACAAGATACCGGTAGGTCCCAAAGTGGATTTGGTTGGCCCCGCTCCCGCCGTGCTCACAAAAATACAGAATCGCTATCGCTGGACCGTCTTATTGCGGAGTAAAAGCACCAGGTCCCTGCATACGCTCCTGGATTTTGCCTGCGCAAACGCAAGCAGGCTCATTGGGAAGCGAACACTCCTCCAAGTTGACGTCGATCCCGTTTCCCTGATGTAATCGTAGCAATGCCCGAAAAGCCAAGATCGGTTTCCGATAAACAGAAAGAAAGATCGGAAAAGCTTGAAGCTCAGATCCGAGACGCCGAAAAACGCCGCCAAGAACGCCAGTTCCTGGAGGAACTCTCCAAACGAATCACCATTGCGCGCGAGGGAAGAGCCTTCATAGAAAAGAGGAATTACCCTCAAGCCATGGCCTCATACCGGAGATTTCTTTCCATTACAGCCAAGAGCTTCGAGGTTCAGGTGGAAGATCTTGCCCCCAGCCTCTTCGAGGAAAAGCGGCGTGTAGCAGAGTCGTTGATAATATCTTCGATTTTTTTCGACCTCTTGAAGATACTCGACAAATTGAACTCGGATTCGGCCCGGGAAGAGCGCCGCCTTTATCATAAATTGTTTTTACGCTTTACCAAGGGTATGCCATTTCAACATTTTGCCGCCGAGAACATTCGAAAACACCTGGTGTATTCCAGCGCTATCCTGAATAAGCCGGAATTTTGGAACACCTATAAGGCTTTGGTTGGCAGGTCATTCTGCATTGTTGCAAGCTGGGCCTTTGACTCCGGCGATTGCCCCGAAGTGCAATCGCTCCGAAAATTTCGCTCTGAGGTCCTGATGAGGTCCGCATGGGGCCGAACCCTTACAAGGCTCTACTACAAATACGGCCACCTCTTGGCTGGTGCCTTATCAAGAATACCGGGAGCGCGAACACTCACCAGAAGCATATTGTCCGCCTCGATCGCCCTCACTAAACGATAAGCGACGGCCCGTTCAGTTATATTTTACAGAACACCCGTATGCTTGGGTTTGGGCCTTCGACACGGCTTTGCCGTCAATCGCTGCGCGGGCAGCGTCCTGAAGGAAGTGTACCTTCACTTTTGCCAAAGACTCCCTATCAGTAGACGGCTGATCGTCAATGGCACCCTGATAAACTAGTTTGCCCTTTCGATCGATCACATACATATGCGGCGTGGTTTTCGCCCCGTAAGCTCGGCCAACCACCCCAGACTCATCCAGCAGAATAGCAGTAGCCCCTGATCCGTGCTTTTTCCTGTCTGCTTCCGCTTGGTCGGGAGAGGAATGTCCTTGTTCGCCTTTTGCCGAAGAGATGATGGAGAGCCAGACAGCCCCGCCCTTGGTCATCTCTGCCTGCAGTCCTTGCATATTCTTTGCGGAATAATGCTTTTTAACAAAGGGGCAGCCGTGATTCAGCCATTCGAGCACCACGACCTTTCCCTTGAAGTCGGAGAGTTTAACCTCTCCCCCCGCACTGGATTTCACGCTAAAATCCGGGGCATCTGAGCCGATCTCAATGGCCCATCCCGCCTGAGGAATCATCCACAGAAAAACCGCAAACAAAGCCGATAAGATCACGATACCCCCTAACGAATCAGGGTTCCTATCCTTCCCAAGCGGAAGTCCACCCCGAAATGGTCTTGCATTGTGAAAGCAAAGTTCAACCAGACAAACATCGCCTTGCCCTTGATATTCTCAACAGGTACAAAGCCCCAAAACCTGCTATCAGAGCTCTTATCCCGATTGTCCCCCAGGCAAAGCAATCGCCCCGAAGGAACCGTAACCTCTCCATAATCTGAATTCATCAGGGTTGTCATATTGTACAAGACCGGATGCTTCACTCCGAGCAGGTCCTCTTCATACAAACTGAGGGTTCTACGATCGTCGTCGTTTTCCAGGCCCTCTTCCAGCTTAGGGTTGGAAATTTTGTCTGTTTTCACTTCTTGCCCGTTCACATAAAGAACCTTGTCTCGGATCTGAATCTTATCTCCGGGCAGGCCTACAACCCTTTTGATGTAGTTAATGGTCGGGTCTTTAGGGAATTTGAAAACGATAACATCACCCCTGGCCGGTAGTTTTTCCTCGGTTAGAAACATGGGCTTATCCAGAAAAAACTCGGTAAAAGGAACCTTGAAACCGTAAGAAAACTTATTCACAAAGATATGGTCCCCAATGAAAAGCGTGGGGATCATCGAGCCGCTGGGAATTTTATAGGGTTCGATTATAGAAGAGCGAAGAAACATCACTATAACAATCGCAATCGCAAGCTGCTTGCCGGTATCTGCGATCCAGGCCTTAAGACGACCCCAAACGTTTACCTGATGCTCTTTATTTGTTTCGCTGCTGTCCATAGAAGTTGGTCGAGTTTAGCAGCGGGGCATGATTATGATAAGTTAAATCTGTGAGCATACTGGACCGCTATATTGCACGGGAATTTTGGAAGGGCCTGATCGGGGCTCTGATCACTTTTCTCGTCCTTTACCTGGGGGGCGACACCGTGCGGCAGGGCCTGCGTGACGACGTTCCCGCCGCCTACGCCCTGCAGTTCACCATTTATCAACTCCCCGACGTGATTGTGCTGCTCTTGCCGGCCGCGTGTTTAATGGGCACATTGATTAGCCTTTCCGGCTTTGCCAGGCGAAATGAACTCACCGCAATGTTCGCTAGCGGAATCAGCCTGGCGAGAATCTCGTTCGTTCTCCTGAGCCTGGTTTTCATGCTGTGCTGCTTATCCTTCGTTGTTACCGATCGGATCATTCCCCCTCTCGCAAAAATGCGCTCTCACTTTCTGAGAACGGTGATCCAGGGAAAACCCGACCTTCAGACCGACATCAAGCAAAATAAAATTTGGTATCGCAGTGGAAACCTTATCTACAATCTTCGCTCATTCGATCCGGCACAAAGCGAGATTTCCGGCCTCTCTATTTATACCTTCAGCGACAACTTCGATCTGGTTCAGCAAATCGAGGCCGCGACCGCCAGTTATCTAGATGGCAAATGGATTCTGAAGAACGGCCTTCTTACGCTATTCGAGGAGAGAACCGGCTACCCGGTAACCCGACACTTTGAACGCCAAACCATGACCCTGAGCGAAAGCCCCGCTGATTTCAAAGAAATTGAAAAGGAAGTGGAGGCTCTGAGACTTAAAAACTTATGGCGTTACATTCAAAGAAACAAAACAGCTGGCATCGATACGCACGTATATGAGGTTACCTTCTGGGCGAAAATCAGCATGGCGTTAGTGCCCCTGGTAATGGCCCTATTGGGAATTCCCTTTGCCTCCCGACATCAGCGCCACGCAAGCGTTGCCAGAGATATAAGTCTTTGTTTCTTTATCGTGGTGATCTATTGGCTTTTTTTCTCGGCCTTCCTCTCCATGGGAAAAGCAGGGCGTATCCCCCCCTTTTGGGCAGCCTGGACTCCAAATATCCTGTTTTTCGCGTTCGGGATTTTCATGGTACTAAAGACCAAACGAGCCTGAACCAATGGCAAAACTTAAAATTCTTACATATCCGGATCCCAGACTGGCAAAAAAGAGCGAGCCGGTTACCAAGTTCGGCCCAGAGCTTAAGGGCCTGGTATCCGACATGCTCGAAACGATGTACCACGCTCCGGGGATTGGGTTGGCGGCGCCGCAAATCAACGTACATAAACAAATCGTAGTTATAGACGTGGACTATGACTCCACTGACGATGATCCACCCGTTTTCACCGATCAGAATCCACGTGTGTTTATAAACGCCAAAATAATGGCTAAAGACGGCAATATTCTCTTTAAAGAGGGCTGCCTTAGCGTGCCTGGCGAATATGAGGAAGTGGAAAGAGCGGAACGAGTGACAGTGGAATACCAGGATGTGAATGGCGAAAAGCAACGGCTCGAAGCCGATGGTATTCTTGCTGTTGCCATTCAGCATGAGCTCGACCATTTGGATGGCCGGCTCTTCATTGACAGATTAAGCTTTGTGAAAAGCCGCTCCATCAAAAGGAAGATCAAAAAAGAGAAGGAAATGGGCGAGTGAAGTGCGTCTTTTTCGGGAGCCCGGAATTCGCCCTGGGCTCTCTGAACGCCCTGCTTAACTCTCGTCACGAAGTTTTAGGGGTCGTAACCCAGCCAGACAGGCCCGCAGGACGAGGCCTGAAACTTGAGCCACCTCCCGTAAAAAAACTGGCGACCGAAGCCAAACTTCCCATTCACCAGCCCGAAAGAGTGAATACCGAAAGCACCTACGACTTCCTACGATCTTTGGACCCGGACATCCTGGTGGTGGTGGCTTATGGCGGATTTCTGGGATCAAAACTACTGAGCTGGTGCAAGTTCCCCCCGGTTAATGTGCACCCATCCCTGCTTCCCGATCTTCGAGGTGCCGCCCCCGTACAGTGGGCGCTTCTTCGTGGTTACTCCACTACCGGCATCACCACCCAGTTCATGGTTAAGGAAATGGACGCCGGGGACATCTTGCTTCAAGAAAAATTTCAGATTGGAGCCGATGATACAAGCCAAAGCCTTTTACGGACGTACAGCCTGGAAGGTGGGCGAATGTTGGTTGAAACATTGAGCGGCCTTGAAACGGGCTCGATTGCGCCCCGACCACAGGATCCGGCCAAGGCCACTTTTGCCCCCCTCCTCAGCAAAGATCATGGCCTGATTCGATTTAGCGAGTGTGATGCCACCACGATACACAATCAGGCTAGAGGGCTGTATCCCTGGCCAGGTGCCTATGCCTTTCTAAATAAAAAGCGTATTAAAATACTGCGCACCGCAGTGGCAGCGGGGGAATCGCCCAGAAATTCGCCGGGCACCTTTTGGATCCAAGGGGAGCGCATGTTCGTTTCCTGCGCCAATAGCGTGCTTGAGGTTATGGAGCTACAGCCCGAGGGAAAACGCCCCATGTTGCCCATGGATTTTGAGAGTGGTATGAAGGATGCCGACGCGCCCCGCCGTTTCGATGTTTCCGGAGGATGACGATGAAGCAACCACTGATCGCTCCCAGCATATTGTCTGCGGACTTCGCTCGCTTGGGCGATGAAATAAGCGCCGTTACCAAAGCCGGGGCCGATTGGATCCACGTAGACGTTATGGACGGCCATTTCGTTCCAAACATCACCATCGGGCCACTGGTGGTTCAATCACTCAAAAAACTGAATCCACCTGTTCTGGATGTGCACCTGATGATATCCGAACCCGAGCGTTATATCGGGGACTTTGCGAAGGCCGGTGCGGACTACATAGCCGTACACGCAGAGGCTTCCATACACCTGCATCGCAACCTTCAACAGATCCGCCTTGCCGGCGCAAAGGCCGGTGTGGTTCTGAACCCTCATACGCCTGTTTCATCCATCCAACATGTTTTGGGCCTTTGCGATCTTGTTCTTTTAATGAGCGTAAATCCCGGCTTTGGTGGCCAAGCCTTTATTCCAGAAGTGCTCCCGAAGTGCGAAGAACTCGTGAAAATGCGCCAGGCCGGAAATCACTCCTTTCTAATTGAGGTAGACGGGGGGGTAAACGACAAAACCGCTTCCGGGCTCATAAAGGCCGGCGTTGATGTGCTGGTGGCCGGCAGCTACATCTTCGGATCCAAAGACTACAAGCAAGCCATTTCCTCTCTACGCGGAGCCTGAAATGAAAGATCTGGTACTCGATGGTGAGAGCCTTGACCTCAAGGCGGTATGGGATTGGTCGCACGGAGCAATCAGAAAGCTTCGCCTTGCCGATAAGGCGAGGAGGCGCATTCAGGAATCTCACCAATTTGTCAGCGGGCTAGCGGATAGCCCGCGGGCCGTATACGGCGTAAATACCGGATTCGGACTTCTGAGTGACGTAAAAATTGCTCCCGAAAAACTTGCTCAGCTACAAATCAACCTGATCCGTTCCCATGCGGTAGGCGTAGGCAACCCTCTCTCTATTCCTGAAGCCAAAGCCGCTATGCTTTTGCGCACCAATACACTGGTGAGGGGGAATTCTGGTTCGTCTGTGGCCCTGATAGAAAAGCTTATTGAGATTCAGAACAAGGGAATCGTGGCATGGATCCCCGAGCAAGGGAGCGTGGGAGCCTGTGGGGATTTATCGCCGCTGGCACACATGGCCCTTGTGGTTGTGGGAGAAGGGCACTGCTATCTGAATGGCAGGAAGACAGCAACAGCCCGGGCACTGAAAACCGCCGGCATTAAACCTCATCAGCTTGGCCCCAAAGAGGGCCTCTCGCTCATTAATGGCACCCAAGTTATGACAGCCATTGGCGCTCTGGTGATTCACGAGGCTCGCGCGCTCGCCAAAGTGGCAGACATCGCGGGGGCTATGAGCCTGGATGCGTTTCGCGGCACCACGGTTGCCTTCGACGAGCGCATTCACGCGGCCAGGCCCCACCGCGAGCAGGCGGAGGTGGCGAAAAACCTCAGAAAGCTCCTTCGGGGTTCCGGCATTTCCGCGAGCCATAAGGATTGTGGAAAAGTGCAGGATCCATACAGCTTCCGCTGCATGCCTCAGGTTCACGGCGCAGCTCGGCGCCTGATTGATAATTGCGTTCCTGTACTAGAAACGGAAATGAACTCCTCCTTGGACAATCCTCTGGTTTTTGCTTCCGGCAAATCCGGCGACATCCTCTCCGGCGGTAACTTTCATGGGGAGTACGTAGCGATGATTATGGACACGGCCGCCATAGCGCTGTCAGAGCTCGCAAACATATCAGACCTAAGAATCCAAAAGTTGATTAATCCGGCAATAAGTGGTCTCCCCGCGTTCCTCACCAAAGATCCTGGCCTCAACTCCGGAATGATGATCGTGCAGGTGGCTTCTGCCTCCCTGGTTTCCGAAAATAAAATTCTGGCTCATCCGGCCAGTGTCGACTCCATTCCAACGAGCGCAGACAAAGAAGACCACGTGAGCATGGGCGTAACCGCCGCGCGCAAGGCGCGGCAGATTCTCTCTAATTTGCGAAACGTTTTAGCAATGGAGCTGCTTTGTGCCTCACAAGGCTTCGATCTATTGCGCCCGCTTGTAAGCAGCAAATATCTCGAGGCAGCCAAAAACCGCATTCGAAGCGAGGTGCGCCCCATTGGCGCCGATAGAATCTTCCACAATGATATTGTGGCTATCGAGAGGATGCTTCGGGATGGATCACTTCTATCAGCTGTGGAAAAGGCTTCTGGCCCCCTATTTTAACGGAGCTTGCAATGAACAGTCATCGAACCATCAGAGCACCCAGAGGCACGAACCTTAGCTGCAAAGGCTGGATTCAGGAAGCCGCCCTACGGATGTTAATGAACAACCTCGATCCCGAGGTGGCCGAGCGACCAGAAGATCTGGTTGTCTATGGCGGAATAGGCAAGGCCGCCAGAAATTGGGAGTGTTTTGACCGCATCGTGGATTGTCTTCGAAAGCTCGAAAGCAATGAAACGCTTCTGATCCAGAGCGGAAAGCCTGTAGGCATCCTTCCTACCCATGAAGACGCGCCGAGAGTTCTACTGGCAAACTCGAATCTAGTACCCCGCTGGGCCACCTGGGAGCACTTCGAGGAACTCGACCGAAAAGGCCTGATGATGTACGGCCAAATGACTGCGGGCTCGTGGATTTATATCGGAACCCAGGGAATCCTCCAGGGCACCTATGAAACCTTCGCGAGCGCAGGAAAAAAACATTTTGGCGGCGACCTCTCCGGAAAGCTTATTGTTTCGGCCGGCCTCGGAGGCATGGGCGGCGCTCAGCCCCTGGCGGCCAAGATCGCCGGGGCTGTTTTCCTCGGCGCAGATGTAGACGGGTCAAGAGTTCAAAAACGCCTTGAGACTGGATATCTCGACAAAGCCACCGACAATATTGAGCACGCTATAAAAATGGCCATTGATGCCATGAAGGCCAAAGAAGCTGTTTCTATTGGTGTAGAGTGTGACGCCA
Source organism: uncultured Bdellovibrionales bacterium (assembly GCA_964612065.1). Taxonomy (GTDB): domain Bacteria; phylum Bdellovibrionota; class UBA1018; order CAIPTA01; family CAIPTA01; genus JAKFYM01. Next base: position 15,705 of record CAZTCD010000008.1, on the reverse strand, counting down.
TCTCGTTACTGGAAGCACTCGAGAAGGCGAATATTGTGCCCCACCTACTCACCGACCAGACCAGCGCCCACGACCCGGTTAACGGCTATGTTCCAGAGGGCATGGACATGGAAGAGGCCGTTCAACTAAGAAAACTCGACCCCAAAAAGTATAAAGGCTTGGCAGTGAAATCGATGGGCCGGCACGTACAGCTCATGCTCGGATTCCAAAAGCGTGGATCTTTTGTTTTCGATTACGGAAACAACATCAGGGCCTATGCGCAGGAAGCCGGTGTAAGTGATGCCTTTGGCTTTCCCGGGTTTGTCCCCGCATATATCAGGCCACTTTTTTGTGAGGGCAGTGGCCCCTTCCGGTGGGTAGCCCTTTCCGGGAACGAAAAAGATATCGAGGTTACCGACGAAGCTCTCGCAGCGGCATTCCCTGAAAACCACGGCCTTCAAACCTGGTTGGCTGCCGCCAGAAAGCACATAAAATTTCAAGGTCTTCCTGCCCGAATTTGCTGGCTTCGCCATGGCGAAAGGCAGAAGGCCGGCCTGCTGTTTAACGAGCTGGTGAAGACAGGCAAGGTGTCGGCGCCCATCGTTATCGGCCGAGACCACTTGGACTGTGGAAGCGTGGCCTCCCCCAACCGCGAAACAGAATCGATGAAAGATGGCTCCGATGCCGTTTCTGACTGGCCGCTCCTGAACGCCATGATCGGCGCCGTAGGGGGAGCGTCTTGGATGTCCTTGCATCATGGTGGTGGAGTAGGAATGGGCTACTCCCAACACTCGGGGATGGTAATTGTAGCTGACGGCACCGACTCCGCTGCGCGAAGGCTAGAAAGAGTTTTAAACAACGATCCAGCCATGGGCATCCTCCGGCACTCGGATGCTGGATATGAAATCGCGTCGAAATGGGCCCAAAGCCATCAAGTCAAGATCCCATTTCTAGGAAACTACTAGATATGACTCGTGTGGTTTATCGCAAGATTTCCTGCTTGGTTACCAATATCGGCATTGCGGAGAAACGCGGTATCCGCCCTACCGAGGCCGACCTGGGACTGGTCTCTGCGGGTGCAATCGCCTGGTCAGGCAAAGATGGCGTGGTTTGGGCTGGCTCCGACAAAGACCTGCCCAGGTTATTTCGAGGAAAGCCTTGGCGGCAAGTGAACTGCTCGGGACTTACTGCCTACCCAGGCCTTGTAGATGCTCATACTCATCCGGTCTTTGCGGGAGACCGGTCGCGAGAGTTTGAGCTGCGCATGCGCGGTGCCTCGTACAAGGAAATTTCAGCTGCGGGTGGAGGAATTCTAACCACAGTAAAAGCCACCCGCACTGCCTCGGCCAGAGAACTCTTAACCCTTTTGAATGCTCGCGTGGAAGAGGCCCGAAGGTTTGGCGTTCGCCTAATGGAGGCAAAAAGTGGCTACGGCCTGGATTATGAATCTGAAGTTCGATCCCTTAAGGTGATTCAAAAGGCCCAAGGGAATGGAGTTGAGCTTGTTGCCACATGCATGGCAGCACACGCCGTGCCCCCGGAAATGAAAGAAAAACGCGATGAATTTCTTTCCCTGATCAAAGAAATAATATTGCCAGAAGTGGCCTCTAAAAAGCTGGCGCAATACGTGGACATTTTTTGTGATGAGGGTTTTTTCAGCCTTAGCGAGTCCATATCGATTATCAACGCAGCTCACGCGTTGGGGCTTTCAACCAGAGTTCATGGTGAAGAGCTCGGCCTCACCGGAATTGCCGCCAAAGCCGCGGAGCTGGGCGTTCATTCTGTAGATCACCTCCTTAAGGTTGACGATAAAGGCATTCGCTCCATGGCAAAAGCTGGCACGGTTGCAGTTTTGCTTCCGGGTACTGCCCTCTATCTCCGAGAAGCGCCCGCCCCGGCCCGAAAACTCGTGGACGCCGGAGTGCCTGTAGCCCTGGCGAGTGATTTCAACCCAGGTACGTCGCCCACCCAAAACCTGCCCTTTATCGGAACGTTGTCTGCGATTTCCCTGGGCTTAACCACAGCTGAAATCATCGCTGGGCTGACATGGAACGCGGCAAGAAGCCTCCGCAAAGAGTCGCATTTCGGAACCTTGCAGCCGGGATCCAAAGGCAAACCCGCCTTTGCCCATGGAGACCATCCGTCGGCTCTTTTTTATCGGATGGCGCCCTCTGCGCTTCCGTCTCCCGACAATTTGGCTTTATAAAAAAAGAACCAGTAAGAAACGCCGGTTAGAATAAGCGCCGTCCACACATCCACAAAATAATGCTGCTTTGTGGTCATTGTCGATACAGCCACCAAACAACTCCAAAAGCACAAAAACACGGCACGCCAACGGCTCTCTTGCCAAAAGCAAAGTGACGAAATGAAGCAACTACTCACATGCAAACTTGGCAGGCAGTTGGCTGGCGCATCCATATATGTCCTAAGAAAGTTCAAGGCCATAACAGACACGGAGTTCCCTATCGCCGGATAACTTTCCCTGGGAAAAGTTACGGGGTAGATCATGAAAACCGCAATGCTGACAAAAAGAATGGTCATATAGGCGTAGTAATAACGGGTGACCAAACGCAGGTCTTTCATCCAGAAGTAGGCATAAACAAAAAATGCATATTCCGTGAAGTAAATCCAAACGGTGGACGGCCAAAATGGCATGATTTTATCGATGGCGCCGAACTCCAGAAGCTTGGGCTCCACCAAATGAACCCTGTTCGTGATTTGATAAAGAATCAATGTGGCTGCACCCCCAATAAAAAGGTGCGCCCATCGCGACTTTCGATCTCTGACCAGCCAGGGTATCGTCATAAAACACCCTCTATCAGGCTGACCACCTGGGATTTGGTCCAATCCACGGCCCCCGCCTTCGAATAAATTACATGCCCATCTCTGCTGACTACGACAGTGAACGGAAGGCCTTCAATTTCAAACCGATCCGCCAAACCCGTTCCCGACCCCTTGTAAACAGGAAATGGCGCCCGGCCAACCTTTCTTTCAAGTATCCCGATCCCTTGAAGAGGGTCGTCATCCATATTTACGGCCACCACTTCCAAGCCTCTTTGCTCGTACTTTCGAAAGAAGGCGTACAACCCGGGCATCTCGCTGATGCAGGGGGCGCACCAACCAGCCCAAAAATTTATTACAGCTACGCGCCCGCCTAAATCCTGAGCTAACAGCTTTTCGCCTTTTATCCCCTCAAAGGATAGGTCGGATGGCAGACTGCCACCACTGGCGATCCCCGATGATTGCACCACAACTTGGCTGGAAAGGCTTCGATAGGCACTGTGCGCCACTATTCCAAAAGCGGCAAAGCCCATTACCAGCAGCCACACCTTCCGCCTTCTGGAAATATTAAGCATCCGTCGATTTTCGGAGACACGGAGGCGGGTTGTCAAGCTATAGCCGCGCTCGATAAACTATGTTGAATGGGACCTCTTCGAAAGTTTGTACAGGACGAATCTGGCCAGGCCCTGATCGAATTCTTCCTTCTTCTCCTGGTGATCGTGATGATCGTCGGAACCATGAAAAATGGTTTGCGATGGCTCACCGTGAAGCTTTGGCAGTATATGTCCAAGCGGATTGCCGCCCCCTGCCCGAACTGCGACGCCGGCCTGGAGTTTGACCTAATTAACTAGTTACTTCTTTTTCTTTTTGGTTACCGGAAAGTAAACCCATTCCCGCTTATCGAGCTCTTCATTGATTCTTTCCTGAATCTTCGCTCTCACCTTCTCGCTAATCGAATGAACAAGCTCCTGGTTCGCAGTATGCTTTTTGGAATACTTAGACATATCGATTGGCGGCAGAAAAATGATCTTCCATTTAGCCGGCAAAGGAATCACGTTCAGCGGGATTGGTATAATCGTTCCTTTTAAGGCTTTGGCCAAACTGATGTTCGCCAAGTTAATATTGGCTTCTTCCGCTCCGATCACCACCACAGGCACTATCGATGCTTTCGTGGCCATCGCCATTCTTACAAATCCTCGGCGAAACTCCTGCAGGCAGTATCGTTCAGACGTCGGCTTAAAATTTCCGGCCGCGCCCTCCGGAAAAATCATTACCAATCGACCCTTACTTAACAGGTGCTCGCCGGCATCTTTATTGGCTTCCTCCAAACCCATTCTTTTGGCAAGGATTCGGATATGAGGACCCACAAACCACAAAGGATGCGCCAATATCTTCGGCGTTCTGCGGATGGATCTATGGATCTCATTGCTCACCATGACTGCATCCAACGCAGTGATTCCGGAGTGATTGGGAACGATTAAACCACGCCCCTTTTGGGGCACATTTTCAATTCCTTCCACCTCAAGCCGAAAATATTTTCGCGCGATCTCAAGCAAGAAAAGGGGAATTTCATTCTTGCCAGAGCTGCCCTTCCCCTTCAATGATGGTGTCATGGATAGAGTATAGAACTTTCCTGGAGTGACTACACATGCCAAAACTCATCTTGGCAATTGACCAAGGGACTACAGCCACTACGGTGCTCTTACTGGACTCGTCGCTAAATATAATAGCGAGAGCCTCCAAGGAAATCCTGCCCTCATACCCCCAATACGGCTGGGTAGAGCATGATTTAAACCTAGTATGGAACGAAACACGTGCCACGATCATTGAGGCTCTGAAAGGCATTTCCGCCTCAGATGTGACGGCAATTGGAATCACCAATCAGCGTGAAACGGTGGGCGCCTGGGATTCAACAACAGGTAAGCCATTTCATCCGGCCATTGTTTGGCAGTGCCGACGAACCGCAGCAAGATGCGAAGAGCTCAGAAAGAACCAGGAACTTCAGGAATACGTAAAACGCGTTACCGGCCTCGTAATTGATCCCTACTTCAGCGGAACAAAGATTGAATGGCTGTTGAAGAACGTGTCCGGTCTCCTGGAAAAAGCCCAAAGGGGAGATGCGCTTTTCGGTACCATTGATTCTTTTCTTCTCCACAGGCTAAGCGGGCAAAAAGCTTTTGCCACCGATGCATCCAACGCAAGCCGCTTGATGCTTATGGATTTAGAAACCCTTAAATGGGACGAAAGGCTTCTGGAAATATTCGGCGTACCAAAGCGCAGCCTTCCCAAGGTTCTTCCGTCACAGGGTGAGTTCGGGCGAACGCACGGCCTGGACTTTCTTCCGGACGGGATTCCTATCGCAGGTATACTCGGAGATCAGCAAGCTGCTCTTTTTGGCCAGTTATGCCTTGAACCGGGCGACGCAAAATGCACCTACGGTACTGGTTCATTTCTGGTTTGCAATACAGGTGACTCGATCGTCTATTCGCAACACGGACTCTTGACCACCATAGCCTGGAAAATGGACAATAAGATTACCTATGCCCTGGAAGGCAGCTCTTTTGTGGCCGGCGCCGCCGTTCAATTTCTGCGGGACAACCTGGGAATCATAAAATCCTCCTCTGAGGTGGAGCCACTGGCCCTAGAAGCCAAAGAAGAGGAAATGGGTGACCTTGTTTTTGTTCCGGCTCTCACTGGGCTGGGTGCCCCATATTGGGAAGCTGAAGCAACCGGTATGATGACCGGCCTTACCCGAGGCACCAAGCGATCTCATATTGCCCGAGCCACCCTTGAAGGTATAGCCCTACAAAATGACTCGCTATTTACAGCTGTCGCCGAGGATATAAAACCCCGGAACCTAAAGCGCATCAAAGTGGATGGTGGCGCATCAGCCAATAATTTTCTCATGCAGCTACAGTCTGATCTGGCCGGGGTTACTATTGACCGGCCCAGCATTCTTGACACCACTGCCCTGGGGTCTGCTTTTGCTGCAGGACTGGCGGTAGGCATCTGGAAAGATTTAGAGCAACTCAGGGCCGCCTGGAAAACCGACAAAACCTTCCATCCCGGCATGAATGACCTCCGCCGGAAACAGTTTAAGGATAAATGGTCCAAGGCGATTCGGAAGGTTCTTGCGAAATAGAGCTTTTAACAAACGACTCTGGTGAGTTCGGCATTATCGATTGATCTTCTTTCCGACTTTTTTAAAATACTCGAATGGCACTTATCAGTCCCCTAAAACAAGACTTGGACAAGGCAACTCGAGAAATGGAAGCCCTCAACAGGCTCTACAATGTGTACTTCCAGGGAGGGGAAGACGAGCCGCCCCGGCAGCAGCGGAAGAACCTGGATACAATAATGGCGAAAATTAAGTCACAGCTGGCAACCGCCACAAATGCTGGGGATAAATTCCAGGCCAATAACCTTTACACCCGCTTCCAATCAATGTCTGCAAAGTGGGATAAACATTTAAGAGGGATTGAAAACGGTACGATCGTGCGCCCGAAAAACCGCGAGTAGAGCTGACTACCCAATTTTATCCTGACTATCCTTCGGGGTAAGCTTGGGCCGCGCACCGCTTTCTGCCGAGGTGATATCTAGCATATCCACCTTTGGGCGCTTCGAGCTACGGGTATAGTAAAAGCCGGCGCCCAAAATCAATAAAACCAATACCGCATAGATGATTGGACGGGTAACCGCGTTCGAAGATGAAATCTCAGCAGGAGCCTTAGCAACCACCTCCGGTTCATCCATCTTAATGGGTTCGGCTGGCGGCGGGGCGGGTTCGGGTATTGCCTGAACCACTGGCTGGGGGGGGGTTTCGGGCACAGGATCGGCAGGTACCGGCTCCGACGCTTGAATACTCTCTATAGGTTCCACTTGAGTAGGTACCGTCACCGGAGCCACCTCGTCCGTCTGTGCTTTCACTTCAGAGTCAGCAAAAGGGGATGGGACGGACGGCGTGGGCGATAGCGGCTCTTCTGTCGAGGCAACCGCCGGACTCTCGGCTACAGGCTGAGCCGCTGCCACTGAATTGGAGCGATCCAACACGGTAAGTGTCATGCCAGATTGAACCTTGTCATAATTTGAAATCTTATCGTGATTAACAAGGTAGATCTCCGTCCAGTACCTCGTAGTTCCATAAAGACGCATCGAAAGGTCCTGGAGGGTCTCTCCGGGGTTCAGGGTAACAGTGGATTTTGCCATGCCCTTTTCTGACACGGAAGCGGTCAGGCGATCCGCAAGCTGACCAGCATAACGGTCCAGCAGGTCTTTCGTTAAGTAGGTTGGTTCAGGCTGCGCAGAACCCATATCAAAGTATACTTTTTGATCAGCAGAAAGGAGCTTCACGCCTTTCAAATCCGGGTTGCGATCGAGGAGCTGGGAAGCAAACCCCTTATCACTATACAAAGTCTGGGCAACCCTCTTAAGAGATTCTCCGCCCACAGAGCTATAAAAGGTGTCGCCACCCACTTCCGCTCCGCTCGACGAATTGACCGTCATCCCGTCAGAGGATGCCTCCGACTCAGAAGATTCATTATTCACGTCAAGATCGGCAAAAGCGCTGCTATCGGCTACATCAGTAGCCATAGGACCCACCGACTCTCCCAGCAGCATTGCGGCATCAGCTGGGTTCTCAGCTCCCGCACTATCCTGGTCTTCGCTGGGAGTACTGGCACAGGCATGAAAGAGACCGATAGCAGCCATGAGCAGAGCCATCGCTCTAAATCTGCCAAGGTTTCTTTTGTGCTTCTCGCCTCTGCTCTTCAAGCCAACTCCTGATTCAGTTCGAACACTCTTGCCTCAACAAAAGAAGTTTCGACTGATATCAGGATAAACTTAAACTCTTTCAAAACACAAAAAATTTATCGCACAGCATCTTCGTCAATTTGTCGCAGGTCTTCTTCGCTGATAATCGGAACTCCAAGGGATCGGGCTTTTTCCAATTTGCTCCCCCCCTCTTCTCCCGCAAGAAGGTATGTTGTTTTTTTGCTTACGCTGTTGCTGACTTTACCGCCTCGTCGCTCAATCCAGTCTGTTGCCTCTTGCCGAGACATCCCAGGTAACGTGCCTGTAATCACGAACTGCTTGCCGGCAAGTGAGTGCGAGTGCCTAACCGTGCTAACAGGCTGAATACCCGCTGCCAGAAGGTCTCGAACTTCCTGCCGATTTTTATTTTTTGAAAAGTAATCCACGATGCTTGTGGCTACGATTTCCCCCACATCCTCAACTCCGACCAACTCATCCGGTCTTGCATCCATCAGGCGCTCCAGGTCTGGATACTCACGCGCAAGCGACGCGGCCAGTCGCTCCCCCACATGGCGAATACCCAATGCATAAACAAAAGACGATAACTTGCAGGATTTGCTCTTTTGAATCGCCCCAACAAGCTTTTCCGCCGACTTGGTTTTAAAACCCTCCAAACCAAGTAAATCTGAACAGCTTATTCTGTAGAGGTCCGAGGGTCGTCGGATAAGTTTTGCATCCACCAGCTGCTCCAGGATTTTTCCCCCCAGCCCCACCACATTCATCGCGCCCTTAGAAACAAAATGGGCCAAAGCTTCTAGTCTCTGGGCCGGACACTCTTCGTTCGGGCATCGAACAGCCACTTCGCCTTCGATTTTTACTGTTTTGGTTCCGCAGGACGGGCAATGGTCTGGGAGCTCGTATCGCCGCTCTTTTCCCGTACGCTTCTCCGGAATCACAGAAACAATCTCGGGTATCACATCCCCGGCGCGCTGAACCACCACCCAATCTCCGATCTTTATATCCTTCCTATCGATTTCTTCCTGATTATGTAGCGCAGCCCTTGCCACCATCACACCGTGAATATTAACTGGCTCCAAGCTTGCAACCGGCGTGAGCACTCCAGTGCGGCCCACTTGGACCACGATATCCAGGATCTGTGTGGTTTTTTGGCGTGCCGGAAACTTATAAGCCGTCATTGATCTTGGGCTTTTACTCACAAAGCCTAGGTCTTCCTGCCAGTCGAGGCGGTTTACCTTCACAACCACGCCGTCGATATCAAACTCGAGGCGATCCCTCTCCGAGGAAATTTCTTCGTAATATCCCTGCACCGCCTCGGTTCCTTCGCACAACCGATGAAACTGGTGGCGTTCAAAACCCCACTCAAACAGGCATTCAAGCACTTCAGATTGCAGTGGTGGGCGCGTTCCACCCTCAATCGCTCCCAAGGAATAGGCGAACAACTTAAGTTCCCGGCCCGCCGTAACCCTGGAATCCAACTGTCGCACGCTACCAGCGGCCGCATTTCTGGGGTTTGCGAATACCTTTTCGCCCGACTCTTCCTGATCTTTGTTCAACTCCTGGAACGCTTTAATCGGAAGCATTATCTCTCCCCTGATCTCGATCAGGGATGGAGTATCTTTTCCTCTGAGGCGCAGGGGTACGTTTCGAATCGTTTTCACGTTAGGTGTGATGTTTTCACCTATGCTACCGTCCCCTCTTGTAGCTGCGGAAACCAGAATGCCGTCCTTATAGGTCAGATTCACGCTTAACCCGTCGAACTTGAGCTCACACTGGTATGCAATTGAACCACTCACGCCCAAGTGCTTCTTTACTCTTTCATCAAACCCCTCAAGCTCCTCGAGGTTCATGGAGTTGGCGATACTAAGCATCGGAGCGCGATGGAATATTTTTTCGAACGCCGCTAGAGGAGGGGCCCCCACTCTAACTGACGGAGAATCAGATCGCAGAAACTCAGGATGCTCCGCCTCCAGGCGCTCCAACTCACGAAGCCCAGCGTCCCACTCGGAATCGCTCATAATGGACGCGTCTTTTTGATAGTATGCGATACTGGCTTCGTTCAGCGCATCTACAAGCTCATCGATGCGCTGTTTCGCATTCGCGGGGGCGGGTTTATCTTTGGATTGGGAAACGTTTTGCTTTTTAGCCATTCAGGCTAAAAGGAATAGTAGATACCCGGCCCAATGGTAAAGCGCTTGTTTGATATCGAGCCCGAGTTTTCATAATTTCCGTTAGCCACCGAATATCGAATGCCCAGCCGGAACGTAAGCTCATTCGTAAGCTGGCGATTCCATCCAAGATGAAATCCCAAAACCGTGCCTCCAGAGGGAGTGCCGATTGCCGGCCCAGTATCCGTAAATGACGAGAACGGCTGTATGCCAAAGCCAACGGTCACTTTCTGGCGCTCTAAAAAGCCGATATCGGCATCTGCCCTTAAAAGAATCCCGGAAAATCGTTTTGGCCCAACGCTCAACGACGAACTTGTAGGTATAGTGAGATTCACCACCTGATATCCGATACTGCCAGTAAGAGTAACGCCCTCGGCTAGAGCGTCAGGAAAAATACGATAGCCAGCTGCAACATCAAACTCTTTCCACGTTGACGCACCCAAGGCACCCGATGTTCCGCTCAGATTTGCGTTAGAAAACCCGTACTCGGCAGAGAGAATCCAGACCTTGGTAATCCAAAGCTCGCCATCGAAGGTTCCCCCGATCCCAGATCCTGTATAGTCGTTGGCGCTTCCGCTCACAGACTGATTATAAGAAAGAGATCCATAGTATAGATTCGCGCCTGCGACTCCATACCTTGCTTTCGGCTTATCAAATTCGCCCTTTAGTCGATCATCGAAAAGGTCCTGGTCGCCGCTTGATCCCGAATCGCCCTTCGGCGGTTTTCTGTTATCGAAGTCCCCTCGCCCCCCGGTCTCTTCTGATTTCCTGGACAAAGCGGGCCTGGATCTAAGAACCTTTTGACCAGGAGTAACCCGCTCACCGGAATATTCTTCGGTGATCTCGGCGAACGACAACACCCGATCGACCGTCGTCACCCGCGCTTTTCCTGTCCGAGAGTAATCGGTACCTACCACAGTTCCCAGGAGCGGATGCCGTTGCACTGAAATGATTCGTGCAATTTCAAGCTCCTCCCCCTGGCGGAGACTCCCCACACCCAGGTCTACGGTAATAGTATTGGCCGTTCTGCCGGTAACCGCTCCCTCAAAGGGAAGACGCGACAGGATTCCATTAAACAAACGAGATATAAGCTGGTTGCGCACCTCAAGGGTCGAGGAGCCAGGAACCTCTCCCTCCTCCTTGAAAAGGAGCGCTCCAGCCGCATCCCTCAGTTCCAACACCATCTTGGTATTCGATCCAACATTTCTGGTTCTAAGCAATACGGTAGTATCGGCGCCGGTAACTTTCGCGGCCTCGAGATGCACCTCTTGGTTCTGCGCCACCTTATAATAAGTACTTTCATCTGGGCTGAGGGCCTTGATTACCTGCGGATCCCGGACGAACTCGAATCTTGGATTGGCCTGGAAAAGCGCCGCCAGTCTTTCATCTAGCTTAGGAGCCAGCGCTCCGCTGACGTCATCAATCGACGGAAAAAGGAAAACTTTCTTAAGACGCAGCTGCTGCTCGGCGGCAAGGGGCCCGGCCGAGCTGGCCAATTTTTCCCCCGAAGAACCATAAGTAACGCCGTTAATCGTGGTTTCGGCAAATACACTTCCACTGAAAAGGGCAATAGTGGCCAAGCTCAGGCCCACATGTAGCATTTTATCCACGATGATCCATCTTCTCTTCGAAGATTTTAACCAGCATTTTGGTCTCGGCCATTTGCTCAGAAAAAATCTCAAGCTTCTTGGCTAATCCAGCCACCCTTGCTTCCAGCGCTCTCCAGCGCAAAACATCCTCATCTCGATTACGGCGGATCTCCACCCTAAGAGCCTCGATCTCGGAAGCACTAGCAGTCTCTTGGATCGGGCCAGCCGGAAAGACCACTGTATTGGGCGATTCCGGCTCCGGGGACGATGGTCTCACGGTAGGAACGGAGTGGTGGCGAAGCTCATCAGAAGAAGCAAAACCAACCGTTCTAGCATTATCGAGCAGGTCGTCGCTCTGAATGAGATATCTGCCATCTTCCATTTTGTAGGAAATGCTATTCGATTTTATTTTGCGGCGGAGCGTAGAAATACTCATCCCACTGCGAAGAGCGTACTCTGTAAGCGGTAACCAATTCTTTGCTTGAGATTCCATTGCGTCCTCGATTCCCAGGGCGACTACGCACCAACTGTCCGATCGAAATCGTATTCTTTAATGAGTATTCATGACTTTATTTCCTTTTTCAAGTGCTGATTAGCCACGAATATCTGTATGATCAATTAGATAGTTTGAATACTGGGCCGCGGAATGAACGAAAAGCAGCAAATTTCAAAGCGGAAAAAGATTGCTTTCGTTTGCTCCGGGGGCGCCACCAAGGCTGCCGCTTTTCATATGGGCGTTAGTCTTGCTCTGCATGAAAAAGGTTTTCGGTTCCTGGGCGGATTGAAAGGCAAAAGCCCCTCCACAGCTTCCGCCCGGGGCCCGCTTGATATCGATGCCTATGTGGGCTCAAGTGCAGGAAGCATGATTGCCTGCTACCTGGCCGCTGGATATAGCGTAGACCAGGTTTTTAATGCCTATCTGGGCAGGCAAAAGAAAAGTCCCTTAAAACCTCTTAACTACAGCACCTTAATGTCTGTAAAGGCCTCTCAGCACGAGGAGGCCTCCCGAGATGGCTTGAGCAAAAAGCTGCGCTCGCTTACCACCAGCGCAATCGACTTGCTGTACCGAAGGCAAAAACTGCTTTCCCTCTCTGGTCTTTTCACCACGGCCGGCATTGAAAATTACATGCGAGAAGATGTATTGCCGTCCAATCGCTTTGAGGATTATGCGGTAGATCTCTGCGTAGTGGCTACCCAACTCAACCACTCTAAGCGCGTGATATTCTGCAAACACAAACTTCCACCTCCGGCTGACGACCCCCGTTGCCTTTTTGAAGATGAAGTTTCCATCTCGGACAGTGTGGCTGCCTCGGTTTCCTTGCCGCCCATTTTCTCTCCTTACGGAGTCAGAAATAAGAAGGGAAAGCTGATTTACTTTTTTGATGGAGAGATCAGAGAAACCCTTTCCGTAAATGCTGCAGAGCAGCTTGGCGCCGACCTCATCATAGCCAGCCATACTCATCAGCCCTACCACTTTTCAAGAGAGGTGGGCTCTCTTACAAAATTTGGAATCACTGCGATTGGAATCCAGGCAATCTACCTGATGATTGAACGAAAAATTCAGTCAGCTATCTACAACAGGAACCAGAAATTAGCGGCAATCGATGCAGTTAATGAATACTGCAAAAAAACCCAAATCGATGAGAAACACCGCAAAAAGATAATGACTCTTCTGGAAGAGCAGCTATCCGTTAACCCGGAGAGCCGCTATATCTACATCAATCCCCGAGCCCGGGATCACGAGATGTTTTTTGGCGATCACTTCAATTTTTCTACAAAGTTCATGGAGAAGATTGTCCGCATAGGCTTTATGTCTGCAATCGAAACCTTGCGGCGATACGAATTTGAAACCTGAAGCCATCAGTCCATCAGAATACTGACAGACGCCGGACTCGAAATGACACTCTCCGAATATCGCAGTATTCCGCCAGAATCGTTGCCATGCAAAAGGGTCCTGCCCTTTGGAACATTGAATATTACGTATGTGCCATATCGGGGGTCTGTCATCTCATGCGACCCTCGCAGACGCCCCCTGGAGTCAAAATAGAAATCACGCGCACTGTTCACTACCGAATGATCCGCCAGAGCATCCATACGCACAGACGGTCCCGTGACTTTTCCTACGATAAGACCGGAATAGGGATCGATATCGAGGTCCATTGATCTAGCCAGTTTGGTTAAATACGGGGCGGGAAATGCGAAAAGATTTAAGCCGGCACCATTATTCGGATCAAAATTGTATCGATGGTTATTAAACTTCTCGGCCGATAGCTCCAAAGAAATCCGTTCACCCTTGATCCACTTCACAGGACCAATGGAGAAAGCACCGAATGAATCCGTATTAACCCAGTCGCTCGCCCCCTCAATTCTCACTTTCGCACCTGAAACAGGAAGCATTTTTCCTACCGATGCTACAGGGTTAAATACGCGTCCACGGATCGTTCCAGGCACCGGTGTCAGTGTCTTTTGAATCATCTCACCGCCCTCAACCGTCGAGATTTCGATCGGAGCAACAGCTTCACCGTTGATGGAGGTCTCCAAAAATCCGCTTCCAGGCTCTATATTAAAGAAGATGAATCGTCCGTTTCCGCTGGTGGAGCGCAGATCTCTGGTGGCCACCCCTTCGTCGTCGAAATAGAATGGCCCATCAGCTTTCACGCTAAGCTGAGCCGCCATTCCTCTGAGCCCTTCTCCATTTGCGCCAATTGCTCGGCCAACGAGGATTCCACTCGTTCCGGACTGATTGGCCCCAAGCCTTTGAGACAACTGCTCCATAGCATGCCTGCTGGCAATCTCTATATTAATTGGCTCTTGGATCCCGGAAGGAACGGAAACAATCAGGGGATGGTAACCAGGCTTAAGGACCTCTAAGTAAAGTGACCCCTTCAACTTTGGCAGCTCCAGAACAAAGCTTCCTGATCTATCTGTTCTTGTTGCTTCTTTTCTGCCCCGAAGCTTAACCACCACATCTGCCTGAGGAAGCTGCGAGGAGCCAGCAAACATCGTGGTAATTTTACCGCTTATTTTTAGCTTCTCTGTTTCCGCGGAAACTTTCGCAGCCAGAGCTGACGCCACGGTAGTGACAACGTCTTCTGCCTTCGGAAGAAACACAAGCTCCGCTTTGGGGTGATGCCCTCGAGTAAATGGATTATGGCTGGGTAAAATTCTTGTTCTTTTTCCTGTATTAGCTGATACGAACTCAGCAATTAAATATCCATTCTCGATCTTCTGAGGCACTTCCAGCCGAAAGGAATTCTCGCCCGCCGGGAGAATCTGCTGGGGCATGGGAAATCCAACTGGATTCTGCTCCGGATCGATTTTCGAGTATAAGCCGACTTCGAAGTGCCCTTGTTCAGTCTTTTGGGCGGTGGACGACAGTATATTCCCTGCGATAACCCAAAACTCTCCTCCATGTTCCTGCTTGGGAGCCTGTGCCTTTACGGCCGCAATCACTTGCCGGGGAATCATTGGCCCTGCTTGCTTTTCAAGAGGGGCACTGGATTTGGGTTTGGATGTTTTCGTGACGGCTACCGTATCAGCGGAAGGAAAAGATGGCCCTCTTTGGGACAACCGATTCGTTGCCGTGTGTATGGAGGCCAGGATCACCTCTACTTCCGAATGCTTAAGCTCTGACTTATCCGGCGCCGCTGAGGCTACCGATATCGTCTCTTTCGCCTTTTGTTCCAAACGGTCGGGCGAAACGGAAGGAAGGGTCTTTGGTAATGCGGGGATGAATTTGTCCGCCAGGTACGAGGCAGCCCCGCCCTCCAAGATTGGAGCACCCTTGATTTCCAGGCTATTCGCTGTAATCAGCTGCTCCCGCCACCGCATAGAGTCGAATGCCTGAGCCATTGCCATCACTGGTTGGGTAGGCCCGAAAGATTCTGGAAAAAAATTTGGATCGATCGTCCAGGCCCGAATTTGTTTTGCCTGGTGGTCTACCGCTTCGCCAATGATAAATGAGAATGAAAGGCCGCAGATCGAAGCACTGCATGTGATGCGAATTAGCTTTTGCCGAAATGTCATACTGAGCGACATTGGACCCTTCCTGGATTAGCGGCGCATTCCTAACTTTTCTTATTGTGAGACGGGGAAAGAAAAATGGCAAACGCTGAACGCGTTTGCCATTTTGTCAATTCAAAAGGATCTATTACTCAATGAAGCTTTTTCTGGGCAGCCTTTACTTTACCTCTGGCGAGTTCGACATCCAGCGCAAGCGAAGAATATTCCGAAGTACCTACTTTGGTATTCTTCAACTTGCCCAAGGCAGCCTGCAGCTCCATCTCGGCTTTAGCCAGATCCAATTCCTGGGCCATTTCAACGGTTTCAGCCAGAACAGTCACCTTACCATCATAGATTTGAGTAAATCCGCCTGATAAAAAGTGAACATGCCACTCCCCCTTCACACGGTATCCGAAAAC